>CAXIAS010000065.1:0-14009 GCA_964022195.1 uncultured Roseobacteraceae bacterium
CCAATACTTTGGCGTCGGCTTCTGCCGCCTCTTTTGCCGGTTTCCAGACGTTCATCAGCAAGCCGCGGACCGCGTCGGGCGTGCCCGCCATCTCGGTTTCCAGCTTGTAGTCGGCGAAACTATCATAGCCCAACAATTGCGCCCGCTCGGCGCGCAATGCCAGCGTCTCGGCCGCCAATGCCCGGTTATCGGTCTTGCCGCCATTCGCCCCGCGCGACACCCACGCCTCATAGGCTTTTTGGCGCAGCGGACGATGGTCACAAAACTGCAAGAACGGGACGATCAGTGAGCGCGACAAGGTCACAACAGGGCCGCCCGCGTCCTTTTCCGCGCCCGCCGCACGTGCCGTAGCCTGCACGAACTCAGGCAAGCTGCCCATCGCTTCGGCGTCCAATGGCATAAACCATTCGCGTTCATCGGCGAGCAAGTTTTGGGTGAATTCGGTTCCGATCACGGACAGGCGGGATTTGACATCTCGCAGCCTGCTGGCGGACTCGCCTTGCAATTTTGCACCTGCACGCACAAAGCCGCGCCGGGTCAACATCAGCACGCGCGCCTGTTCATCTGACAGATCTAGGTCCGCACGCATCGTCCACAATGCGTCGACCCGTTCAAACAGTGCCGCATGTTCGGTCACCCACGAACTATGCGCGCTAAGCATCGGGGCGAAGTCCCGTTGCAACGCCTCGCGCGCGGGATTGCTGTCGGCACCCGCGACACCATAGAACACGCCCAACACGCGCCCCAAGGACCGGTCGGCCACTTCCAGTGCCTCGACGGTGTTTTGAAACGTCGGCGCGTCGGACTGCGCGGCAATCGCATCGATTGCATCGCGCGCCTCTTGCAATGCCACCTCGACCGCGGGTTTGAAGTCTGCATCCGTGATCCGGTCAAATGGCGGCAAACCGTGCGGCGTGTCCCATTGGGTCAATAGCGGATTGGTCATGTCTAGGTTCCTTTGGTAGGGCAAATCGTGCAGTCCGCGCGCGGCTTTACGGATATTGTTCGGGTCTCGGCGTATTGCGCGTCATAGATCATCAACCGACCAGCCAGTGTTTGGCCCGCGCCGGTAATCTGTTTGACGGCCTCGACCGCCATCATTGACCCGATCACACCGGGCAACGGGCCCAGCACACCGGCCTCGGCGCAACTGGGCACCAATGCAGGGTCGGGCCGCTCGGGAAAGACACAGGCGTAACAAGGGGTGCCTTGCGCGGGATGATACAGGCTGATCTGACCCTCCCATTGGGTCAGCGCGGCCGCAATAAGGGGCTTGCCCAGACGGGTTGCAACTTCGTTCACCAGATAGCGTGTTTCAAAATTGTCGGTGCCATCGAGGATCAAATCATAATCGGCAAACAGGTCATCTGCGATATCAGGCGTCAGCCGTCGTTGATAGGGGCGAACGGCAACAAACGGGTTTTGGCTCGTGATTGCATCCGCAGCTGATTGGACCTTCGGGTTACCAATTTGCGCATCCATATGGATGACCTGACGCTGCAAATTCGCATTCTCGACCAGATCGTCGTCAATGACCCCAATAGTGCCTACGCCAGCCGCCGCCAGATACTGTAACGCAGGCGCGCCCAATCCCCCGGCGCCAACAACCAGAACGTTAGCTTGTTTCAACGCCCTTTGCCCCGGCCCACCAATCTCTCGCATGATGATATGACGCGCATATCTGTCCAGTTCGGCGTCACAAAAGCTGTTTGCCTCGGGCTGGGTGGGCACTTCAGTCGCGCGCTCTCTAATCCTGCCCAACAGCAGCCGGTACCCCCAAACAATTGCGGCAAAGCCGATCAGCAGCAGCCACAAACGCACATCTCCGCCAGTGGCCTCGCGCAGCAGGTGGCCGCTGGGCAGCGCGACCTGAATTGCGATGACGGCTACCAGCAAGACCGCGATCAGGACCCAACGCGCACGGCGCGGTGTGCCCATGGCCGCACCAATTCCCCACAAGACCACAGCCATCGCAAGAACGGTAATCACGCGCCTGTCCCAGTCGCGCCAGAACCCGTCGAGCCGAACCCGCCTACACCCCGTTTTGTTGTGTCCAGAGTGTCCACAACCTGAAACGTCGCCTGCACGATAGGTGCCACAACCATTTGCGCGATCCGCATGCCGTGGCTTACTTCGAACGGCTCGGCGCCCAGATTGACAACCAAAACGCCGACAGCGCCCCTATAGTCACTGTCAATTGTGCCCGGTGCATTGATCATCGTGATCCCGTGCTTGAGCGCGAGACCCGAGCGAGGGCGGATTTGCGCCTCAAACCCGCATGGCATTTGCATCATCAATCCAGTCGGGATAAAGGCACGTGTCATGGCGCCCAACACCACTGCGCCACCGCCTTCGCCGAAATTCGCGCGGACATCGGCACCAGCTGCGCCTTCGGTCTCATAACTGGGCAAGCCAACCGATTGATCGGCGCCTTCCGACCAAGCTATTGCTATGTCTACCATTTTTCGTATCTCTCCTTACGGACAGCCGATATGCACAAATATCTACCCACGCTCACGCCAGCGCCTCGGCCAGCTTTTGCGCCAGTCGTTTCGCGACCTCATCCTTACCCATACGCGGCCAGTCCTCGGACCCGTCTGCGGTAATCAGCGTGATGTCGTTTTCCGCGCCGCCCATGATCCCGGTCTCGGGCGACACATCATTGGCGACAATCCAGTCGCACCCTTTGCGTTTACGTTTCGCCTTGGCGTTGGCGATCACGTCATCGGTTTCGGCCGCGAACCCGATGACGATGGTAGGCCGACCTGTTTTGGCTTGGGCAATTGTTGCCAGAATATCGGGGTTCTCGGCAAAGCTAAGGGTAGGCAGCCCCGATTTGTCCTTTTTGATCTTGCTGTTTGATGCATTGTCGACGCGCCAATCGGCGACCGCCGCGGCAAAAATTGCGGCATCGGTATCACCAGTGGATTGCACGGCCGCCAGCATCTCTGCGGCGGTTTGGACCTGTATCACATCGACACCCACAGGTGGCAGCACATCGGCTGGACCTGTGACGAACGTAACCTTGGCCCCCAAGTCCCGCAACGCCGACGCGATAGCAGTGCCCTGCGCACCCGACGACCGGTTCGCGATATAGCGGACAGGATCGATCGGCTCGTGGGTTGGCCCCGACGTGACAAGCACGTGTTTGCCCCGAAGCGGCCCGTCGGCCAGCGCGGCCTCGATGGCCGCGACGATTTCTAGCGGTTCGGCCATGCGGCCTAGACCAAATTCACCACAGGCCATATCGCCATTGTTCGGGCCAACCATCAATATCCCATCATCAGCCAGTGTCGCGACATTGCGCTGCGTCGCCGGATGGTCCCACATGCGCACATTCATGGATGGTGCGATCAAAACGCGTTTGTCAGTGGCCAATAGCAGGGTCGAAGCCAGATCATTGGCCAAACCCGCCACCATCTTGGCCATCATGTCCGCCGTAGCAGGCGCGACAACGACCAGATCGGCAGCGCGGGACAGCTCGATGTGGCCCATCTCTGCTTCTCGGGTCAGGTCAAAGAGATCCTGATGCACAGGATTGCCCGCCAGCGCCGATACGCTAAGCGGTGTTACAAATTCGGCCCCCGACTGTGTTAGAACAGGTGTCACCATCGCCCCGCGTTCACGCAGCCTGCGGATCAGGTCCAGCGATTTAAACGCCGCGACCCCGCCCGTGATGATCAGTAAAATGTGTTTTTCAGCCAACATCAGCACAGTCCCTATCCAACTTGGGTCAGACACTATGCATTGCGGCGGCCAATGACAATCAGGCGAGCAATTGCTCGAGATCGCTTCCATGCTGTTGCAAGGTCTTGCGCATCTTACCAAAAGCGGCGGCCTCTAACTGGCGAACGCGTTCTTTGGACAGGCCCAACTCACCGCCCAAACTCTCGAGCGTGCGAGGGGCCTCACGCAATTTTCGTTCTTGCACAATAAACCGCTCGCGTTCGTTCAGCTCGGTCAGGGCCGACAGCAACCAACGCCGCAAGGTCGCGGTGTCGTGGGTCGCTGTGACTTGTTCCTCAGCTTGTGGTCCGTCATCCGCCAATGCATCGATCCACTCTCGGCCCTCGTCCTCGACCGATTGGGTGGCGTTTAGAGAAAAGTCGGATCCAGACAGCCGCCCGTCCATCATCTCGACGTCGCGCACTGGCACGCCGACTTGCGCCGCGATTCTTTCCAGCAGGTCATGCCGTTCCAACACCTTGCCCTCTGCGGCCGCTTGTCGTTCTAACTGTGCCTGCACACGGCGCATGTTGAAAAACAGCGATTTTTGCGACGATGTGGACCCTGTACGCACCATCGACCAGTTGCGCATGACGTAATCCTGAATTGAGGCCTTGATCCACCAGACAGCATAGGTTGAAAACCGGACACCGCGGTCGGGGTCAAATTTTTCTGCGGCTTTCATCAAGCCGACCGACGCTTCTTGGATCAGGTCGTTCATTGGGGCGCCGTAACGTTTGAACTTGGCTGCCATCGAGATTGCCAACCGCATGTATGCTGTTATCAACCGGTGCAATGCTTGTTCATCACGATTGTCACGCCACGCATATGCCAAAGCCATTTCGGTCTCGGCGTCCAGCATTTCTGCCTTCATCGCCCTACGCGAAAATCTTTGCTCGGAAATTCCTGATGCACCCATGATAATACCCCTGCTTGTGCAATTGTGTGTAGCTGCTAATTATTGTTGCTACGCCCCGAACAACGCCTTGGATCACAATTGGTTGCATGATTGACTTGCCGAAACTCACACTGGTTTTAGGTGGCGCCGCCAGCGGCAAGTCGAAATATGCCGAAACCCTATGTCTTCAATGCGGCCTACCACGCACCTATATTGCCACATCTCGGGTTTGGGATAGCGAAACCAAGGCCAAGGTTGCACAGCACCGGACCCAGCGCGGGCCTGATTGGACGACGATCGAAGAACCGATCGACCTGCCGACCCGACTGCGTGATTTGACCAAAAACACGGTCGTTTTGCTGGACTGCGCAACGCTGTGGTTGACGAACATCCTACTGGCCGAACTGGACATCGAACAGCACACAGCCGACCTGCGTGCGGCCCTGATGCAAACCCAAGCCCGCGTGGTCGTAGTCTCGAACGAGGTCGGCTATGGGATCGTCCCCGAAAACGCCTTATCGCGACGGTTTCGAAATGCCCAAGGAACATTGAACCAAGAATTGGCACAAGATGCCGCATCAGTGGTCGCGGTGATGGCCGGACTACCATTGGCATTAAAAGGACAGCTCCCGTGACGCGGCTATGGCTTGTCCGTCATGCTCCGACCCATGCCAAGGCAATGATCGGATGGACTGACCTGCCTGCGGACCTAAGCGGCCATGCACAGATCGCGCGACTGCGTAACGCGCTGCCTGACGCGCCGCTTGTATCTTCTGACCTGACCCGCACAGTTCAAACTGCCGATGCACTGACACCCGCGACGCGGCTACCGAATGACCCTGACTTGCGAGAGATTAATTTCGGCGATTGGGATGGCCTGACCTTTGCCGAGGCCGAGGCGCGTGACCCAAAGCTGATCCGCGATTATTGGGAACGGCCTGGTGACATTGCCCCGCCAAACGGCGAAAGCTGGAATGAAGTACGCACGCGCGTCGGTGTCGCAATTGACCGCCATACAGCTGCGGGTCATGCCGACCTGATTGTCGTGACCCATTTCGGGGCCATTTTGTCACAGATCCAGCGGGCGTGTGGCATTTCGGCCTATGAGACCTTTGGCCAGAAGATCGACAACCTGTCCGTGACGCAATTTGAGGCCGCAAACGGCGGGCTAACCGTGGTTAGTATAAATCGGACGCCCTGACATTCACCCGACACTGAATTGAAACAAGGAACCAGTTAACCAGATGACATACACTCTTTATATCGGTGACCGCACCTTTAGCAGCTGGTCCTTGCGCGGCTGGCTTATGCTGGAAAAATTCGATCTGCCTTTTTCGACAAAAACAGTCGGTTTGTATTCCGGCACTATGGCCAATGACTTGGCGCATTTGGCGCCCGCCAAAACCGTGCCGGTAATGACTACGCCAGCGGGCCACGTAGTGACAGATAGTCTCGCCATGGGTGAAACCCTAAACGAGGCCCATCCTGACGCAGGCCTCTATCCAGCTGACGCAGGCGCGCGGGCGCTAGCACGGTCGATGGTTGCTGAAATGCACAGCGGCTTTGGTGCCTTGCGCAACGACTGTGGCATGAACCTCGCAAACCTGTGGGATGGGTTTCAGCCGTCAAAGGCAGTGCAGGCGGACGTCTCGCGGATCGAACATTTGTGGGAATTGGCCCGCAGCCAATATGGCACGACTGGGCCATGGTTGTTTGGCGACTACTCGCTTGTCGATGCATTTTACGCGCCTGTTGCATGCCGGTTTGCCACCTATGGTTTGGCCCGCAGCCAAACGTCACATGACTATATCAACGCAACGCTGGCGGATCCGACATTGCGCCGATGGCGGGCGATGGGGGCTACCAAGACATATGATCCGTTCCCCTACCCCCAAGACCTGCCCAGCGCGCTCTGGCCGATCCCCAACCTAATTGCAGCCAAACCCGTCGCAAACGGCCCTGCTCGGAACGACGTCTGCCCCTATTCAGGCGATCCGGTAACACATTTCATGGAAACCGGTGGGCAGGTTTACGGGTTCTGCAATGCGTTTTGCCGCGATAAAACGGTGAATGACCCTGCAGCTTGGCCGCAATTCATGGAGTTACACAAGGAGCGTTAACCTTTCTTAAACCTGTGCTGCGTAGCCGTTAACCATGTTGACCGGATATGCTGCATGAATTCACTGACATACACCGTCGCCTATGAAGGCATCGAGGCACGCTGTGTCGAGGTGCAATGCGCAATCACCCCCGGCATCCCCGCCTTTGCAATTGTGGGGCTGCCGGACAAGGCCGTGTCCGAGGCCCGTGAACGGGTGCGTGCAGCCCTTTCCGCGATGGCGATAGCGCTGCCGCCGAAACGGATCACGGTCAACCTGTCACCCGCCGATTTGCCCAAGGCGGGGTCCCATTTCGATTTGCCCATCGCCTTGGCCCTGCTCGCAGCAATCGACCTCATCCCGTCTGAAATGACGCAACAAACCGTGGCTTTGGGTGAATTGTCGCTCGACGGTGGCTTGGTCAGTGTCACCGGCGCGTTGCCTGCGGCGATGGCCGCCGCGACCCAAGATCGGCAACTGTTGTGCCCTGCCGCATGCGGGGCCGAGGCCGCGTGGGTCGGAGCCGCCAAGGTCATCGCGCCCAAAACTCTGTCCGACGTGATCCGGCATTTCACCGGCCAAGCAGTGATCGCCCCCGCCACACCAGGCGAGGTGGTGACCAATTCCGGAACGCGGGACTTTGCTGACGTGCGCGGACAAGAGCGCGCCAAGCGTGCCCTGGAAATCGCGGCCGCTGGCAGACACCATTTGTTAATGATTGGATCACCGGGGTCAGGGAAATCCATGCTCGCTGCCAGATTGCCCGGCATATTGCCCCCGCTATCTGCCAGTGAGGCATTGGAAACCTCGATGATCCATTCGGTTTCGGGGCTGTTGGACGCGGGCGGGATCAGCAGGGATCGCCCGTTTCGCGAACCGCACCATACCGCGTCAATGGCAGCCATCGTAGGCGGCGGGCGCGGGGCACTCCCTGGAGAGATGAGCCTTGCACATAATGGCGTGTTATTCATGGACGAGTTCCCCGAATTTCCGCGAACCGTGCTGGAAACCCTACGCCAGCCCATTGAAACCGGCGAGGTCATGGTCGCCCGCGCCAACGCCCACATAAAATACCCCTGCAAGTTCATGCTGGTGGCTGCCGCAAACCCTTGCAAATGCGGTTTCTTGGCTGACGCATCCAGGGCTTGCTCGCGTGCGCCGATTTGCGCAGAAGACTACCTAGGGCGAATTTCCGGCCCCCTCATGGACCGGTTCGATTTGCGGGTCGAGGTGCCGCCTGTGGCCTACACCGATCTGGATCTGCCACAAACAGGTGAGACATCGCAAGCCGTCGCCGACAGGGTCGCGGCAGCACGCGAAAAACAAGCCAACCGATACCAGAACAGCGCCGGTGTACGGGTCAACGCCGACATCGAGGGGCGCACCTTGGAACAGTTCGCAACTCCCGACGCGGATGGCCGCGACCTGCTAAGCAAGGTCGCCGAACGGTTCGGATTGTCCGCTCGAGGCTATCACCGTGTCTTGCGGGTGGCCCGCACCATCGCCGATCTGGCGGGGTCAGACGATGTACTCGCCCCCCACGTGGCAGAGGCCGTAAGCTACAGGATCGCCACTCAAAAAGAGGTTTGACTAGCGACGCGCTTCGATTGCTTGCCAGATTTTTTCGGCAATATTGACCCCGTCAAAACGCTCCAACTCTTGGATGCCCGTCGGTGAGGTCACGTTGATTTCGGTCAACCAATCGCCGATCACATCGATGCCGACAAAAACCTGCCCTTTTTCACGCAAAAGCGGGCCAATTGCGGCGCAAATTTCTCGGTCGCGGTCGGTCAGATCCACCTTTTCGGGCCGCCCGCCCACGTGCATGTTCGACCGTGTTTCACCTGCGGCCGGCACGCGGTTGATCGCGCCAACAGGTTCGCCGTCGACCAAAATGACGCGTTTGTCGCCTTTGGCCACTGCAGGCAGGAATTTTTGCATAATCAGCGGCTCGCGGTTAATACCGGTGAACAATTCGTGAAGGGAAGCCAGATTGCTATCTCCTTCGCGCAGTTTGAACACGCCCGCGCCGCCGTTGCCATAAAGCGGCTTTAGGATCACATCCCCATGTCGGGCGCGGAATTCCTTGAGGGTGTCCAGATCCCGCGCGATCATCGTGGGCGGTGTCAGGTCGGGGAAATCCAGAACCAGTAGCTTTTCGGGGTAATTGCGGACCCAGAACGGGTCATTGACCACCAGCGTTTGGGGATGAACCATGCCCAAAATATGCGTAGTGGTGATGTAGCCCATATCAAATGGCGGGTCCTGACGAAGCCAAACCACATCAAAATCGGCCAAATCCACTTGGGTTTCAGGTCCAAGTGAGAAATGGTTGCCCTTTTCGCGGCGCACCTCTAGCGGCCAACCCCGCGCTGTGACGCGGCCTTCTTGATAGGCCAGCTTGTCAGGGGTGTAGTAAAATAGGCTGTGGCCGCGAATTTGCGCCTCTTCGGCGATGCGAAACGTGCTGTCTGCGTCGATGTCAATCGGCGCAATTGGATCCATTTGAATGGCAACTTTCAACGACATAGCAGGCCCTTTCGTGCAAACGGTGGTCCCCGTTTACATGGGGCACGACCGCGGTAAGGGCAATGCGCTACTGCGCAAATAATGCGTTTTCGATAACCTGAACCTCACCCTGTGCATTGACGAGTGCCAGATCAAACCGCACATCGGTCAGCAGGCCATTGGGCTGGGTGCCGATATATTCACTGCCAGCGGCCATCAATCGTTTGATCTGTTTGGGACCAAGCCTATGTGCCGCGGTTGCAAAATCGCGGCTCTTTTTCACCTCGATAAAAACGACCTGAGCGCCGTTTCTGGCGATTAGGTCGACCTCTCCTGCCTTGCCGCGCCAGCGACGCTGTGACACCGGTTGGCAATGAGCCTCGTAATGGCGCGCGACAATCTCCTCGGCGACGAGGCCCGCGTGATAGCCAACTGATCCGGTCATTCGTCCCGCCCCAACTCTAACGCGCGTTGATAGACCTGCCTGCGCGGCAGCCCCATTGCACCGGCAACGGCTGTCGCAGCATCCTTGACGCGCATAGTTTCCATCGCACTGCGCAGGGCCGTGTCGATATCAGCAGCCTCGATCTGCGTGGCACCAGCCCTGCCGACGAGCACGACCAATTCGCCCTTGACCGTGCGGGCGGAAAATTGATCCGCAAGCTCGCCCAAAGTTCCGCGACTGACCTCTTCGAATTTTTTGGTCAACTCACGGCAAACAACTGCAGACCGTTCTGCCCCCAAAGTGTCGCGCAAGTCGGCTAACATTTCCTTAACTCGCTTTGGGCTCTCGTAGAAAACAAGGGTGAACGGCGTATCGCGCAGATCAGCAATCTCGGATTGCCGTTGGGCCGTCGTGCTGGGTAAAAATCCGACGAATGCAAACCTATCGGTCGCTAGCCCCGAAACCGTGAGCGCCGCCAATATGGCCGACGGGCCCGGCGCGGATGTCACCAACAGCCCCTCGTCGATCGCGGCCCTGCCCAATTCATACCCCGGATCTGCCACCAGAGGCGTGCCCGCTTCTGAAACATAAGCCATCGACTTGCCGTCTTTGATCAACGCAACCAGACCATTCACGCCATTCTCGCCCGAATGATCGTGAAATGAGACAACCTGCCTGCCGTTCAGCGGAACCCCGTGAATATCCATCAACTTGCGGGCTGTGCGGGTATCTTCAGCGGCGATGACATCCGCCGACGCCAAGATGTCCAGTCCGCGCAAAGTGATATCACGGGCCGACCCGATTGGTGTGGCCACGAAATACAGTCCGGCGGCGAGCGGCTTGGTCACGTAATTCATAACTGGACCCTTGATCCTACTGCATTATTATGGTCCCCAAACGCGAGCCGAGAATCTTGACAACAAGTCACGACGAGGCCCGCCACCAATTGGGAGTTATACCATGTTTGCCTGTTTACCCGCCGCCCGCAAGGCGGTTGCCCGCATTATCGCCGCAATGTCCGTTTTATGGCTTGCCGCCTGTGATCCTGTAGGAATCGTAGCGCCGGGCTCCGACACCGGGCAGCGGATTGATCCTGACGCACCGGTGAAAGTGGCCCTTTTGGTTCCAGGCGGGTCCGGGTCGGCAACAGACAGCCTATTGGCGTCCAACCTTGAAAATGCAGCCCGACTGGCAATCAGCGACCTGAACGGCGTCAAGATCGACCTGCGAGTTTACAACACAGCAGGCAACCCGACCCAAGCAGCCAACATGGCCGCACAGGCGGTTAACGACGGTGCAAAAATCATCCTTGGCCCGCTGTTTGCCGAAGCCGCAAACGCGGCAGGCGTTGCAGCAGCCCCCGCTAACGTCAACGTTCTTGCCTTTTCTAACAATACAACAATTGCCGGCGGCAACGTGTTTATCCTGGGCGCAACATTCCAGAACACGGCCAACCGTTTAGTTCAATATTCGAAACGACAGGGTATTGACCGCTTTATGATCGTTCACGGACAGGACTTGCCAGGTGAGCTGGGGCGCGACGCAATTGCCTCGGCGGTCCGTGCAAACGGCGCGACAGTTTCCGGCGTCGAAAGCTATCCATTGTCACAGCAAGGAATTGTGTCCTCTACTGCACGCATCGCTGCGGCCACCAAATCGGGTGGCGCGGATGCCGTGTTTTTGACCGCAGGGATCAACGCGGACTTGCCGATCCTTGCGACCGCGCTGCCCGAAGCAGGAATCAGCCCCGCCGATACCAAATTCGTCGGTCTGACACGTTGGAACGCCGCCCCCCAAGCGCTAGCCCTGCCAGGACTGCAGGGCGGCCTGTTTGCGTTACCTGATCGTAACATGGCAGCCTTGTTCGAAAGCCGGTATTCGGCGGCTTACGGTGACCGGCCCCACCCGCTGGCGGGCCTTGCCTATGACGGTATCGCGGCAATCGGCGCGCTTGTGGCGCGGGGCAACTCTAACGCCTTGACCAAATCGGCCCTGACGGCACCACAAGGGTTCCAAGGCACGTCCGGCGTCTTTCGATTGCTGCCAAACGGCCTGAATGAACGCGGTTTGGCCGTGGCTACCGTGCGCAACAATCAGGTTGTCATTTTGGAACAAGCCCCGCGTAGCTTTGGCGGCGCGGGGCTCTGATCCCATCGCCAGTCTAGACACAACCATTGCGCCGGATAATCTGATTTGTCCGGCGCAATCTGTTTTCGACCACGCGGCTGTCCGCCCGCTGGTTGAAAAGGTCTGCTATGAGGCGTCTGACGCAGGCACGGCCCGTCGCGCTATGACAGGCGTCTTGCTGGCCCAGATGACCCAAGGCCGCGCTGCGATCGCTGAGGCGTTCACGGCCAACCCTTTTGCTGCCCGCGCCGCAATCCAGAGCTATGCGTGGCTGATGGACCAGATCCTGCACGAGGTCTTTTATGCCGCGACAAAATACCTTCACCCGCTCCCCAATCCGACCGAGGCAGAACGGCTGTCGATTATCGCGGTCGGCGGCTATGGGCGTGGCGAAATGGCCCCGCAGTCAGATGTCGACCTGCTGTTCCTGACCCCCTACAAGATTACCCCTTGGGCCGAAAGCATGATTGAATCCATGCTATATACCCTGTGGGACATGCGACTAAAGGTCGGTCACGCCAGCCGCACGGCTCAGGATTGTTTGCGCCTTGCGACCGACGATTACACGATCCGGACGTCACTGGTCGAGGCCCGCTATATTGACGGCGACCGTGCCCTTGCCGCCGACTTGGGCGACCGACTGTGGTCCGAGTTATTCCAAGGAACGGCCCCCGAATTTATCGACGCCAAACTCGCCGAACGGTCCGAACGGCACCGCAAGCAAGGCGGCCAGCGTTACGTTGTCGAACCCAACGTAAAAGAGGGCAAAGGCGGATTGCGCGATTTGCAGTCCTTGTTCTGGATCGGCAAATACGTCAATGGCGTCAAACGCGGCGCTGAATTGGTCGACGCAGGCGTCTTTACCTCTGACGAATACGAGACGTTCCACAAGGCCGAGAATTTTTTATGGGCGGTGCGGTGTCATTTGCACCTGATAACCAAGCGCCCTGTAGACCAGTTGACGTTCGACATGCAGGTCGAGGTTGCGTCGAAAATGGGCTACATGGATGGTCAGGGACGCCGGGCCGTCGAACATTTCATGCAGGACTATTTCCGGCACGCCACACAAGTGGGCGAACTGACACGGATTTTCCTAACAGCCCAAGAGGCGGCACACGCCAAATCCGCCCCTATGCTCGAACGGATTTTCACCCGTCGCAAAAAGGCCAAACCGCCCTATTCGATCCACCAAAACCGCCTGTATGTCGCAGACGAGGCCGCGTTTCTGGCTGATCCTCTAAACCTGCTGCGTATCTTCGAAGAAGCCCTGCGGACAGGCACTTTGCTACATCCTGACGCCATGCGGCTGATTTCGGCCAATCTGGATTTGATCGACAACGCCATGCGATCCGACCGTGCCGCAAGCCGCCTGTTCATTGATATAATGATCAAACACGGCAATCCCGAACGGGGTTTGCGCCGAATGAACGAGTTGGGCGTCCTGTCTGCATTCATGCCCGAATTCGCCCCGATTGTGGCGATGATGCAATTCAACATGTATCACCACTATACCGTTGACGAACACACCATTCAGGTGATCCGTAACCTTGCCCAAATTGAACGCGAGGAATTGATCGAAGAACTGCCCCTTGCCTCGTCGATCCTCCGGCGTGGTATCAACCGGCGGGTCATGTATGTCGCCTTGCTGCTACATGATATCGGCAAAGGGCGCCCCGAGGACCACTCGATCCTTGGCGCCCGAATTGCCCGACAGATTACCCCGCGTCTGGGTCTGACCAAAAAAGACAGCGAGACCGTCGAATGGCTGATCCGCTATCATCTGTTGATGTCCGATGTGGCACAAAAGCGCGACATCTCAGAGCCGCGCACAGTGCGCGATTTTGCCAAGGTTGTGAAATCGGTTGAACGGTTAAACCTGCTGACAGTGCTTACGGTTTGCGACATCCGCGGGGTCGGGCCCGATACGTGGAACAACTGGAAAGCGGTTTTGATCCGCAACCTCTACAAGGCGACCCGCGACGCGTTGGAAAACGGGCTTGAGGCGCTGAACCGCGACACCCGAGAAGCCGAGGCAAAACGTCTGTTGCGCGAGGCGCTGGCCGATTGGGACACAAAGCAACTGCGACGCGAAACAACGCGGCACTATGGACCCTATTGGCAAGGTATGCCGCTTGCGGCCCATGTTGTCTTTGCGGGGTTGCTGCGCGGCATCAAGGATACCCGCATCCCCATGTTCATGGCCGTG
>CAXIAS010000066.1:0-13973 GCA_964022195.1 uncultured Roseobacteraceae bacterium
ACTATGCGTTCTACAACATGGGCTTTACCGTGTTGCGGTTCAATTTCCGTGGTGTCGGCCGGTCACAAGGCGAATACGATCAAGGCGTGGGCGAGCTGTCGGATGCAGCTTCTGCGCTGGACTACCTGCAATCGATGAACTCGAATGCGAAACACTGCTGGGTCGCAGGATTTAGCTTTGGCGCTTGGATCGGTATGCAGCTGTTGATGCGCCGCCCCGAAATCACAGGTTTCATCAGCGTGTCACCACCGGCCAACATGTATGATTTTAGCTTTCTTGCGCCCTGCCCGTCATCGGGCCTGATCATGAACGGCAGCAATGACCGCGTGGCCCCGCCAGCGGATACAGTGTCGCTGGTCAACAAGCTGCACGAGCAAAAAGGCATCACTATCACCCACGACGAGATGGAAGGCGCAGGCCACTTCTTTGAGGATCCGCACATGGACCCGATGATCGACACCGTAAAAGGCTACGTTCGTCGTCGCCTGACCGAGAACACGCGCTAATGTCCTATCTCGACAAAACAGCTGACGAGTTGGCCGACCTTGCCTTGGCTGAACAGGACGCGTCGGGTGACGAGAAAATCGTCGCCAATATTGGCGAAGTTTTGGGCGCGTCATCGCAGACCTTGCAAGAGGCCTATCTGACGGCCGTTCGCGTGCGGCGCGCCGAGGCACGCGCACGCGCGATGCTGGCTGACAGCGCCGCAAAACGGAATGGCTGATAGAATTGATCAGCAAATCCGCTTTTTGACCGAAGCGGATTTGCTGAAACACGTGGATCGCGCCAACGTCCTAATGGACGCAAGCCGCCCCGAAAATACAGCCGAACATTGTTGGCACTTGGCGCTTTGGGCAATGGTTATGGCCGAATATGTGCCCGAAAACTGTAGCCTTGCACGCACGATCGAAATGGCCCTTCTGCATGATCTGGTCGAAATCGATGCTGGCGACCATCCTATTCACCTCCCCCAAGATTATCACGCAATAAAAGTTGCCGAACGCGCCGCAGCCGACCGCATATTCGCTCTTTTGCCCGATGATCAAAACCACCACCTGCGGGCGATTTGGGAAGACTTCGAGGCAGGCGAAACTGCCGAGGCGCAATTTGCCACGCAGCTCGACATGACCCAACCCCTGTTTCAAGCGCTCAACGATGCGGCGATAAATGACACCAAGCGCGCAATTGTTCACCAAATTCTGACACATGGTCGGGCGCGCGCGCTCAAACAAAGCTGGCCTCACGTTCACGCATTCGCAATGGACCAACTGTCTGGGGGCTCCATGCAGCTGGATGCGGATCTGACGGCGCGATTGGATTTTCTGGCTGAGGCAGACAAGCTAAAATCCGTTCTACGCGGCACATCGCTTAACGATGGATCACGCCACGAAAACAGTGCCGAACACAGTTGGCATATCGCGCTATATGCAATGATCTTGGCCGAGCATGCGAACAAACCCGTGAATGTTGATCGAGTGATCCAAATGCTCTTGATTCACGATTTGGTCGAAATTGATGCAGGTGATGTGCCGATCCATTCGGCCAAGGCCCGCGATGCCTCGGCGCTTGAGGCGATTGAAAAGGCCGCCGCCGACAGGATTTTCGGCATATTACCTGATGCCCAAGCCACAGCATTCCGCGCCCTATGGGACGAATTCGAAGATGCACAGACCGATGACGCAATTTTCGCCAAATCGATCGATCGTATGCAACCTGTTGTCAGCAACCTTGAATCCGGCGGGGCCAGCTGGATCCAATACCTTGTCACCCGCGAACAGGTGCAATCCCGCGTCGGTGACAAGGTCAACCGCGGAGCAACCGCGCTATGGGCCGCGCTGGAAAACCGGATCGACAACTGGTTCATCGCCAAATGAGCAAACCCGCCAGCCAATTCAATAAGCGCGTTCACGCGGAATTATTGCAGCTGCTCGGCGGCGAACCAACGTCAGACCAGCTAAACCTCGCGCTACGGAAACTTGCCAAATGGCGGGCGCATCTGATCGAAAACACCCTTGTGCAAAAGTCGGGCAATGCCATTAAACACGGCCCCTTTGCTGGCATGGCCTATGATGTGCGCGCGTCCGAGGGCGGGCGTGTGCCGCGCCTGTTGGGGGGATACGAGGCCAGCCTTGCACCGGTTATTGACATGATCGTTGATAAAAACCCCGATCTGATTGTCGATGTTGGCTGCGCCGAAGGGTATTACGCCGTTGGGCTTGCCCGTCGTTTGCCGAATGCCACGATCTGGGCGCGCGATGCAGACGAGCAGGCCCGCAAAAAGTGCACGCAACTCGCGACCAGCAACGGTGTCGAAAACCGTGTCGAGGTTGGCGGCCTGATGACCCATGCCGATTTCGACATCTGCCTGCGCCACCGCTCTGTTGTGATCTGCGATATTGAAGGCGCCGAAGAACATCTCTTGGATCCTGCGCGCGCTAGGGGGCTGACGGCGGCTGACATTTTGGTCGAGTGCCATACACACCAACGCAAAGACATCACGTCGGTGATCCGCGACAGGTTTTCGGCCAGCCATGACATCACGCAGATCGATCGCAGCCTCGATATGGATGCCCTGCCCGACTGGATGGACAGTTGGAATGATCTGGACCGCTTGTTGGCCCTATGGGAATGGCGCAGTGCGCCAACCCCGTGGCTATGGATGACTGCGAAACCTGCGCGCCAGTAACCATAGCACCAAACAATCGCTGCTGGGCTGTTGACTACCGCCCCTTGTGTGTTAGTGCCCCCGCACGGGCCAAGGACTTGGATATGGATAGCAAGTGAGCGCCCAACGATGGAACCCATCTGACAGCATCAGCTGGGGCGCACATATATTTATCCGCTTGAGAGCCTGTTATGACTACTATGATTCCGACCCTTGCTGCTGCTTTGGAAAAGCAGGGCTATGATACCCTGACGCCCGTTCAAGAGGCCTGCACCCTAGAAGAGCACGACGGCAAAGACTTGCTTGTGTCCGCCCAGACCGGTTCAGGTAAAACCGTGGGCTTTGGCCTGGCCATTGGACCGACGATCCTAGGTGAAGACGGCCATTTCGGCCCCGCTGGTCGCCCACTGGCGCTTTGTATTGCCCCGACCCGCGAATTGGCGTTGCAAGTAAAGCGCGAGCTACAGTGGCTATATGCTGGTGCTGGCGTGACAATGGCGTCTTGCGTGGGTGGTATGGACATGCGTGATGAACGCCGCGCGCTGGACCGAGGCGCACATATCGTTGTCGCAACCCCGGGCCGCCTAAAGGACCACGTTATGCGTGGCTCCATGGATATGTCCGACATCCGCGCCATTGTTTTGGACGAAGCCGATGAGATGCTGGATCTGGGTTTCCGCGAAGATCTGGAATTCATTCTGGGCGAAGCGCCCGAAACACGCCGCACCTTGATGTTCTCGGCCACCGTGCCGCCGATGATTGCCAAGCTTGCGAAATCCTATCAAAAGGACAGCGTGCGCGTTGCAACTGCGTCCAAGGAAAAACAGCACAGCGATATCGAATACCGCGCGCTGACGGTCGCCAACCACGACATCGACGCGGCAATCATCAACTGCCTGCGCTACTACGATGCGCCGAACGCGATCGTGTTCTGTAATACCCGCGCCAGCGTGACCCGCCTGACCACCCGCCTGTCGAACCGTGGTTTTGCCACCGTGGCCCTGTCTGGTGAGCTATCCCAACAAGAACGGACCCACGCGTTACAAGCCATGCGTGATGGTCGCGCCAAGGTTTGTGTGGCAACAGATGTCGCCGCACGCGGCATCGACTTGCCAAACCTAGAACTGGTTATCCACGCCGAATTGCCGACCAACGCAGAAACCCTGCTGCACCGTTCCGGCCGCACAGGCCGCGCGGGTCGCAAGGGTGTCTCTGCCCTGATCGCGCCGTCCAAGATGCGCCGTCGTGCGGAAAACCTGCTCAAATGGGGTAAATTATCCGCGACATGGGCCGTCCCGCCCACGGCTGCTGAAGTAAAAGCAAAGGATCAAGAGCGTTTGCTTGAGGATCCGGTCTGGTCCGAAGATGTGTCCGTGGATGACGCGGCATTCGCCGCCAAATTGCTGGACATGCACGGACCCGAGAAAATCGCCGCGGCCTACTTGCGTTTGTTTGCGGGCAAAAATTCCGCGCCCGAGCATCTGTCTGAATACAAAGACGGCCCACAGCGCGAAGAGCGTAAACCACGCGAGCATAAATCTTTTGGACCCAGCAAATGGTTCAGCGTCGATGTTGGCCGTGAAGGCAAGGCCGAAGCCCGTTGGCTGCTGCCCATGATCTGCAAGGCTGGCGGGATCACCAAGAATGAAATCGGCGCGATCCGCATTCAGCCAAACGAGACATTCGTCGAGATTTCGGAACCTGCGGTTGCCGGTTTCCTGAAATCTGTAGGCTCTGACATGTCGTTGGAAAATCAGGCAAAACTGACCGAATTATCCGGCCCACCTCAGCTGGGTGAACGCGGCCCGCGCAAGACCAAGCGCGACTATGATGATAAACCACGGCCTAAACGGGACTATGACGACAAACCACGCGGCAAGCGTGATTTCGGCGACAAACCCCGCAAACCGCGCGACAATAGCACTCCGCCACCGTCCCGTCAGGATGATCTGGCTGCAATCGTTCCAGGCGCTGCAGACGATCCCCGTCAGGCACCGCGCGAAAAGAAACCCTATCAGGCCAAACCCGCACGCAAAGACCACGGCGACGCATTGGTGGCCCGCAAGCCGCGGACTAAAAACCGAGATGGCGATAAACCGTTTGGCAAAAAGCCCCCTTACAAAGGCAAGGGTGACGACAAACCGTTCAAAGGCAAGGGTGGCGGCAAGCCCGCGTTTAAGGGCAAAGACGGCGGCAAACCAGGCTATAAGGGCAAGGATGGCAAGCCCGCCAAACCCCGCGCGAGCGCTTCGGATACATCCAAGCGGTTCACGCCTCCGGGTGGAAAGCCCAAGCCGCGCGGTTTCAAAAAGAAATAACGCCACACAAATGCCACATTTGCGCCCCTCTTGGGGCGCATTCGTCAACAATGGTTAACGAATGGCCCAATTAAGAGGCCCGCGGAAACAATCCGCAATCCGAGGCAGACGAAGGATGATGGTGATGGGACAATCAAAACCAATCAGTCAGACCGAGCAACCAACCGCCCCAAAGCCGGCGGCCACACAGGGTCCCCCCGCAAGGCCCCAGCCGGTATTTACTGATTACGCCAGCATCTAAGCCACGAGCGAACAGTCCGGCGTCGGGTCTACTCCACCCTGCACGCGCCGGACAGACAAAGGCCAGATGGGCCACGACCGACATTTCCCTCCCGAATGTCATCGTGCCCTCTGGCCCTTTTTCTGTTGCGCGCTAAGATCACCCTATGGCTTCGCTTACCTCAATCCGCAATATCGGCCCTGCTTTCGAGGCGTCGTTGATCAAAGTTGGCATCACAACCGCAGAACAATTGCGCGAGGTTGGTGCCGATGCGGCCTATTCAAAATTGCTGCAAAACGGATCGCGCCCGCATTTCATCGGCTACTACGTCCTGCACATGGCTCTGCAAGGGCGGCCATGGAATGACTGCAAGGGCGACGAAAAAAGGGCGCTCCGCCAATCCTTTGATGCGATCAAAGCTGACGCGTTTGACAAAGACAGGTCCGAATTCGACAGAATGATGGACCTGATCGGGATTGTGGATATTTCAAAGTAACGACCCTTTACATAGTGAAAGTTCCGTGATATGTTAACACCATGCACATTGAACAAGACCTTGATTTTGAACTCAAAAAACTGCGAAAAATCGCTTGGCGCATGGATGCCCTATTCTATATCCCGCGCACGAATATTTCGGTCGGGCTGGATAACATCCTTGGCCTGATCCCCGTTGTGGGCGACACTATGGCGCTGATTCCATCAATTTATCTGATCTACAAAGCCCGCCAATTGGGCGCCACGCCCGGCGCAATTGCCTATATGACATTTAACACGTTCCTCGACCTTGTTATCGGATCGATCCCGATCGTCGGTGACATATTCGACGTGGTCTACAACGCCAACATCCGCAATTACCGTGCGCTAGAGATCAATCTGGGGAAAAAGGCCGCGCGCGCGCGTGAAGTGAGTGGGGAACTGCGGATGGTAGCGACCAGCTAGACATTGACTGCGCCTTTTCGCCAAAACTGATGCCTGCCTAGTTTGTGTCCCTCCCCATTCGGCCAAGATCACGATAGAGTGTTGCCGAACTGGCGGATGGCGCCGGATCAACCAACTCTGGGCACCCCAATGACAAGAAACACGACCTTGCATCCTCGTAATCAGCATTTGGGCGGGTATGATTTCGCACGTCTAGTGGCCCAAACACCCGAGCTGGCATCATTAACGACCACCGGCCCGTCTGGACAAACTACTATCGATTTCCAAGACCCGATGGCCCTGCGTATGTTGAACAGAGCCTTGCTAAGAACGCACTACGGCATTGACTATTGGGATTTTCCAGCCGGCTATTTATGTCCCCCAATCCCGGGCCGCGTCGATTATATACATTATCTGGCGGACGTGCTGGCAGCGAGCAACTCTAAGACCATCCCGCGTGGACGACAAATCAAGGTGTTGGACATCGGCACGGGCGCAAGCCTTGTATATCCACTAACGGGGGAACACGAATACGGCTGGGACTTTACCGGCGTCGACATCGATGCGGGCGCACTAGCCTCCGCGCGCCAGATTTGTGACCGCAACAATCTGGATGTCGCCCTGCGGCAGCAACCAAACCCCGACGACATTTTTCGCGGAGTGATTAAGCCCGGCGATGCGTTCCATCTAACGATGTGTAACCCGCCGTTTCATGCGTCCCGTGAACAAGCAAATAAGGGTACTCAACGCAAGTGGTCAAATCTAGGCAAAGGACGTTCTACAAAGTTGAACTTTGGTGGTCAAAACGCCGAACTTTGGTGTGCGGGGGGCGAAATCGGTTTTTTGGCTCGTATGGTCGACCAAAGCACCCAGTTCGCTGATCAGTGTTTATGGTTTACGTCGTTGGTTTCCAAAAAGGACAACCTACGCCCGCTGGCCAAGATTTTGCACAAGGCGAAAGTGACTGACTATAAGGTCGTCGAGATGGCGCAGGGCCAGAAAACCAGCCGGTTTATTGCGTGGACATACATGCGAAAAAACCCGCGCTCTTGGTTTGCCGACGTCGCGGCCTAGAAACCAACCGACGGAAATCACACGAAAAGGGCCGCCGCGCATCTCTGCGCAGCGGCCCGAATGTCTAATGAGCGGAGCAAAACGCCCCTGCCCGTTTAGCCAACCAGTTCAAGACCGGAGAAGAAGAAAGCGATCTCTTCTGCGGCTGTTTCTGGCGCGTCGGATCCGTGGACAGAGTTTTCGCCAATGGACAGGGCGAACTCTTTACGGATTGTGCCGTCAGCAGCGTCGGCTGGGTTTGTAGCACCCATTACTTCGCGGTTTTTCGCAATCGCGTCTTCGCCTTCCAGAACCTGAACAACGATCGGCTCGGAAATCATGAATTCACACAGTTCACCAAAAAATGGGCGCTCGGAGTGGACGCCGTAGAACTGTTGCGCTTGGGCCAGTGTCAGCTGGATGCGCTTGGATGCGACGATGCGCAGGCCTGCGTCTTCGAATTTAGCGGCGATTTTGCCTGTCAGGTTACGCTTTGTTGCGTCTGGCTTGATGATGCTGAATGTGCGTTGAATTGCCATGGTGGGCCTCTTTTCTAAGATGATTGAGGGTCGCCCCTCAGGGATTTGCTGGGCGCGCATTACCACGGGCTGTTTGCGTTGAAAAGCGGTGATTGACCCCAGCCGCTACTTCGGGCAAAGCCTGCTCATGCTTAAAATATCTGATCTCACATATTCCGTCGAAGGCCGCACACTGGTCGAGAATGCAACCGTCACAATCCCAACCGGCCACAAGGTTGGTCTGGTGGGCCGTAACGGCAGCGGCAAGACCACCCTGTTCCGGATCATTCGCGGCGAAATGGTGATCGACACCGGCAGTGTGAACATTCCGCGCGGTTGGAAAATCGGCGGCGTATCACAAGAGGTGCCCGGCAACGAAGTGTCGTTGATCGACACGGTTTTGCGTGCCGACACCGAGCGCGAGGCCCTGATGGCCGAGGCGGAAACCGCCACTGACCCCAATCGCATCGCCGAGGTGCAAACCCGCCTCGCCGATATCGACGCATGGTCCGCCGAGGCCCGCGCGGCGTCTATCCTTAAGGGATTGGGGTTTAGCCATGCAGACCAGCAAATGCCGTGTTCTGCCTTCTCGGGCGGTTGGCGTATGCGGGTCGCACTCGCTGCTGTTTTGTTTTCGGAACCCGACCTGCTGCTGCTCGACGAGCCGACGAACTACCTCGACCTTGAGGGCGCGTTGTGGCTAGAGGCGTATCTGGTCAAATACCCGCACACAGTGCTGATCGTATCCCACGACCGTGAATTGTTGAACCGGTCGGTCGGCGGCATTCTGCACCTCGAGGACAAGGGTCTGATTTACTATACAGGCACCTACGATATGTTCGCCAAACAACGGGCGCAAAAACGCGCCTTGATGGCATCGGCCGCGAAAAAGCAAGACGCGAAACGCGAGCATTTACAGGCCTTTGTAGATCGTTTCAAAGCCAAAGCATCGAAGGCCAAACAGGCGCAATCGCGCGTCAAAGCCTTGGAAAAGATGGAAACCATCCGCGCGCCCGAGGACGCCGCGCGCACTGTGTTTACCTTTCCAAAACCCGAAGAGTTATCCCCGCCGATCATCGCAATCGAAGGCGGATCGACCGGATACGACAAGACCGTTATTCTAAAAGGCCTGAACCTGCGGATCGACCAAGACGACCGGATCGCCCTGTTGGGCCGCAACGGTCAGGGCAAATCGACGCTGTCGAAGCTTCTTTCCGAGCGTCTCGCGCTGATGTCAGGAAAAATGGTCAGCTCGAACAAACTGCGCATCGGATTTTTTGCGCAGCACCAAGTCGACGAGCTGAGGATTGAAGAAACCCCGCTGGAACACCTGTTGCGCGAACGTGCGCATGAGGGGCAGGCGAAACTCCGCGCGCGACTTGCAGGATTTGGCCTGGGGGCTGATCAGGCCGACACCGCCGTCGGGCGTCTGTCAGGCGGGCAAAAGGCGCGTCTGTCGCTGTTGCTGGCCACCCTGCCCGCACCACATTTGCTGATCCTCGATGAGCCGACCAACCACCTCGATATCGAGAGCCGAGAGGCGCTTGTCGAGGCGCTGACCGCCTATACCGGCGCTGTGATTCTTGTCAGCCACGACATGCATCTAC
Source organism: uncultured Roseobacteraceae bacterium (assembly GCA_964022195.1). Lineage (GTDB taxonomy): Bacteria > Pseudomonadota > Alphaproteobacteria > Rhodobacterales > Rhodobacteraceae > Yoonia. Next base: position 9,300 of record CAXIAS010000066.1, read on the forward strand.
TGTCGATGGTCGCCGACCGGCTTTGGTTGGTTAACGATGGCACCGTCACCCCCTACGAAGAGGATCTGCCGACCTATCGCAAGATGTTGCTGACCCCCGAAAAACCAGCCGGATCAGACAAACCCAAACCCGCCTCGAAAAAGCAGCCCCTTGGCCGCGACGCGATGTTGGCGTTGAAATCCGACGTGCGCAAATGCGAAGAGCGGGTCACCAAAATCAATGTCATGCGCGACAAATTGGCCGAAAAATTAGCCAAACCGGACCTATACGAGGACGGCAAGGCGGGCGAACTGGCTACATGGAACGCAAAATACGCCGAAGTCATGCAAGCCCTTGAACGGGCCGAGGCAATGTGGATGATGGCACTTGAGAAGCTCGAGAAAGCAAAAACCTAAACGCCCGCGACGGGCGTCCAATCCGCCACTGCGTAGACACGTATAAACAGGACCGACCCAGCCAATGACCGAACTGCCTGCCCTGATCGCCGCGTTCACGACATTGTTCATCATTATCGACCCTCCGGGATTGGCGCCGCTGTTTGTGGCGCTAACCCAAGGCATGACCAAGCCCCAACGCCGGACGATCGCATTGCGGGCCTGTTTGATTGCCGCCGGATTGATGCTTGCGTTCCTGATTTTGGGCGAGGCGCTATTGGGGTTTGTTGGCATTTCCATGCCTGCGTTCCGGATAGCGGGCGGCGTGATGCTTTTCTTGACCGCACTAGAAATGTTGTTCCAACGCAGGCAGGCCCGCCGCGAAGACAACGCAAACGAAGGTGCCGCAGAGCATACCGACGACCCGTCCGTCTTTCCACTGGCATTGCCGCTGATCTGCGGGCCAGGCGCAATCACAACGATCATCCTGCTGGCAGGTGAGGCGGACAGCACGGCTGATTTTGTCATGATCGCTGCAGTGCTGTTTTCGGTGCTTGTCTTTGTGTTTCTAGCCTTTTTGATGTCCAGCGGGTTGGAAAAATTGCTGGGCAAGACAGGTATTAATATTCTGACGCGAATTTTGGGTATGCTATTGGCTGCTCTGTCTATTCAATTCATCCTTGATGGTATTGCGCAGTCTTTTGGTATTGGGATCTAGTCCCTATATCGATGCCATGAGCACAGATCAAAGCGCCGAATTATTGTATTTAGGACTACTAGGAACCGCTATTCTCGGATCCTACCTACTCGCCAGCCGCACAAGTATTGGCAAAACGCTACAACAAGCGGGTATCTGGGCCCTGATCTTTATCGGGGTCATAGCCGTTGTTGGCATGTGGTCCGACATCGAACGTATCGTTACCCCACAACAAACTGTCATGAGCGACCAAAGCATTGTTTTGCCGCGTCAGTCTGATGGGCATTACTATTTGACGTTGGAGATCAACGGAGTTCCAGTTGATTTCGTAGTCGACACAGGGGCCAGCCAAGTTGTGCTGACCCAACAAGATGCCCGCCGAGTTGGTTTCGACCTTGCCGAACTAACCTATCTGGGCCGCGCCAACACTGCCAACGGGGAGGTCAGAACCGCCCCCGTCCGGCTGAAAAGCGTGCGTTTGGGCGATATCAGCGACAGCCGCGTGCGGGCTGTGGTCAATGGCGGTGAAATGGATGGGTCGCTGCTGGGCATGAGCTATCTTAATCGGTTTGACAGCATCACGATCAGCAACGGTGAACTAATTCTTCGGAGATAACTTAGTCATGAAACAATTGATTGCCGTATTCGCGGTGCTGGGACTAATAGCCGCCTGCACGCCCGTACCAACGGAACTGCCGCAGGATTTTGACCCGACGTTCGAATTCTAATCGCTGCCGGCTTGGGCCTTTTTCACCCAAGAGCCCGCGTCCTGCGCCCAATATTGCGCCTGACATCCCGCATCAGTTAGTGATTTCCACTGCCCGCGCGCGGTGTTAAGCGCAGCCTCGTCGTGGCCATCAAACAAGATACAAGCCCGCTGCGCCAAACCGACTTCAGAGGCGGTCAAATCGGCGCCTCCGACACTAATCAAACAGTCAAACCCATCGGCAGGTACAGCCGTGCCCAACAGCACCGGTTGATCGGCGTCATGCGGCCCTCCTGCCAGTCCATGCGGAAGGAAAGCCGTAGGGTCACCCTTCCATAATTGATCGTCCAGACGCGGCAATAACGGCCCCTCTGGCCCGCGCACCAATACCCGCCACCCCGCCCCGCGCGATTTGCCCACCAACATGGGCAAAGTCGCATCGACGGGGCTGTCGGTCAGGTGATAGAAATAGGCCGCGCCCATTTTACGCCTCGTAACCGTTGGCGATCAAACGATTCAACGCCAGAACACCCCAACCGGTCGCGCCCTTGGGTGCGAGGGTCGTTTCGGGGCCGCCAGATGCGACACCCGCAATATCAAGGTGACACCACGGCACATCATCGGCCACAAACCGCCCCAAGAATTGCGCAGCCGTGATCGACCCTGCAGGGCGCCCGCCGGTGTTTTTGATGTCCCCAATTCGACTGTCGATCAGCTTGTCATAAGCTTTTGACATTGGCATTGGCCAAGCACCCTCGCCCTCGGCACCGGCCGCAGCCAAGAACGCTTGGGACAGATCGTTGTTATTGCTAAAGACGCCCGCTTTTTCGTGCCCCAGGGCGACCACCATCGCACCTGTCAATGTCGCAAGGTTAATCATACCCACTGGCTTGAACCGCTCCTGCGCATACCACAGCACATCGGCCAGAACCAAACGCCCCTCGGCGTCAGTGTTGATGACTTCGATCGTGTCACCTTTCATTGAAGTCACCACATCACCCGGGCGCGTGGCCTCGCCCGAGGGCATGTTTTCGACCAGCCCAACAAGGCCCACAACATTCGCCTTGGCATTGCGCAGGGCAAGGCTACGCATCACACCGGCAACCACCCCCGCGCCGCCCATGTCGCCAGTCATATCTTCCATTCCGGCAGCTGGTTTCAGGCTGATGCCGCCTGTGTCGAACACGACGCCCTTGCCAACCAGAGCAAATGGCGCCTCATCGCCGCCGCCCTGCCATTGCATCACTGCAACCTTGGACGGGCTGGCAGACCCTTGGCCCACGCTTAGCAAAGACCCCATGCCCAGCTTGCGCAGCTTGTCCTCTTCTAGGATTTCGACCTTTAGCCCGATATTTTCCATCTCGGCCAAACGGTTGGCAAATTCGGTAGTGGTCAGAATATTGGCAGGCTCGTTCGTCAAATCACGGGTAAAGAACACCCCGCTGATCAACGCGTCTATCAAGCTGATATCCATTGTTTCCGGTTTGGTCAGCATGATCTCGATTGGGCCTTTGGTCGCCTTTTCGCCGGTTTTATGCACGTTAAAATCATATGCTCGCAGCCCCAACCCCAGCACCACATCTTCAGCTTTGTTCTGGGACCCCAGCAATAGCAATGCGCCCTGCGAGGCCACCAGCTTGGCAATTGCGGCCCCCGCTGCGCGCGCCATCGCCTGTTCGGGGCGACGGGCCAGTTTGACAACGATGACCCCGCTGGCAGCCATACCCGTTGGATAGGCCAACATACGGGCGTCACCTTCAGCCATTTTACCAAACGCATCGCCGGCGACGAACCGCGCCACAGCTTTGCGCGACAATGTGTTCACCTTGCGCGCGCCGGCATCCATTTTTCCCTCGGGGTCAGCGATCACCACGACGGCGCCTTCGTACCCGGCCAGATTATCAAATGACTGTTCTTGGAGTGTGAATTTAACGGGATTGGTCATCGTGTGGCCTGTCAGTTTGTATAGGATAGGCAATACCTAGCCCGCCATCCGGCAAATGACCAGTTAGCGGTTTTTTCCCTGTGCTGTTTCCGCTAGATTGCGCGTGAACAGACGGCTTGCATCAGGGGGATCAGCCACGTGGCACGGTTTGACCGTTATCTGCTACAACAACTGATGTTGGTATTCGGCTTTTTCAGCTTTGTGCTCGTGATGATCTATTGGATCAATCGCGCCGTGCGCCTGTTTGATCATCTGATTGCAGACGGGCAATCGGCCGGTGTGTTTTTGGAATTCTCTGCCATGTCCCTGCCCGGGGTGATTGTCATCGCCTTGCCGTTGGCGGCATTTGTGGCGTCGGTCTATACGACCAACCGCCTGAGCCAAGATTCCGAGCTGGTCGTTATGCAGGCCACAGGGTTTTCCAATTGGCGCATGGCGCGGCCTGTGGCCTACCTCGGTGTGATTGTCTTTTTGATGTTGTCGGCGCTGATCCATTTTTTGGCTCCGGTCGCCCATGAACGGCTTACAATCCGAACAGTCGAGATCTCGCAAAACATGACCGCACGGCTACTTACACCCGGGAAATTCATCGAACCTGCGGACGGGTTCACCGTATACATTCGCGATGTAACCCCAGCGGGCGAATTGCGTGACCTCTTTATTTCCGACACCCGCGACGCCGAGGCGCAGCTGACATATACCGCGTCCAGCGCCTATTTCGTGTCCACGGATACAGATGCCCAACTGGTCATGACCGACGGAATGGTGCAGACCTTGCGCCAGAGTGACGACCGTTTGTTTGTCACGTCCTTTAAAGATTTTGCGCTGAATTTTGATGGGGTACTTGCCCCTTCAGGCACCCCGTCGCGAACCTATTCTATGGTGCCAACCTATGAGTTGATTTCAAACACCGATAAGATCGCCGCCGAGAACAGCATCGACCTGGTGATCG
>CAXIAS010000067.1:0-13889 GCA_964022195.1 uncultured Roseobacteraceae bacterium
GTCTGGTGGACGAAGTTGTGTCAGCGGACGAATTGCTGTCAGACGCCAAGGCTTGGGTCCTATCCGAGCCTAAGATCGTGAAGCCGTGGGATGAAAAGGGCTATAAAATGCCCGGCGGTGAGCCGTTCCACCCTGCGGGCTTTATGACCTATGTGGGTGCCTCCGCGATGATCAACGGCAAGACCCAAGGCGTCTATCCTGCGGCCAAGGCGTTGCTATCTGCGGCCTATGAAGGCGCGATGGTGCCATTTGATACCGCGATCAAAATCGAGGCCCGTTGGTTCACCAACGTGTTGATGAACCCCTCGTCCGAGGCAATGATCCGGTCTTTGTTCATCAACAAAGAGGCGCTGGAAAAAGGCGCCAACCGTCCTGAAGTGGCCGACCAGAAGGTCAGCAAAGTCGGCGTCATTGGTGCTGGTATGATGGGCGCGGGCATCGCACTTGTGTCTGCCTTGGCAGGTATTCAGGTGGTCTTGATCGACTCCAAACAGGACGCTGCAGATCGCGGCAAATCCTACACTGCCGATTACATGGACAAGGGCATCAAGCGCAAAAAGGCCACCGAAGAAAAGAAAGAGGCCGTATTGGGTTTGATCAATGCGACGACGGATTACGCGGCGTTGGAAGGTTGCGATCTGATCGTTGAGGCCGTGTTCGAGGACGTGGGCGTCAAGGCCGAGGTCACCAAGCAGGTGCAGGCGGTTTGCCCCGACGCGATCTTTGCCACCAACACGTCGACCCTGCCAATCACTGAGCTGGCAAAGGCTGCTGTGGACGCGGATAAGTTCATCGGCATCCACTTCTTTAGCCCTGTCGATAAAATGCTGTTGGTTGAGATCATCAAGGGCAAGCAGACGGGCGATGTGGCCGTGGCCAAGGCGCTCGACTTTGTGCGCCAAATCCGCAAAACGCCGATTGTGGTCAATGACGAGCGGTTCTTTTACGCCAACCGCTGCATCATTCCCTACATCAACGAAGGCATCCGTATGGTGCGCGAAGGCGTGGCCCCTGCCCTGATTGAAAACGCAGCCAAGCTGGTCGGCATGCCACTGGGCCCGCTGCAATTGACGGATGAGACGTCGATTGATCTGGGCGTGAAAATCGCCAAGGCGACCAAGGCGGCAATGGGTGCGGATTATCCCAACGACGAGGTCGACGAGATCCTGTTCTGGATGTTCGACGAAGGCCGTTTGGGTCGCAAGGCGAACGCAGGGTTCTACGACTACGACGACAAGGGCAAACGCCAGTTGTTGTGGGACGGCCTCGCGGCCAAATACCCCGTCGCCGACGAACAGCCCGATCTGATCGAAGTTCAGCACCGTCTGCTATTCGCTCAAGTTCTGGAAGCCGTGCGCGCATTGGAAGAAGGCGTGCTAGAAGACATCCGCGAAGGCGACGTGGGCGCGATCCTTGGCTGGGGCTTTGCGCCGTGGTCGGGTGGCCCGTTCAGCTGGCTCGACATCCTTGGCGCACCCTATGCCGCCGACCGCTGCGATGCGTTGGCAGCTGAGTTTGGCGACCGTTTTGCGACACCTGCGCTGCTGCGCGAGATGGCGGACAAGGGCCAGTCGTTCTATGGCCGCTTTGGAGTTGGCGCAAAAGCCGCTTGATCAACCTGTCTTAAACCAAGGGCGCTGGCCGAAAGGTCGGCGCCTTTATTCGTGTCGCACTGCAGCTTGTGATGTTGAACTCTGGCACAGGTGTTTGTGCCAAGACCAAGAGCTTAGAAGCTATAATTTGACCGCAGTATATCCGCTGCACAAAGGTCGGATACGAGATTTGCATCCGCGTCCGAGTAATAGCCGCGGTAGTCACGGTTCCTGTCAGATGTATTCACGTGTGGAATAGTTAGCTGAAAACCTAAGTGTTTCCACAATGGTTGCAGATCATCCTCTAAACATTCAATTCTAAAGTAAAAACTGTCGTCCTGCATGTAGCTGCTATAGGGATTTTGTCGCAAACTTTCGCGGGTTTGTGGGGCGTTCAGAAAGTTGCTGAAGCCCGTTGTTTGCGCCAGCACCACCGCCGGATGATCAAATGTCTGGGATTGCAGCCACGTATAATAGCTGACCATCCGGTCCCACGGGTTCCGCACAAGGGTAAAGGTGAACATGCCGCGCGTGTCGACGACCCCTACGATGTCATCCAACGTGCTATGCTTCCACAACCGTCCCTTGCCCGCCAAATGCCTTAGGCGCGCCTTGCGCTTTTGTGCCTTGGGCGTGTCCCCGATCAGGATGTCGTCTTTCATCGCGCGGGATTCCAGCGCGGTCGCAAGCGATGTGCCCCCAGTTTTGGGGATATGCACAAAAACATAAGACCGACCCGCGCTGATGATCATGCGCTGTCGTCCCGTATCGTGATGATCGCGCCCGCCAGTGCAATGATCCCCATGCCCAGATATGACAGTGGCGCCACGGTTTCCCCCCACAACGCCCATGCCCAAAAGCTGGCGAAAACAAGCAGCGAGTATTCGTAAACGGCCGCGATACTGGCCTCGCCTACTTGGTATCCGCGGGTGATCATCGACATCCCCACAAGCGCGATGGCGCCCAGCACCGCAACCCAACCCAGCATCCCCCAGTCGACAGGCATCCAGCCGCGGCTGACAAAGCTGGCCCCGTCCGACGGCAGGACCATGACCCCGACGCAGCCCGCGACAAAGATGCAGGCAAAGAACCAAAACGCGAGGGTCAGGGTGTCTTCGCCTTCGCACCAGCTGCGGGTGGCGATGGCCCCCACTGCATAAAACGCCCCTGCAACCACCGGCATAAACGACAGCCAGTCCAGCGCGACGGGATCAGGCCGTATCACAAGCAAAACACCCGCGAACCCCAGCCCGATGGCCGCCCAGCGTGTCAGCCCGACGCGCCGCCCTAGAAACAGGACTTCTATCAGCAGCATGAATATGGGCGCAGTGAACAGCCCCGCAACGACGACCCCGATCGGCATCAAAACGATACAGCCAAAGTAGATCAACATTGCCACGGTTTGCAGCACCCCGCGCCCGATCACGCCCAAGGGCTGTTTGGGCCAGATCGCCCCGCCGCCCAACCGCGAAACAACCAAGAGCGTGCCCAGCACCATCGCCCCGCGGATCACATGAAACTGCCATAGCGAGCTGTCATCGCTGACAAGTGGTAGCAAATTATCGGCAAACCCGATCAGCGCCATGCCCACCACGATCACGAATGCCGCCTGCCGCGACCCGCCTGTCGCATCCATGTTAAAAGACAGCGTGTTCAGAATACGCATGGTGCATTTCACCCATTGATTTAAATGTCTGACATATCCTAGGCTTGCCCAATATAGCATTTGGGAGGATGCGCCATGGGATGGATGGCTGATGAAACCGGCTTAGGCAAGTGTGAAGCGAATTTCGTGCCGCTGACGCCTTTGTCCCATTTAACGCGAGCAGCGTCGGTCTTTGCGGATCGCGACGCGGTCGTCTATGGCGATCATAGCTGGACCTATGCGCAATACCACGACCGTGTGACACGTCTGGCGTCGGCATTGGTCAAGGCGGGCGTGAAGTCTGGCGACGTGGTGGCAACCCTATTGCCGAACATCCCTGCGCAGTCCGAGGCAAGTTTCGCGATCCCCGCCTGTGGCGCGGTTTTGAACACGATCAACACCCGCCTGGACGTCGATACCGTGGCTTATATATTTGACCATGGCGGGGCCAAGGTGGCCCTTGTCGACAGCCAGTTCCTGCCAATGGTGATGGAGGCGGTCGATCTGATGGACGGCCCTGCCCCGATGATCGTCGAGGTGCCCGACCATGTCGCAGGCGTTCCGGCGATCGGCGAACAGATCGATTACGAGGACTTCATGGCCACGGGCGATCCGGATTTTGATTGGATTTTGCCCGCTGATGAATGGGAAAGCCTCGCGCTGAACTACACCTCCGGCACCACAGGCCGGCCAAAGGGCGTCGTTTACCACCACCGCGGCGCCTATATGATGACGATGGGCACGCCAATCAGCTGGCAGTTGCCGTTGTTCATCAAATACCTGCAAATCGTTCCGTTATTTCATTGCAACGGCTGGAACCACACGTGGATGTTGCCCGCGCTTGGCGGCACGGCGGTTTGCTGCCGCGACATCACGGCCAAGGCAATTTATGATGCGATCGGGGATCACGGGGTGACCCATTTTGGCGGGGCCCCCATCGTGTTGAACCTGATCGTCAACGCCAAGGACGACGAACGCCGCATCTTTGACCATACCGTAGAAGTGTTCACCGCCGGCGCCCCGCCCGCCCCCGCGACACTGGCCGCCGTGGGTAAATTGGGGTTCAACATCACGCAGGTTTACGGCCTGACAGAAACCTATGGCCATGTGACCGAATGCATCTGGAACGACGCTTGGGGGGCCTTGCCCGAAGGCGAGCAAGCCGCGATCAAAGCCCAGCAAGGCGTCGCCTTCCCGATGATGGAACACATAACTGTCGTCGATGAAAACATGGCCCAAGTCGCCATGGACGGCGCGACCCAAGGCGAAATTGTTATGCGTGGCAATAGTGTTATGAAGGGATACCTCAAAAACCCATCAGCCACACAAGAGGCATTTCGCGGCGGGTATTTCCATTCCGAGGACCTCGCGATCCAGCATTCCAATGGGTATATGCAGATCGCGGATCGGGCCAAGGATATTATCATCTCGGGGGGGGAAAACATCAGCTCGGTCGAGGTAGAAGGCGCACTGATGCACCACTCTGCTGTGAACCTATGCGCTGTCGTGGCCAAGCCGGATGATAAATGGGGCGAAGTGCCTTGCGCGTTCATCGAGCTAAAGGACGGGGCGGACGCGGACGAGGCCGAGATTATCGCGCACACCCGATCACGGCTTGCCGGTTTCAAATGCCCTAAACGGGTCGTGTTCCAAGAATTGCCCAAAACATCCACAGGTAAAATTCAAAAGTTCGAACTGCGGGTGCTTGCCAGGTCGCTCTAGGCTATTCAAACCCGCCAAGCGCGGCTAGACTGCCTGCAAAACAATTTCTGCGGGCAGATGACAGCACTTAGTGAATATGAACGGCTCGAAAGCGGCGGCTTGTGGCGCGCGGATGACACTGCGCAACGGCGCGAGGTGACCGTGTCGTTCGGCAATGCCACTTTGGTGATCGCCGATATGGCCGATCGTCCGTTGACGCACTGGTCGCTTGCGGCGGTCCGGCGGCTGAACCCCAAACAGTCACCAGCCCTGTTCGCACCCGATGCAGATGGAACAGAAACCCTTGAGATTGAGGACGATCTGATGATCGACGCAATCGAAAAGGTGCGCAATGCCATCGCACGTGCGCGCCCGCAACCCGGGCGGCTGCGACTGGGGCTGAGCGTTGGCGTGACGGTTGCACTGATTGCGGCGGGGGTCTTTTGGTTGCCCAACGCGTTGACCGACCAGACAGTCCGCGCTTTGCCGGAAAGTAAACGCGCGGAAATTGGGGCCGGCGTCTTGGGGCAGATGCAACGCCTAACCGGACCACGGTGCAACGAACCCGCGGCGCGGACAGCGCTAGCACAGCTGCACAAACGCCTGTTTGGACCTGCCGCCAAGGGACAGATCATCGTGCTGCCGGACCTGCGCCGGATCGCTGTCGCTCTGCCGGGCAAGATCATCGCAATCGACCGCAGGGTCATTGAAAATGCCGACGACCCTGCCGTACCTGCGGGCTATATACTGGCCGCAGCGCAAGCAGGCCAAGGCGCCGATCCGATGGCCGCCGTGTTGCGATCCGCCGGTTTGCGCACAACTTTGTCGTTGTTGACCACCGGCGAGTTGCCGCCCGAAACCCTAGTCGGGCACGCCCGCCAAACGGTCGAGGCCGACCCGCAGTTTCCATCTGATGACAGTTTGATTGCTGCATTCGAGGTCGCGAAAATCCCTACGGCCCCGTTTGCCTATGCCCGCGATGATAGCGGGCAAACCACCCGCAACCTGATTGCAGGGGATGCATTTGCAGAACGCGACGAGCCTGAAATTCTAAGCGATAGCGACTGGATCAGGCTGCAGGGCATCTGCAATCACTAGCGTGACATCCCTGCCCGCAAGTCTGCAAATACCCCCAAAAGTGGTCGCTTAATTGCGGGTAAATGCCCCAGAGAAGCCGGCAGATTTCGCGGCACGCAGCCCACGCGCCAGTTCATTGGCGTTTCCAAACGGACCAAGCACGACGACCTTTACAGACCGGCCACCTGATGTGGCGTTGCCCAGCCCGACCCGCATTCCTTCGGACGCAAGTTGACGCCCTACAACACCTGCGCGACTTGCGTCAGGGAAGGTGCCGACCTGAACGTAGCGATGACCGCGAGAGCCCGCATCCGTGCTGACCCTTGACGGTGCGGACTGCACTGTCGGAGCGGCGGCGCGTTTAAGACCACGATTTGGATTGTGACGCCCATCGTTCCAGACGCGCGTATAGCCCTTGGGCGGTTTCACTACCTGACGTGGTGATACCCCCCGCGGGTTCGACGCAGGCACCTGAGGCTGGCTAAAGAACGGAACCGAGAATGAAGATGTGCTAACAGTCCCGCGAGAGACCTGAACACTGCGCGCCCGTGTTGTGCCGATTGTCGCTGTGCCTGATGTCCCGTGGTTGGCCACGATCCCTTGGGCCTGTGGCCCGCAACGGACCTCGACGCCTTCGACGGTCAGCATACGGCTGGAACAATTCGATGCGATATAGGTTGCGCGGGTGAAATCACCCGCCGCTGCAGGAACAGATGCTGTGATCGGCGCTGAAAGGCCTTGTGTCGGGTTTGTGACCGCACAGCTGATTGCCTCGCCTGTATTGGCGTTCACAAACCGGCGTCCGGTGCGGCTCATTTCCAGACACACCTGAGTGTGTGTCATTTGGCGCGGCGTTGGTGCAACTGACGCGGCAAGGACCGGCGCTGCACTCGGACAAACAACCGGTTGGCCGGTGTTGCCATTGATCAATGCCTGCCCTGTGCGACCCATCTCTGCGCATGCCTGAGCAAGCGTGAGCCTGCGCGGAGAGTCTGCCACAACTGGCGGAGCAACATTGGCAATCGTCGTCGGCGCAGGCGTGCCACCGCAATCGACTGTGTTGCCGGTGCGGCTGCTGACAAATCCCGGTTGCAGGCCAGTCCGGCCAACGCAGAATGCGGCCACGTTTTGGCGCGGCGGTTCTGCGGGTGCGGCGACTGTTGCGGGCTGCGGGCGAACCACTTGGGGGGATCGCGCTGTTGCGGTGGTCGCAGTTGGTATTTCGATCAGCGGTTGGGTGGTCAACGACGCCACTGTCTGGATCGGCGCCCCCAAAGAGTTGCGCGGAACGGGCGCGGCCGGAGCAGCCGCCGCGACAGGAGGGGTGACAACCAGCGGCGCAGGCGCAGGCGCTGCAGCAATAATTGGTGCGGGCTCTGGCGTGGCAACGGGTGCCTGAGTGACTTCAGGCCCAAAAGTCGGCTGGAAATTGCACAGCTGGTTCCGGCGACGATCAACACGCGGCACCCATGTAGTATTGCCGCCGATCCCTGCCCGAATAAACGCACATCCGTTGTTATCAACGAACTGGTTTCCGGTGAAACCTGCGGGCGGGAAATTGGCGGGAATACCGCTAGACTGCGCGACCGCACCTGACGCCGACCAAACAAACGCTGTTAGCGCCCCGATTACCAAACCACGATATGCCATGCTGTCCCTCACAAGATATTGTGGCAATTTGCATAACAATCGCAATTCTGTAAAGGGATTGTTCCCCGATTTGGTTCAAATTGTGGCTTATTTCGTACCAAACATGCGATCACCCGCATCCCCTAGCCCCGGAACAATATATCCATGGTCATTTAGGCGTTCATCTACTGCTGCTGTCACTATTGGGACATCAGGATGGGCCTCTTTCATTCGCGCGATACCCTCGGGGGATGCAAGCAGACATAGGAACCGGATGTTTTTAGCCCCCGCACCTTTGAGCAGGTCAATCGCTGCGACCGATGAATTGCCTGTGGCCAGCATCGGATCGACAGCAATCACCATGCGGTCCGCCATCGCGTCGGGGCATTTGAAATAATACTGGACAGGTTCAAGTGTCACTTCATCGCGATACAATCCGACAAAGCCGACCCGCGCCGATGGCACCAATTCCAGTATCCCGTCCAACAACCCGTTTCCCGCGCGCAAGATCGACACCAGCGCCAATTTCTTGCCGTCCAATACGGGGGCATCCATCGGCTGTAGCGGTGTTTCGATCCGTTTTGTGGTCATCGGCAGACCGCGCGTGACCTCATAGGCAAGCAGCTGGCTGATCTCTCGCAACAGTTGGCGGAACACCGCAGTCGAGGTGGATTTGTCTCGCATTAGCGACAATTTGTGCTGCACCAACGGGTGGGTGACATGGGTCAGGTGTTTAGTGTCAGTCATCGGCTTGGTCCAATTGTTTCGCTAGGGCTGCGCGGGTGTCGTCATCGCAATATGCGTGTTTCAGGGCGGTTTTTTGTAGTGCGCGAAAATCATCGGGACCGAAGCCGAAAACCTGATCCAACATGTTGTATTCATTTGTCATTGTGGTGTGGAAAAACGGCGGATCATCGGTCGAGATCGTCACTGGAACGCCCGCGTCGCGCAGTTTCTTGATCGGATGGGCCGGCCAGTTCGGCACAGCGCCTAGGACCACATTCGATCCCGGACAGACCTCTAGCATGATGTCGCGTTCGATGATCAGGTCGATCAGTTCAGGGTCCTCAATGGCGCCGATCCCGTGGCCGATCCGATCAACGCCCAAGTCGCGGATCGTGTCCGCCACCATCTGCGCTCCGCCCCATTCGCCCGCATGGCACGTCAGGCCCAAGCCCGCTTCGCGCGCCATGTCATAGCTATAGGCAAAATCGGCCGGTTTGTGCATCATTTCGGCGCCTCCCATGCCAAACCCACGGACAAAATCCCCCGCCGTTTCAGCAGCGCATAGGGCGGATTTTTTGGCCTCGACCGGCCCCAAATGCCGGATACACGTGACGATGCCGCGCAGCATGATCCCACGATCCCGCTCGGCCTCGTCCGCCGCCTGCTGGATCGCGGCCAGATAGTCGCGCCATGCCGCCAGATCCCCCCCACCGCAAAAGTCGGGCGAGATAAAAGTTTCGGCATAGATCACCCCGTGGTCCGCGCATTCGTTCAGAATAGCTTGGGTCAAACGGTAAAACTCTTGCGGCCCCTCAAGCGGCTCGCAGGCGGCCTCGTAGACCTTCAGAAACTCTTCGAACCCTTGGTAGGCGTAGTTACCGTCAGCATCGAATATCCCACTGATATCAATGTTCTTTTCGCGTGCCAGCCCAGCGATAAATTTAGGTGGCGCTGCGCCTTCGTGATGCAGATGTAATTCAAGTTTCGGCGTGGTTTGATAATTCATAAGAAGCTCTTTCCTTGCCCTGTGTAGGGCACATTCAGATGATCGGCGACACTGGCTGCCACGTCGCCAAAGCCAATGTGGCCAAGGCAGCGTGCGCCGATACCATGGACCAGAACCGGAACTCTTTCGCGGGTGTGATCAGTGCCGATCCAAGTCGGATCATTGCCGTGATCTGCGGTCACGATCAACATGTCCCCCGCGCGCAAACGCGACAGAACGGCGGATAGTCTTGCACTAAACCACTCAAGGTGGCGCGCATAGCCGGACACATCGCGGCGGTGCCCGTATTCGCTATCAAATTCAACAAAATTGGCAAAGACCAGCGCGCCAGCGCTCGCCTCATCGACCAGATCGCTTAGGTGTTCCATCAGTTCGGCGTCGCGGCCTTTGCGGACCTCGTCAATTCCGCGCATTGAGAAAATATCGCCGATCTTGCCAACAGCATAGACCTTGCGCCCTGCGCCCTGAACCATGTCGCAAATTGTTTCTGACGGCGGATCGATGGCAAAGTCCCGCCGGCCTGCGGTGCGTTTGAACCCGGCAACAGCGTCCCCGACAAAGGGCCGTGCGATGACCCGCCCGACCTTCATGCCATGCAGCATCGGGGCCACCTCTTGGCACATCTTCAACAGCCGGTCATAGCCGAACACTTCTTCGTGGGCGGCGATCTGCAGGACGCTATCGACCGAGGTATAACAGATCGGCCAGCCGGTGTTCATATGCGCGGGGCCTTCGGTTTTGATCACATCGGTGCCCGAAGCGTGACGGTTTGCCAGTATCCCATCCGTGCCAGCAGCACGGCACAGTGCGGCGGTCACATCGGGTGGAAAGGCTGGGTCGGCCTTGGGGAATGTGTGCCAATCCCATGGCACCGGCACACCGGCCAGTTCCCAGTGGCCCGACGGTGTGTCCTTGCCGCGCGACACCTCGGTCGCGGCCCCCCACGCGCCAGTTGGCGTCGCGTTCAACCCCTCTGGCGCCAAACCCGACGACAGCGTCAACGCGGCCCCAAGCCCCAGCCCGTCCAGTGTGTCGACGGCCAGCGGCCCCTTGCGCCCGTCGTTGGCCAACCCGTCAGCGCAGGCTTGGGCGATGTGGCCCAAAGTGTTGGATCCGGTGTCCGGAACATTGCCATTGAAATACTGGTCGGCATCAGGCGCACCGCCGATGCCAACACTGTCGATTACGATCAAGAAAACGCGTGACATGTCAAATGACCCTATCCAGAACAAGCGGTTGCACCTGCGGTGCATCACCAATGGTAACCGCAGCCTGCACCGCGATTGCGGCCAGTTCGGCGGCCTCTTCGGTAGCAGCGTGCACGGTGCAAAGCGGGTTGCCTGCTGTGACTTGTGCGCCCAGCGTTATCATATCCGTCAGACCAACTGCAGGATTGATCCGGTCGCCCTCGACCTTGCGCCCGCCGCCCAGGCCGACAACAGCAAGGCCCAGCGCCTCGCCATCTATTGTGGCAATGTGACCGGTTGCCGGTGCCGCGATGGTTCCGACCACACGCGCCTTGGGCAGGTGGGTGCGCCAGTCTTCGGCCATATCCGGCGGCCCGCCCATTGCCTCGATCATGCGGGCAAATCGGGTCAAAGCTGCACCGCTGGCAATAGCAGTTTCGATCTGGGATCGTCCGTTCGTCACCCCGTGCAAATCCAATAGGGCCGCGCCCAATTCGACAGTCAATTCATGCAGACGCGGGGCTGCCGCGCGATTGCCCGACAGGATCTCCATCGAGACGCCAACCTCGACCGCATTGCCTAATGCGGGGGCCAAGGGCGCGGACATGTCGGTGATCAACGCGGTCGTCGGGCACCCTGCCCCGCCTGCCACCTCGACCAAGGTTCGGGCAAGGTTTCGCGCCTCGTCGACCGATTTCATAAATGCGCCACTGCCCACTTTGACGTCCATCACCAGCCCCTGCAGGCCCGCGGCGAGTTTCTTGGACAGGATCGAAGCGGTGATCAGGTCGATGCTATCGACCGTCGCGGTTACATCGCGGATGGCATATAGCTTGCGGTCCGCAGGCGCGATGCTGCCTGTCGCACTAACGATGGCACAGCCGACGTCGCCCACGATCTTGCGGAATTTGCGCTCGGACACTTCGGTCCGCACACCCGGGATCGCCTCTAGCTTGTCCAGCGTCCCGCCGGTATGTCCCAGCCCGCGCCCCGAGATCATCGGCACATAGACCCCGCAAGCCGCCAGCGCAGGCGCCAGCACCAAAGACACACAATCCCCGACCCCGCCGGTGGAATGTTTATCCAGAACCGGACCGTCCAAATCCCAGTCCAGAACGTCACCACTGTCGCGCATGCCGCGTGTCAGGGCGATCCGGCCCGCAGGGCCCAATCCGTTCAGGCAGACCGCCATTGCAAAGGCCCCTGCTTGGGCTTCGGATACTTGTCCGTAGGCCAACCCATTGGTGAACCACCGCAATTCGGCATCTGTCACCTCTTGGTTCCGGCGGACTTTGGCGATGATGGCGCGGGCGTCCATGGTCAGGTCCGGCTCATGTAATCGGCGTCAAAACTGCCAGGTAGCAATGTGGAAATCGTGGTTTCAAGAACCGTGCCATCGATTGTGGCCAGTGTGACGGTCACATCGCCGTCCGCGAATTCGGCGATTTTCTGACGGCACCCGCCACACGGCGATACTGGCTGTGGGCTGTCGGCGATAACTGTAATGGCTGTAATTTGCGTGTCCCCACCTGCGACCATTGCCGCGATGGCGCCCGCCTCTGCGCATGTGCCTTCGGGGTAGGCCACGTTTTCGACGTTGCACCCGACATAAGTCGCGCCCGAAGCCGCCGTCAGCGCAGCCCCCACCTTGAATTTGGAATAGGGGGCGTGGGCGTTTTCGCGCACGGCACGCGCAGCGTCAATCAGGGTCATGGCTCGGTCCTTTGTTTCCGACCATATTTGACCCGCTGGTCAAAGATTTGCAAGCTCACGCCGTCGTCTGGAAAACCCCCGGCAACGATACTTCGAGCAGTTCAAGGGTATCAGACGGGTCTGCATAACAGGTCATCATGTCTGGCGGGATCACAAAGGCATCGCCCGCAGACAGCCGATAAGGGTCTTTGCCCTCGCCCTTGAGCGTCATTTCCCCCTCTAGGACAAAGGTGAAATGAATGTCTGCACTGTGCCTTGTCCACGTGGGCGTGCCGGCATCGGGCCGGACCACTTGGACACCAGCAACCGCTTGGGTATTGTCGGAAATCGTGGTGTCGCGGGATTGGTATCCGGTCAGGCGGTGGGGGCGCCAGCTGGCATCTGACCCGACGTTATGCACAAACCGCTGACCCTGCCATTCGCGGTCGGGCCGCAAATCAGGCGTCGGAAGGGCCATATCATGGTCGATTTCGGTGATATGTTCGGCAGGCACGCCGATTTCGATCACTTCGATACCATCTGACGCCTCAAGCACGCGATGCCGGATTTCGGGGGGCTGGATAAAACAATCACCAGCATGCAGGCGGATCGGGCCGCCTTGATCCTCATACACCACATCAACCCAACCGCGATAACAATAGATCAGCTGAAACCCGACACGGTGGAAATGCACCATGTCAGGCACAGGTCCGCCATCGGGGATGCGGATGTGACTGGCAATGATCGACCCGCCAAGCCGCGACGGGATCAGGTCGCGGTAATGCATCCCTGCACGTCCGATCACCCACGGTGCCTGATCCGCCAACCGGCGCACGACAAACGCGTGATCCGTGTCGGGCATCACCAATGGCGGGTTCAGTGCGTCAATTTCGACTTTGGTGCCGCCTGGGGATGTCAGCTGCGCCACGCCTCCCGCGAAATCCGGCTGATCGGTCAATATCCGCAGCCGGCCCGCAGGCCCGTCGCCTTGCTCTAATCGCACCCGCAGCCCGTGGCCCGAAAACACAGCCACTTGCGGGTCGTCAGCCGGATAGATCATGTCCATGCGCATTGCCAATGTCTTGCCAAAGAATCCCAAATCGGCGCGTAAATTCGTGGTCTGCAGGCAGGCTTCTGCCTTGATGTCATCATTTTGCGTCATACAGAACAGACTGTGCGCCTATTCACCTGATTGCAATAGGTTGCACCGCAAGCTGTGTTTGTATCTAATGAACATTGCGATATGCAATTTAGTTTAACGCTAAACTACCAATTCAGGAACTCAAAATGTCCGACGCCAAAAACGACCGCAATCGCCAAAAGGCGCTAGACTATCACAAGTATCCCAAACCCGGAAAACTGGAAATCCGCGCGACCAAACCTATGGCCAACGGGCGGGATCTGTCGCGCGCCTATTCCCCCGGCGTGGCCGAGGCTTGCATTGAAATCAAAAACGACCCCGATACAGCCCGCGATTATACTGCGCGGGGCAATCTGGTGGCTGTCGTCAGCAACGGCACGGCTGTTCTGGGTCTGGGCAACATTGGCGGTCTCGCGTCCAAACCGGTGATGGAAGGCAAGGCCGTTTTGTTCAAAAAATTCGCCAATATCGACTGTTTCGATATTGAGCTGGA
>CAXIAS010000068.1:0-13300 GCA_964022195.1 uncultured Roseobacteraceae bacterium
CAGTGACCCCTTCGATGTCAACGAAGTGCTCTACCGCTGAGCTAATCATCCATTGCCTTACCCGATTTGATCCTGCGTCCCATAACGAAATAGGACGCGGGGCAAACCGCGTCAGTCGAGCGGTCTATAAAAGGAGTCGGCGGGGGGATCAAGGGCTTTTGCTAAATGGTTTTTTTTAGTTGTCTATCTTATACTGGAACGACGATGATAACGAACCCCTTTGAATTAACGAGCCCCGCCTCGCCGGACACTTGTGTGATCTTTGCTTCGCCTCATAGCGGGCGGGACTACGGGTCCGGTTTTTTGGCTCGAACTACCCTGACCAAGGCAGAAATCCGCTCGTCCGAGGACGCCTATGTCGATCAGTTGTTTGCAGATGCCCCCGATTTTGGCGCGCCCCTGCTGACGGCACGAGCGCCGCGCGCGTATATCGACCTGAACCGCGCCGCCACCGAGCTGGACCCGGCCCTGATCGAAGGCATCCATCGTGTGGCCCCTAATCCAAGGATCGCAAGCGGACTGGGTGTCGTGCCACGCGTTGTTGCCAACGGGCGGGCGATCTATATGGGCAAGGTCAGCCTTGAAGAGGCCCAAGACCGGATTGAACGGGTCTGGCGACCCTACCACGACAGACTTCAAAGCCTGTTGGACGCCAATCTCGCGCGGTTCGAACGGGCAATTCTGGTCGACTGCCATTCTATGCCCCACGAGGCCATCGCCCGCGCCATACCCGCAGGCGACGACAGACCAGAGGTCGTGCTTGGCGATCGTTTCGGGGCGTCGGCCAGTGCGCGCGTCATGGATCGCGTCGAATCGGCCTTTTCCAACGCCGGTTTTCGCGTGGCACGTAACGTTCCCTTTGCTGGGGCCTATATAGCGCGGCACTACGGTCGCCCGTCGCGCAAGCAACACGTGGTGCAGATCGAACTGGACCGGAGCCTCTATATGGACGAAGGGACGCTGACAAAACACATTGGTTTTGATGACATACAGGCCCGTCTTAGGGGTGTCATCGCCGATATCGCTGATTTCGGACGCGCAACGCAGGATGAAATCGCAGCCGAGTAACCATGGGCTTTAGCCCATGGCCCCCTCATCGTGGCGCTGCTCGGCAAAGAATGTCTCAGGGTCGTCAACCTCGACCAGTCGCTTGCGCTGAATTTCCCAAAACCGGTTTCCCGTGTTGCGGACAAAGCTGCGGTCGTGACTGACAAGCAGACAGGCGGCATCGTGGCGGGTCAGCTCGTCTTCCAGCATTTCCTGTCCTTCGATGTCCAAATGATTGGTCGGCTCGTCCAGAATGTAGAAATTGGGTTGCTGCAATCGCAAGGTCAACATCGCAAGGCGTGCGCGTTGACCGCCAGATAGTTTGCCCAAGGGTGTATCTTGCATCTGTATCGAAACACCGGCCCCAGCCAGCAGTCCACGCGCGCGCTGGTCGCCTACGTCAAACCGGCCCGCGACAGTTTGCATGGGTGTGTCGGCCTCGTCTAGCTGGCTAAGGTGCTGGTCGGAATACCCCAATGTGACAGAGGGCGCGACCCGCACAGGGCTTTCGCCACCGATCAGGGCCTGATGCACCATCCGCACCAATTGCGTCTTGCCTGTCCCGTTGGCGCCCAGCAGCACCACGCGGTCGCCGGGGCTGATCCATTTCTGACCCGTCAGATACAAATCCCGACCATCGGGTGTTTGCACCGCGATGTCATCCAGCGATACCAGCGCCTTGGCATGGGTGCCTGCATTGCCCAGCTTGATATCCCCCGCGCCGCGTTCGCGGTGAGCGGGTTTCGCTGCGGCTTCGATCTTGGCGGCGCGTTCGGTTAGCTGCTTGGTCTTGGTGATCAACAAGTCCGAGCCGGAGTTTATACCGATGTTCTTGAGCTTGGCCGCTTGTTTGCGCAATTGCGTTGCCTTGTTCAGGTCATTGGCAAAGCGGCGCTCGTCTGCTGCGTCCGCCTCGTCAAGGGCAACACGGGCATGGGAAAACGGGACTGCGAAGTCGCGGCTGCGCTCGGCCCGCAAGAAAAGCGTCCGGTTTGTCACCGCATCCAGAAACGCACGGTCGTGACTGGTCAGTATCACCCCCACATCGCGGGGCAGGGCGGACAGCCAGTCTTCGAGCAGGCCGATCCTGTGCAAGTCCAGATGGTTTGTCGGCTCGTCCAGCAGCAAGACATCCGGTTCGGTGATCCATGCCACCGCCAAAAGGGCGGTGCGTTGCCAGCCGCCCGATAGGCTGCGCAGCGGTTGATGTTGTATTTCGTAAGGCACCGACAAATCGCCCAAGACGACATCGACGCGCCAGGCCTCGTAATCGGCCTGATCGGCGGGCAGGGCGGACAGAACCAGATCATATATCGTCTGATCCAAGGCTGCGTCGGGGACGTATTGCGCGACTTGGCCAATACGCAAACCGCGCGCGCGGGTGATTTCGCCTGTGGTGGCTTCATCAGTGCCACAAAGGCATGACAGCAGCGTCGTTTTACCCCGCCCGTTTGCGGCCACAAGGCCAAGGCGGTCGCCCTTGTTCAAGGTAAAGGTCAGGTCGGAAAACAGCGGGTCGCTTAGCATAATGCCAAGGTTTTGGATATTCAAAAGGCTCATAATTCATCTCAACAACAGAGAGGGTCCGCCAAAGGGCGGAAGGTAGGCAAATCGGGGCAAATGATGCCAGATCAGCCCTGCAAACGGATTTACAGGGCTGTGCGGGGACCATGCTGAAGTCGGCGGATGATACGCATTTCAGCTAATGCCCTCCTGTTGTTGTGCGTGACTTTGACCCCAAAGCTAAGGCGCAAGCGGCCCATGGGTCAAGACCCATGGTGACGCAAGGCGTTAGTGTGGAGACAAAGTCCAAAGCTGGCTGCGCTGGGCGCTGGCACAGGGTTCAAGGCGGGTATAGCCGATGTTCCGCCCGCCGCCGATAACATCGAGACACATTTTCCGGCCGCGGAATTCCGTGAAAAGTTTTAGCCCTCCGTTCGCCGACTGGAATTGCCAGTTTTGCCCCGAGAAATTGCCGCATGGGGCCAACCAGACCGCCCCGTCCGCATCGCCACCATTCAAAATGTCCAAGCACATCTTGGACCCGCGAAAGGCAGTTGTGATTTTGATCCACTGCCCGTTCGCGGTAAAGCGCAGTTGCTGACCCGATTGCCCGCCCGACGGCTGAATGCGCGCAAATTCGTGTTTGCCATTATTGTTGACGATATCAAGGCTCTGACCGTCCAGACCAACGGATGCCAATCTGTAGAACTTGTTCGGGTCGAGCGATTGGGCGTGAGTTGCCGTAGCACACATCAGGGCAAGAATAATGGAAAGGCGTTTCATAAATTGGCTCCTATTTAACAGATGAACATAGTGGATCCTAAACAAACGAGGATCCTAACGTAAAGCGCGGCCTTTGATAATTGCCTTGTCTCCAAACCGTTGACGGATTTTGTCGGTTGCTTCTTCGGCCTTGGCACGTTTGCCTGCGTTGGGGTCGAGAAGGTCGCCAGTTTTATCTGCGTCTGCGGCTGTGGTCAGTTGACTGATCCCGACGCCGAGCAGGCGGTAGGGGCCTTGATCGCCGACTTGGTCAAACAGTTGCCTTGCGGTGCGATAGACAACATCCGTGAGCTGGGTCGGCGTGTGCAGGGATACACGCCGCGACAGGGATTTGTGGTCGGATTTCTTAAGCTTGAGGGTCACGACCCGCCCCGCCTTGTCCTTGGCCTTGGCGCGTGCGCTGACCTTTTCAGCCATACGCCAGATGTGCCCGTCTAGAATATCAGGGTCGTTGGTGTCCTCGTAGAATGTGGTCTCGTTCGAAATGCCTTTGACAGGGGTGCCATTGGAAATGCGGCGCCCGTCCTCGCCGCGCGCTAACGAATATAGCCGCTCGCCCATACCGCCGAACCGATCATGCAGGTCGCGCCTGTCCCATCGCAGCAAATCATCAAACGTCCGGATGCCCGCCCGTGCCATGCTGTCTTGGGCAACGGGTCCGATCCCCCAGATCAGCCGCACAGATTTCGGGCGCAAAAATTCGGTGGTTTCGGCCTTGCCGATGATGGAAAACCCGCGTGGTTTGTCCAGATCAGAGGCGACCTTGGCGAGAAATTTGTTGTGAGACAGACCGATCGAGCCTGTCAGCCCCAGTTCATCCTTCATCCGTTTGATCAATCGCGCAAGCATGACGGCGGGCGGTGCGCCATGCAGGCGCTCGGTTCCGGTCAAGTCCATGAATGCTTCGTCCAGCGACAGGGGCTCGACCACAGGGGTCAGCTCATCCATCATCCGCCGGATTGCGCGCGAGGCTTCGACGTAGGCGTCCATGCGGGGGCGCACGACGACGCCGTCAGGACATAGTTTGAGCGCCTGAAACATCGGCATGGCAGATTTGACACCTTTGATCCGCGCCACATAGCACGCAGTGGAGACAACCCCCCGCCTACCGCCACCGATGATAACGGGTTTGTCGGCTAGCTCGGGGTTGTCGCGCTTTTCCACGGATGCGTAAAAAGCGTCGCAATCCATATGCGCAATCGACAGATCAAAGAGTTCGGAATGCGCGATCGTGCGCGGGCTGCGACATGAGGGGCAGCGCGCGGCAGTATCAAATGTGGTCAGGCAATCGCGGCAAAGGCTGTGCATGCCTGCACGATAGAGCCAGTGGACCTTTCCGACAATGGACGCCTGCACCGGTTTGGGAGCGAGAACAAAATGATTGGTGGAGAAACATTGCGAAAATGCTTTGGAATGCCTATTTGACAGATAATTATTCTATAAAGGGACGGTCATTGATGGAAGAGATTATGATGGGTTTTGGTGGAGCGGATGTGGTCGTTGTGGCCCTTGCGGTGTTTGTCGTCGTTTGCATTCTTGCCGGTGTTCGGGTTGTTCAGCAAAGCGAAAAACATGTGGTCGAGCGGTTTGGCCGGTTGCGGGCAGTTTTGGGGCCGGGGATCAATTTCATCGTGCCATTCTTGGACAAGGTCCGCCACAAAGTATCAGTTCTGGAACGTCAGCTGCCCTCGATGACCCAAGATGCGATCACGTCGGATAACGTGTTGGTGCAGGTGGAAACCTCAGTGTTTTATCGCATTATTGAGCCTGAAAAGACAGTTTACCGGATCCGCGATGTTGATGCGGCAATTTCGACGACTGTCGCAGGTATTGTGCGGTCCGAAATTGGCCGGATGGAATTGGACCAAGTACAGGCCAACCGGTCGACGTTGATTCAGGCGGTGCGGGATCAGGTTGCCCAGCAGGTGGATGACTGGGGAATCGAAGTCACCCGTGCCGAGATCCTGGATGTTAATCTGGACGCGGCGACGCGGGCTGCAATGCTGCAGCAACTGAACGCCGAACGTGCCCGTCGCGCGCAAGTCACCGAGGCCGAGGGCACAAAGCGCGCCGTCGAATTGAACGCCGACGCCGAACTATACGCCGCCGAACAGGCTGCGAAAGCGCGTAAGATTTCGGCTGATGCCGAAGCCTATGCAACCAAGGCTGTCGCCGCCGCCATCGCTGAAAACGGGCTAGAAGCAGCGCAATATCAGGTCGCTTTGAAACAAGTTGAAGCGTTGAACAAGTTGGGATCAGGGTCTGGCAGCCAGACTGTTGTCCTGCCCGCGAATGCGCTGGATGCATTCGGCGACGCGTTCAAAATGCTAAAGGGGAACTAGAATGGACCTGTGGCAACATTGGTGGGTCTGGATGTCGGCAGCGGTTGTAATGGCCACGCTAGAAGTCCTGGCGCCGGGTTACATTTTTCTAGGATTTGCGGCTGGCGCCATGGCAGTTGGTGCCTTGCTGTTGGTCAGCGTGCCCTTAGGTGGGCTGCCGATGACCCTGTTGGTTTTCGCGGTGGCGTCGTTGCTGGCGTATCTGGCGATGCGCAAGGTATTCGGCCTAAAGGGCGGATCGGTCAAGATTTGGGACCGTGACATTAACGATTGATAGAAATGGGCCGCAGCGCAGGTCAGTGGACCATTCTATGATCTAGTGGCGGGTCACCCGCGGGTAGTGTCGGACATATTCAACGCGCGCTGCGCAAGGTTTGCGGTAACGGTTGCGGGATCCATGGATTGTGGACCCGTGAATTCGCAAGGATAGCGATAGGTGCGTCCGTCGCGCTGAATGTCGACAGAGGCCTGAAATTTCCCCAAACGTGCGTCGTAGCGTAGGTGATTGATCCGCATTGCCGTGTCCTTTCGTATGTCCCCCTGAGCTAGTAACGCACGAAGGAATTAAAAGTTTCACAACAAGCGACTCACCGAATCGTTACTTTCAGGAATTCGGATTAACGGCCTGTGGCGACATCATTTCCCGGATGATTTGGGTAGCGGCTGCGCGCGGATTGTCGGCCCGCCACACGGGTCGTCCGACGACCACATGGTCAACGCCAGCTGCAATCGCCTGAGCCGGCGTCATGACACGTTTCTGATCGCCCAAATCGGCGCCGGCAGGCCGCACGCCGGGGGTCACGATCAATTTGCCTTCAGCCTCTGGTAGGGCGCGGATCAAGGCGGCCTCTTGCGGCGAGGCAATCACACCGTCCGCGCCCGCGCTTAGGGCCAGACCTGCGCGCTCCTGCACCAAATCCTTGATCGCCCCTTCTTTGATCAATGACGCATCAAGATCATCACGGTCCAACGACGTCAGGATAGTCACAGCCATGATTTTCGTCTTTGATCCGGACGCGCCTTCTTTGGCGGCGCGCACGACATGCGGGTCGCCGTGCACCGTCAGCAGGTCCAGATCGAACTGGGACACGCCGCGCACGGCGTTTTCCACAGTCGCGCCGATGTCAAAGAACTTCATGTCCAGAAAGATGCGCTTGCCGTGTTCTTGCTTTAGCTCGTTGGCAAGGGCCAAGCCGCCGCCGGTCAGCATCCCAAGGCCGATTTTGTAAAAGCTAACGGCGTCGCCGATTTGTTCGACCAGTTTCAAACCGTCCAGAACGTTGGGCACGTCTAGGGCTACGATAAGGCGATCATCGGACATTGGGGATACTCCTGTTGCTTGGCTGAATGCGGTTTAGCGATCTGCCCGACAGAAGACAACAAAGACGCAAAAGGCGCAGCTGCATTGGGGGCAGCTGCGCCTAGTTGCTCACGGTGACGACACCACCTGAACACCCGAGCGGAAAACTGGGGAAGAAAACCGCTCGGGAACTGAAAAACCACTAGTCGTTATTGGTCGCCGATTTGGGGTCGGTTTCTTGTTTGGCATGAGAAAGAACCGTCGCGTCATGCGCCTTTAGGCGCTCTTGTAGCGAGACCTTATTCTTTGCCGGTTGAAGTGGCAGATTTTGATCTGCCTTTAACTCATTACTATTTAGCATCCCGATCCCTTTCGATGACCGTGAAGCAAATATGCGCCTTGCGGGTTGTGAATTCTTGGGGAACTTGGCCGCCAGTTTCCCCCACATCTGTATCCGCTGCGTCAGGTCTTGCGGTTTTGGGGGGCAATTCCCATCTATAGATAGAGGCCCAGAAAGGGGCGTGCCGCGTAGTCGGGCGCCAATTAGATCGGGTGCTTAGTATAAAGGAGAGACCCTATGAACTTAGATAAGTTCACCGAGCGGTCGCGCGGTTTTATCCAAGCCGCACAGACGATCGCAATGCGCGAAAGCCATCAGCGGCTGACGCCAGAACACCTACTCAAGGCAGTTATGGACGATGATCAGGGCTTGGCTGCGAACCTAATCACACGCGGTGGCGGGGACGCGGCAGCCGTGCGGTCGTCGATTGACCTCGCTGTTGGCAAGATCGCCAAAATCACCGGAGACGCCGGTCAGATCTATATGGACAACACCACCGGCAAAGTGCTGGCTGAGGCTGAAAAACTGGCCCAAAAGGCTGGCGATAGTTTTGTGCCGGTAGAACGCCTGTTGATGGCATTGGCCATGGTAAAATCCAAAGCCAAAGATGCGCTGGATGCGGGCAAGGTAACGGCCCAAGGTTTGAACGCGGCTATCAACGACATTCGCAAGGGCCGCACCGCAGACAGCGCCAGCGCCGAAGACGGATATGACGCCTTGGCGAAATATGCCCGCGACCTGACCGAGGCGGCCCGAGAGGGAAAGATCGACCCGATCATTGGACGCGACGAGGAAATTCGCCGCGCTATGCAGGTGTTGTCGCGCCGGACCAAGAACAACCCCGTTTTGATCGGTGAACCTGGTGTGGGCAAGACCGCGATTGCCGAAGGCCTGGCCTTGCGCATTGTGGACGGTGATGTGCCGGAATCCTTGCGCAACAAGAAACTGATGGCGCTCGATATGGGGGCGCTGATTGCGGGTGCCAAATATCGCGGCGAGTTTGAGGAACGCCTAAAAGCGGTTCTGAACGAGGTCACTGAAGCTGCGGGCGAAATTGTCTTGTTCATTGACGAGATGCACCAACTGGTTGGTGCGGGTAAAACCGATGGCGCGATGGATGCGGCCAACCTGATCAAACCCGCGCTTGCGCGGGGGGAATTGCATTGCGTTGGCGCCACGACTTTGGATGAATACCGCAAGTATGTCGAAAAGGACGCGGCCCTTGCCCGTCGTTTCCAACCTATTGTTGTAGAAGAACCGACCGTCGTGGACACGATCAGTATTCTGCGCGGCATCAAGGAAAAATACGAGCTGCACCACGGTGTGCGGATTTCGGATAGTGCCTTGGTCTCGGCGGCGACGCTGTCGCACCGCTATATCACGGACCGGTTCCTGCCGGACAAAGCGATTGATTTGATGGATGAAGCCGCCAGTCGTTTGCGGATGGAGGTCGATAGCAAGCCAGAAGAGCTGGACCAGTTGGACCGTCAGATCATGCAATTGCAGATCGAACAGGAAGCGTTGAAAAAAGAGGACGACGCGGCCTCAAAGGATCGGTTGGAAAAGCTGACAGAAGAGTTGGCCAACTTGCAAGACAAGGCGTCGGAAATGACAGCCAAGTGGCAGGCCGAACGCGATAAGCTGGAAGGCTCGCGCGAGATGAAAGAGCACCTCGATCGCGCTCGCGCCGAGTTGGAAATCGCCAAACGCGACGGTGATTTGGGCAAAGCGGGTGAACTATCATATGGCGTCATCCCTGATCTGGAACGCAAATTGGCCGAAGCCGAAGGCAGCGATGAGCTGATGGTCGAAGAAGCCGTCCGCCCCGAGCAGATCGCCGAGGTCGTCGAGCGTTGGACAGGAATCCCTACGTCGAAAATGTTGGAAGGCGAACGCGACAAGCTGCTGCGCATGGAAGACGAGCTGGGCAAACGCGTGATCGGTCAGCGATCAGCGGTTACCGCCTTGTCTAATGCTGTGCGTCGCGCACGAGCTGGCCTAAACGACGAGAACCGGCCGCTTGGCTCGTTCCTGTTCCTTGGGCCGACCGGTGTCGGCAAGACCGAGCTGACCAAAGCGGTGGCCGAGTATCTGTTTGACGACGACAGCGCCATGGTTCGGATCGATATGTCCGAATTCATGGAGAAACACGCAGTCGCCCGTCTGATTGGCGCGCCTCCGGGCTATGTCGGCTATGACGAAGGTGGTGTTCTGACCGAAGCGGTGCGGCGCAGACCCTATCAGGTTGTGTTGTTCGATGAGGTCGAAAAAGCGCACCCGGATGTGTTCAACGTCTTGTTGCAGGTTCTGGATGACGGTGTGCTGACCGATGGTCAGGGCCGGACTGTGGACTTCAAACAGACGCTGATTATTCTGACATCCAACCTTGGGGCGCAGGCGCTTAGCCAATTGCCAGATGGCGCGGATGCGGCGCAGGCCAAACACGACGTGATGGACGCTGTGCGTGCGCATTTCCGTCCCGAGTTTCTGAACCGTCTGGACGAGACGATCATCTTTGACCGTCTGGCGCGTGAGGATATGGCCGGCATTGTTGCGATCCAAATGCGCCGTCTTGCAAAACGTCTGGCTGGGCGGAACATCACGCTTGATCTGGACGACGCCGCGCTGAAATGGCTGGCGGATGAAGGATATGACCCTGTGTTCGGGGCGCGCCCGCTCAAGCGGGTGATCCAGCGGGCGTTACAGGACCAGTTGGCCGAGATGATTCTGGCTGGAGACGTTCTGGATGGCGCAACCATCGAGGTTGGGGCTGGCGTCGACGGTTTGATCGTCGGGGATCGGATCGGGGGCACCAATAGGCCAAAACCAGACGACGCAGTTGTTCACTAGCGCAGCTGGGTGGCCATGGGCTTAAGCCCATGGTGACACAAGATGAGGGGCTTTCGCAGAATATTCTGCGGGGGCCCTTTTCTTTGTCGGTCGTCGGGCCCGGCGGCCAGAGCACAACATTTCAGCGGCCTAGCGGCATCGTGACACCGGTTTCATCAATCTCGCACTATATACATACTAACGTATCGCAAGGAGAAGATGATGGCATTTCGCTGGACCAATGACCTGACACATTCGGATGTTACCCCCGAAGCTGCTTTTTTGAACCGTCGCCAGATCATTGCAGGGACGATGGGCCTTGGCGCGATTGCTGCGGGTTTTGAAGCACAGGCCGAAGAGGCGTTAGAGCCCAATAGCTATGAAGACATCACCTCATATAATAACTACTACGAATTCGGCACCGGCAAGGGCGATCCGGTAGAGAATGCGCATCTGTTGAACACTGACGATTGGCGGATCACTGTTGACGGTCTTGTCGACAATCCGGGTGTATATAGTGTGACCGAGTTGCTGAACGGTTTGGATATCGAAGAGCGCATCTACCGATTCCGCTGTGTTGAGGCGTGGGCGATGGTGGTTCCGTGGAATGGTGTCGAGCTGGCGGATATCCTGAATAAGGCCGGCGTGCAGGAAAATGGCAAATACGTAGCCTTTGAAACGGCAGTCCAACCCGAGAATATGATCGGCGTTCAGCGCCGCGTGCTGGATTTTCCATATGTCGAGGGACTGCGCATGGATGAGGCAATGCATCCGCTGACCCTGATGGCGACGGGTTTGTATGGCAGGCCTATGCCAAACCAGAACGGTGCCCCGATCCGTTTGGTTGTGCCGTGGAAATACGGATTCAAGTCAATCAAATCCATCGTCCGCATCACTGTGACCGACCAAGAACCTCCCACGAGCTGGAGCAAGGCCAACGCCCGCGAATACGGGTTCTATAGTAATGTGAACCCAGAGGTCTCGCACCCGCGGTGGTCCCAAGCCAGCCATCGCAAGATCGGAGGCGGCCTGTTCGCCAAGCGTGAACCGACCTTGATGTTCAACGGTTACGAAGACGAGGTTGCAAGCCTGTATCAGGGCATGGACTTGGCCAAGTTTTTCTAGGCGGATCACAAGATGTCATTTTCCCAAACCGCGAATGGCGCGCTGCGTCGTGTTCCTGCCGGGCTGATCTACGTCCTTGTGACCGTTTGGACGATTTGGATGTTTTATCTGGCGGCCAGCGACCAGATGGGACCCGAGCCGATCAACGCGTTAGAGCGTGAATACGGTGAGTTGGCCCTAAAGTTGTTGATCGCCAGTTTGATGGTGACCCCGCTGCGCAATTGGACCGGTATCAACCTGATCAAGTTCCGGCGCGCCTTGGGCGTAAGTGCGTTCTTTTTGGTTCTGGCACATTTTCTGGTTTGGGCGATTTTGGATGTGCAAACATTTTCCCGGGTTTGGGAGGAAATCGTCAAACGCAAATATGTGACCGTAGGCATGGCAGCCTTTGTCTTGATGATTCCGTTGGCGGCGACGTCAAATAACCTATCGATCCGCAAAATCGGCCCGCTCGCGTGGCGCAAGCTGCACATGTTGACCTACCCTGTCGCGGTTCTTGCGGGGGTTCACTATTTGTGGCTGGTCAAAGGGTTCCAGATCGAGCCGATCATCTACATGGCCGTCATCCTCGGTTTGTTGGGTGTGCGGGCGGTATCTCGGCGATAAATCTTTCATCCAGCGCTGACATTGATCTATGTTAGCGTATGACAGTTTTGAACCAGCGCCGCGCCACCCTCATGACAATGGCGGTCTTTGCAATCCAGCCTCTTGCTTTTGGGGCGTGGCTTGCGTTGTTGCCGCAGGTCCAAGCCGGACTGGACCTTAGCAAGTCCGAACTGGCGATAGCCTTGCTGGGGATGCCGCTTGCGTTGATCCCCAGTTTGCAAATCGCCAGTCGCGTCATTCAACGGGTGGGCCCGAGGCGGTTACTGGCAGCAGGCTTTGTAGCACAGCCGCTGTCACTATACCTACCTGTGGCCGCAGGCAGCCAATGGCACCTGTTCTGGATGCTGGCGATTGCCGGAATTGTGGTTGCCTGTATGCAAGTCAGCCTGAATGTCTATGCGGGTCGTTTGGAAAAACAGACTGACGCCACAGTGATGAGCCGCTGCCACGGCTTTTGGGCATTGGGCCTGATGGTCGGGTCTTTTCTTGCGACACTTCTGGTGGCAGACAAAACAACAGTATTGATGATGATTGCCGCACCTGCTGCGGGTTTGGGCGTTTGGGTCGCCGTGTTGCTCCCCAAACTCGCAGGTGAAGGCGCTGGCATCGCAGCACCACCCCGTCGAAAACTATCCCAGATTCCCAAAGCCCTGTTCGCGCTGTCCCTGTTTGCCACGGCCATCTCGATGGCCGAAGGCGCAATGTCCGATTGGGCCGCGATCTATTTGGCCGAACGGACGGGCGGCGTTGTCCAAAACGCAGGCATAGCCGTCTCGATCTATGCGGGCTTTATGGCTGCGGGTCGTTTGATGGGCGATGCGTTCAAGATACGGATCGGCGCAGTTGCTTTGGCACGGCTGACTGTAGGTTTGGCAATTGCAGGGTTGGCACTGTTGATTCTGCCGCTTCCCATTTGGGCGGCCTACCTTGGGTTCGCTTTGGTCGGACTGGGGGCGTCGGTCGGGTTCCCTTTAGGTGTGTCGGCGGCTGCAGCTCTCGATGATAGGTATGAAGGCAGCAATATCGCAATAATGTCGGCGGTCGCGATATCGGGTTTCCTGATCGGCCCGCCACTCATCGGTTTTCTGAGCGAGCAGTTTTCGCTGCGAGTAGGATTCTGTGCCCTCTTACCCGGACTGATCGCGGGATTCTGGTTGGCAGGGGCCTTGAAGCCGCGAACCGTCGCCGAGTCGCGCGTTGATTCCGCCTGACTTTGGCGTCGCCCACACCCCTAGGGTGTATCCACGCGAAGGGATCGGGTTGGCCTGATAATAGAATTACAATTTACCTAGGGTTCGGCGACCGATAATTTCCTAAACCCCTTAAAATGCGCGAAAAAATGGGAAAAACAGAAAAGTTTGAAAAAGACGAAAAAAGGGGTTGCGGGTATTTGGTAGTAACCTTAGAACCCCCCTTACCGGCGAG
>CAXIAS010000069.1:0-12706 GCA_964022195.1 uncultured Roseobacteraceae bacterium
GACGCACGAGATGGGCTTTGCCCGTCAGGTGGCAAACCGCGTCATCTTTATGGACCAAGGCCAGATTGTTGAGCAGAACGAACCAGAAGAGTTCTTTAACAATCCAAAATCTGACCGGACCCAGCTGTTCCTTAGCCAGATTTTGGGCCACTAAGGCGACACCACATTCTGCAAAAAGGGCCGCGCCATTTGGTGCGGCCCTTTTTCGTTGCGACATGGCCTAGCCACTGCATCGCGACGCAATAGAACTGGTCGCTAGATTAGGTCACGGGGCACGACAAAATCGACCAATCTGCCCGCGCTAAAATCGGGGGCGGATTCAAAATCAATGACCGTGACCGCCCCTGACGGGTAGTCAAGGAACCGCCGGTGATCGGGCCGTTGGGTCAGTACAGCGTCCGCCAGCATCCCGATGCCGGGGTTATGGGCGATGACTGCGATGGATGCTTCACTGCGCTTACGAACCTGTTCCAGAATCGTGTCGGGGCTGGGGTGATATAGCATCTTGTCCAGCACATTTGGCGATGGCGCGTCAAAGGCGAGGTTGATGAGGTTCATCGTCTCAATTGTTCGGGCCGCGTCCGAACATAAAATGATGTCAGGTCGATATCCATTTTTCGCCATCCACACGCCCACGGTCTCTGCTGCTGTTCGGCCTCGCTGTGTTAAAACACGCGCGTGGTCATCAGCAAGCGGATCGTCCCAGCCGGATTTTGCGTGTCGGATCAGAATAAGGCGGGTCATAGAAAGGCCTCCATATGGAAATTGGCTTGGGCGCGTAGGCGGTTGCCTTGGCCTATGGGGCAGGCGCGGCGCGCGGCGCATCCTGCGGCCATGCAAGCGCCAGTGTCAGGCCCCATGATGTGGTCCTTGCACCCTTTGACATCATAGCCATCCACCAACGCATTGGCGGGGCAGGCCGTCAGGCAGGGGGCCGAGCAGGTCAGGCAAGGCTGGCTGGCCTGCTCGGCCCCAAGGGCGTCGGGAACCCAAACCGCGCCGCGAAACGATGCCCATAGGCCGGCATGGTCATGGACCAGAAACCCGATAGGTGAGGACCACATCCGCCCGCTGCGCAGCGCCCACGTATAGAACGGGCGAAAAGGTGGGCCATCGGAAGGAAAGTATGCGTGACCGTTCGCGGCATTGGCAATCGGGTTCAATATACGTTTGGACCAGCGGTCCAGCGGGTTCGCACGGCCGTCGGAGTATTCGGCGGAAGCCGAAAAAATCGGCCAAAAGTCAGGCTCATCCGGTCCGATCAAGATCAATGAGCCGCCCTCATGAGGCAAGTCGTCCGAAGGCAAAGCAGGGCAATGCCCCAAGGCCGCGAGGCCCGTACCGTCTAGTGACAGCGTCGTCAAACCTTGGGCTGGCGGATCAAGGACCCCGCGCCGTGATCCGTAAACAGTTCTAGCAGACAGGCGTTGGGGGCCCGTCCATCAAGGATGACTACCGCGCGCACACCCTTGTCGATTGCGTCCAACGCGGTCTCGGTCTTGGGGATCATGCCACCGGCGATTGTTCCGTCTGCGGTCAGGTCGGCGATTTGCGTGGGCGACATTTCGGTCATAACGGTGCCTGACTTGTCTTTGACGCCGGACACATCGGTTAGCAACAGCAAGCGGTCCGCGCGCAACGCGCCTGCGATCGCACCGGCAACTGTGTCGCCGTTGATGTTAAACGTCTCGCCGTTGCGGCCCATCCCCAAGGGCGCGATGACAGGTATTGCGCGGGCATCGGTCAAATCGCGCAAGATCGTGACATCCACGTCCGACGGCGTTCCAACCAAGCCCAATGCCGGATCGGTGGGGTCGCAAACAATCATGTGCGCGTCTTTACCCGACAGTCCAACGGCTTTGCCGCCTTCTTGGCCGATAGCCTGCACGATTTGTCGATTGACCCGCCCGGACAAAACCATTTCGACAACTTCCATCGTCGCCTCGTCGGTGACGCGTTTGCCGTTCACAAACTCGGACTGGATATCCAGCCGGTCCAACATCGCGTTAATCATAGGGCCACCGCCATGGACGATCACGGGATTCAAACCCACTTGCTGCATCAGCACAACATCACGGGCAAAGCTGTGCATCGCCTCCGCGCTGCTCATGGCGTGACCGCCCAGCTTGATGACCACCGTCGCACCGGCATAGCGCTGCATATACGGCAAGGCTTGGTTCAGCGTCGCGGCAGTGGCGATCCAGTCGTGTTGCACAGGCGGCGTCCTCTTGTTTAGTCGATGCCCGCGATTATGGCGCGCAAGGTCGGGATTCCAATCCCTTTTTCGGAACTAGTCAGGATCAGTTCGGGAAAGGCGGCGGGATGTTTGGCAAGCGCTTCACGGGTTTTGGCCAATGACGCCTCTAGGGCGCTGCCCTTTAGTTTGTCGACTTTTGTCATGACGACCTGAAACGTCACTGCCGAGCTGTCGAGCAGGGACATGATTTCTTCGTCGACAGCTTTGGCACCATGGCGCGCGTCAATCAAAACAAATACACGGCGCAGGGTTTGCCTGCCAGACAGATATTGTTTCAGCAGGCGCTGCCATTTTTCCACGACAGGGACAGGCGCGTTGGCAAAGCCATAGCCGGGAAGGTCGACCACGTAAAAATCACCCGCTGTGAAATAGTTGATCTCTTGGGTCCGACCCGGCGTATTGGATGCGCGCGCCAAACCTTTGCGCCCCGTCAGCGCGTTGATCAAAGACGATTTGCCCACGTTTGACCGACCGGCAAAGCATACCTCTGTTCGATCCGCAGGGGGCAGGCCGTCCATTGCGACGACACCTTTGACGAATTCGGTTTCGCCAGCGAACAGCAAGCGACCCTTTTCCATCATTTGCGGGTCGGGTTCTTCGACCTCGGGGAATCGCATTTCCATCTCAAATTACCTTTGCTGTGTCGCCAATGGCGATTGTGCCGGACTGGATCACCTGTGCATAGATGCCAAAATCCTGATGGTCCCAATTGTCGCGCAACAGGCCAAGCGTGTCCGTATCGCGCTTGCCCGTTAGTGGGTTCGCAGTTGTGTGTTTACAGCGCATGATCCGTTCCGTGATACGGAACACGGCCCCGCCGATGGCAACGTCATGGCCGATCCAGTCCCATTCTTCCCATGGGGCCAAACCGTCCAACCAGACATTCCCGCGCCAGCGTTCTTGTTCCAACGAACGGCCCAGCCGCCCTGCGACTGCCGCGTGACTGGCGGTGTTCATGATCGACACCGATGGATAGTCCGTGTCCGTAATACCGCGCCCGCCCAAAGTAGAAATCCCGTTTGGTTGCCGTTTGTCGGGTGGGCACAGCGGTGTAACCCAAGCAATAAATCGCGCCTGATCATCGGCATCGTCAGGGTTGATCGTTACCTCACCCAGATCACGATGGGTCAGGGTGATAGTGCCTGTTGCCGTATCCAGTTTGGCCCATATTCCAGCCAGATCGGGCGTCGACGCACCGATCACAAAATTGCGGCACGACACCCATTCGGGTGCAGCGGCATCAAATTTACTGTCCCCATGTGTCACGGCCCAATGCCGGTCCCAAGGAACCGTTCGGCCAGCCGTCAGATCAACGCGGGCCAGTGTCTCTCGACCATGGCTCTTGATCGGATAGCGCCACAAGGATGTGACACTGCCCATTCACTTGCCCTTGGGCGGCTTGGCGTCGTTGGCCGCTTTTGGTTTGCGCGCAAAGCTCTCTTTGATGTTGCCAAAGATGTCGGGTTTTGACCCGTGGCTGCGCATGATCAGATACTGCTGGCTGAATGTGATCACGTTGTTGGTGATCCAGTACAGAACCAGACCGCTGGCAAAGCTGCCCAACATGAACATGAACACCCATGGCATCCAAGCAAAGATCATTTTCTGTGTCGGATCGGTTGGTGATGGATTCAGCTTCTGCTGAAGCCACATCGATACACCCAACAAGATCGGCAAGATACCCAGGGCAAAGATCGCAAAGATCGTGCCCGGCTCAGGCGAGCCCCAAGGCAGCAACCCAAACAGGTTCAGGATCGACGACGGGTCAGGTGCGCTAAGGTCCTTGATCCAGCTGATCCATTCGGCATGGCGCAATTCAATCGTGACAAAGATCACCTTATACAGCGAGAAAAAGATCGGGATCTGCAAGAAGATCGGCAAACACCCCGAAGCAGGGTTCACCTTGTTGTCTTTATACAGCTTCATCATGCCTTGCTGCAGGGCTTGTTTGTCTTCTCCGGCGCGTTCTTTTAGCGCTTCCATTTCTGGCTGCAGTTCTTTCATGCGGGCCATACTGACCGATGATTTCCATGCCAATGGCAGCACCAGCGCCTTGATGATGAACGTCAATGCGATGATCGACCAACCCATGTTGCCGATGTATTGGTTTAGCGTGTGTAGCAGCCAGAAAATCGGTTTGGTCAGGAAAAAGAACCAACCCCAGTCGATACTGTCCAGGAAACCGGAGACGCCATCGTCGTCCTCATAGGCACGGATCGCGGCCCATTCTTTGGGGCCCGCGAACAGGCGCGTGACGACGGTCGCGGATGTACCCGCGGCAACGGAGGTGGCGGGCATGACCGCTTCGGCCTGATAAATGTCGCGGTTGGCGAAATATTTGGATGTCGACCGGAACGGTTGCGTTTGGTCAGGGATTAGAGTGGTCATCCAATAGTGGTCGGTGTAGCCGATCCAGCCGCTATCCGTGACATCGATGCGTTCGGCTTGTGTGCCCTCGCGGGGGTCCACAGCATATCCGTCAAGTTTGGAATATTTGGTTTCTTCCAGCTCGCCGTCGGACATCCGCACCAAACCTTCGTGCAGAATAAAGAAATTCTTGAGGTCATCAGGCAGCCCGTGACGGCGCAAGATACCGTAAGGGCGGGCAGAGATATCGGCACCAGAAGTGTTTTCGATGCTTTGCTCGAATGTGAACATGAAGTTGTCATCGACACTGATCTGTGTGCGGAAAACCTGACCTGCGCCATTGTCCCATGCCAATGTGACGGGGGAAGCGGGGGTCAGCGCCGTACCGCGTTCCAGCGTCCAGACAGTTTCTGGGTTGGGCACCTGTTCGGACGACATGCCATCCACGCCAGCCCAGCCGAAGCTGGCAAAATAAGCGTTCGCCTCGCCCTCGGGGCGCAACAGGCGAACGATATCGGCATCTGCCGCTTGCGTTTCTTTGTATTCCGTCAGGGCCAGATCGTCGATGCGACCACCACGCAAGGATAGCGTGCCCGACAATTCCGGCGTTTCGATCGCAATGCGGGGGGCTTCGGCTTGGGGGGCGATTGTTTCAGGCGTGACCGCTGCTGTGCTTGCATCCGCGGTTGGGACAGCACCCTCAGCGGACTGAGTCTGTTCGGCGGTCAGCGTTGTGGGCTCTTCTGGTGGGAACAGCCAGAACCAAGTGAGGATCACAAGGAAGCTAAGCACCGTGGCCATGATGAGGTTCTTGTTCTGGTCGTCCATCTGAAGCAGCCTATCACACAGGAAAATATGAAGGCTGTTCAACCTGTCTAAGGGCGAAAGGTCAAGCGATTTCCACTTATTTACGCGCCATTTACAGCCCTAACGAACGCGGCGCAAATGGGTTGGGGCCTGGTAGATCGACTCTTGGGCGACGATCCATCGGCTCGCCTCGTCAAATGACATGGGGCGGGCCAATTCGAATCCCTGCATTACGTCACAGCCCATTGAAAGCAGCATCGCCCTTTCATGGGCTGTTTCAACGCCTTCGGCCAAGGTTGCCAGACCCAGCCGTTCAGCCATGGTCAGGATGGCATAGACCATGTTTTGTTGCTCGGGGTCTTTGTCGATGTTGGTGACAAAACTGCGGTCGATTTTGATCCGGTTCACCGCGAATTTGCGAATAGACGTGATCGATGCGTGTCCCGTGCCAAAATCATCAAGATCCACTCCGCACCCCATCTTGGCCAGATTTTCAAGATTTTCGAGAATCAGATCATCGTCCGAAAACGACACAACGGTTTCTAATACTTCGACCACCAAACGTTGGGGGGACAGGTTGAACTGGTCCAGCCGGAACCGGATATGATCGACCAGATCCGGCGACCGCAGCTCAACATTTGTCAGGTTCACAGAAACCTGCGGCACGTTCAATCCCGCCTTGTCCCATTCGCTAATGGCCTCTAGCGATTGCGACAGCATCCTCTTGCCCAGTCTGGAAATCTGGCCGAATTGTTCCAGAACGGGCAAGAATTCGGCAGGTGGAATGAGGCCGCGATCAGGGTGTTTCCAACGCGCCAGGGCCTCAAAGCCAGTTATTTGCCCGCTTTCGAGGTGCACTTGAGGCTGATAGAATGCCAC
This sequence comes from uncultured Roseobacteraceae bacterium, assembly GCA_964022195.1. Classification (GTDB taxonomy): domain Bacteria; phylum Pseudomonadota; class Alphaproteobacteria; order Rhodobacterales; family Rhodobacteraceae; genus Yoonia. The sequence goes on from CAXIAS010000069.1 coordinate 6,311, forward strand.
GAACTGACCATCGGCAAATGCTTGATCAATTTGATCGCTCAACCCGCCGCGTGATTTAATGCGTTTTTCCATGTTTGTGGAATAGCTTCTGATGGCCTGCGGCCCCGCGCGCGACGCTTCTCGCTGGGCCAGCCCTGCGGCGCGCAGCAAATTTGCGCCGGATGGCGCTTCCAGCCGGTCGGGCAGGGTGAACCCCACAGATCCGGTAACGGACACAATCTGGCTGCCAATCCGGATCGGATCAACAAGCGCATGCTGCAGCCGTGAGGCGAATTGGATGGTCCCTTCCATATCTAGCCGCCGCAGATGGGACAGCGCAAATCCGAAACGGGGTCCTTCCATACGGGCCATGGTGTCGCCGGCTCGCAGTCCTGCAGACAAACGATCAGAAACTATGTGCAAGAGTTCCTCTTGCTCGTCGCGGGTCAGGTCTGCCTCGGTTTGGGAAAAGCTGTCCAGCTCTAGGATCATCGCGGCGGCCTGCCGGTTCGCGCGCTGGCGGCGGTGCAGATGGCTATCTAGCGCAGTTGCGATTGCGCCACGTCCATCCTGAAATAGGACAGCAGGCGCGTTCTTGGATCGATAACGACCGGTAACCCATTGAAGTGCGCATTCTGCTGCATGCCAAAGGGCAACAGCCGCACCCGATTTGGGGTGCTTTTGTGCCTTACGCATGAATTTTGCTTTCTCTTAGACGTCGTCATGGCCGTCCTGCCACAAACTTGCCCTAGTTTAACCGTCACTTTCTAACGAAGCCGTTAATGACAAAGAGAAATCTTCACCGCGCGTGAGCCCTGCAAAGTCAAAAATATTGGGGTCAAGCAAGTGCGAGGGGCGCGTGTTCATCAATGCCCGAAACATCTTCTGGCGACGACCGGGGTGGTTTGCTTCCCACCCGTCGAGCAATTGTTTGACTTGTTGACGTTGCAACCCGTCTTGGCTGCCGCACAGGTCGCACGGAATGATCGGATAGCCCATTGCTGTTGAAAATTTCTCGCAGTCAACTTCGGCCACATGAGCGAGCGGGCGGTAGACGAACAGGTCGCCTTCGTCATTCAGCAGTTTGGGTGGCATCGACGCCAATCGGGACCCGTGAAACAAGTTCATAAAGAAGGTTTCGAGGATGTCATCGCGGTGATGGCCCAGCACAACGGCAGAGCAGCCCTCTTCGCGGGCGATCCGGTACAGGTTCCCGCGGCGCAGGCGTGAACATAGTGCACAAAACGTCCGGCCTGCGGGGACCTTGTCCATGACAATAGAATAGGTGTCTTGGTATTCGATCCGGTGCTCGACGCCCATCTTTTCCAAAAACGCGGGTAGAACGGTGGCTGGAAAATTCGGCTGACCTTGGTCCAGATTACATGCGATCAGATCGACGGGCAGCAGCCCCCGCCATTTCAGTTCGTGAAGAATGGCGAGCAACGTATAACTGTCCTTGCCCCCTGACAGGCAAACCAGCCAACGCGTGCCGCGTTCGATCATACCGTATTGTTCAATCGCCTCGCGGGTATAGCGGACGATCCGCTTGCGCAATTTCTTGAACTCGGTTGTCGAGGGCGCGCCGTGGAACAGCGGGTGGATATCATCAAGATCATCTAACATAGGGCGCATATGCCAGATCAAACGCGCCCTGCCTAGGGCTCAGACGTTAGTCGGGAACGTCGTCAATACCTGATCCACCCCAAGGGTGGCAGCGGCCAATACGGCGCGCGGCCATCCAGCCGCCTTTGATGGCGCCATGTTTTTCAAGCGCTTGCAGAGCAAAGGCCGAGCAGGTGGGTTGATATCGGCAACCATGCCCGACCCATGGTGACAGCACCACGCGATATGCGCGGACGGGTAGTGACACAATATACGCCAGCGGGGTCACGAATGTACCTTGGTCAATGCCCGCCGCAGGTCGCTGACGAGTTGGTCAAACGGAAGGGTGACGGTGGTTTCTTTGCGGCCGACCAATACGTAGTCCCAACCATCGCGACCATCTTGGGGTAAAACCTGTCGCGCGACCTCGCGCAAGCGGCGCTTGGCCGCGTTGCGGGCCACCGCGTTGCCGACTTTCTTGGAACAGGTGTAGCCGACCCGAATGCCTGTGGCTTCTTCAGGTTTGCGTTTGCGGGCCTGTAGGTGAATACCAGAAGTGCCCTGACGACGCGCAGCTGACGCACGCACAAAATCAGCGCGTTTGGTCAGAACTGTTAACGTCGGACAAACGGAAACCGCCGGCGGCCCGTCCATGGGGTCGGCTGTTGTGCCTTCCACGGGTGCCACCGGCGGTTTCAAATCATTAAACCATAGCTAAGGGCGCTTACGCGCTTAGCTTGGCGCGGCCTTTGGCGCGACGGTTGTTAAGGATCTTGCGACCGGCCTTAGTGGCCATACGTGCGCGGAAACCGTGGCGGTTCTTGCGAACGCGGTTGGATGGCTGGAACGTGCGCTTCATTGCGTGCTCTCCGGTTGATGGCCAAACCCTCAAAGGATTCGAAGCCTGTCTACATTTCAGACTTGTCCTTTAGAGAGGAGCGTTTGAGGTGTCAACGCACTGCGACAGCTTTCGTGCAACAAATCAAAAGTATGAGCGCGGCAAATGTTACAGTTTTGTCAAAGCGGGCGGCAAATCCAGCTTTCTGCCCTTGTTTTGGTCAATGCCGCGTGAGCGGGGTAGGACAATTAACGCAATCAGGTCATCTGTAATGGAACAGATGCAATCAGTTTGAAAGAAAAGCAATGTCGGAACCTTCTCGAAATGCGCTCTTGCGAAAGCTGCCGATGATTTTGATCGTTTTGACGGCGGTCCTTGGCGCTGTTTTTCTGCGCGATTACTTCACCTTTGACGCTTTGGTCGAGAATCGCGAGGCGTTGATTGCCTTTCGGGACAATCATTATCTCTTGACGGTTTTGATGTTCATCGGGGCCTACATACTGATTGTCGGCTTTTCGCTGCCGGGGGGCATCATCGCGACCCTTACCGGTGGTTTTTTGTTCGCGACCTTTCCCGGTGCGCTGTTCAACGTTGTCGGGGCGACCATCGGGGCGAGTGCGATTTTTCTCGCGGCGCGTTGGGGTTTTGGCGAAAAGTTGGGGGCCAAGTTGGAAACGTCCGGCGGCGCCGTCAAGAAAATCAAAGATGGGATCGACGAAAACCAGTGGTCGATGCTGTTTCTGATCCGCCTCGTGCCTGTTGTGCCGTTCTTTATGGCCAATCTGATTCCCAGTTTCCTAGAGGTTCCGCTGCGCCGTTTTGTTGTCTCGACGTTTTTTGGAATAATTCCGGGCACGACTGTGTTCACGTCCGTTGGCGCTGGGCTGGGCGAAGTGATTGCGCGTGGGGAGGTCCCCAATCTGGGGATCATTTTCGAACCGGCAATTTTGTTGCCGATCCTTGGGCTAGCGCTACTTGCCCTGTTGCCAGTTATCATCAAGGCCCTGCGCGGCAAGAAAGGCGTCTAAGTCATGACACGTATCAAAACCGATCTATGCATCATCGGGGCCGGCTCTGGCGGATTGTCTGTGGCGGCGGGCGCTGTGCAAATGGGCGCGTCAGTTGTTCTGCTTGAAGGGCATAAAATGGGCGGCGACTGTTTGAACTACGGCTGTGTTCCGTCCAAGGCGCTGATCGCGTCAGCCAAACAGGCCCATGCGATGAGGCATGGGGCGAAATATGGTGTGGCCGATGCCGAGCCTTCTGTGGACTACGCCGCCGCCAAGGACCATGTGGCCGACGTGATCGCCACGATTGCGCCTGTCGATAGTGTTGAACGGTTCGAGGGCCTCGGCGTGCAGGTGATTCAGGAATTCGGAACCTTCGTTTCTCCGACCGAGGTGCGGGCCGGTGATACGGTTATCGAGGCGCGACGTTTTGTTGTCGCCACAGGGTCGGGTCCGTTTGTGCCGCCAATCGAGGGGCTGGATACAGTCAAACACTACACCAACGAAGACATCTTTGATCTGCGCGACCGCCCTGACCATTTGATTATCATCGGCGGTGGTCCCATCGGTATGGAGATGGCACAGGCCCATGTGCGGCTGGGGTCCAAGGTGACCGTGATCGAAGGGGCCAAAGCTTTTGGCAATGACGACCCTGAGATGGCGGCGATTGTCCTCGACAACCTAAAGGCCGAAGGCGTTGAAATCATCGAAAGCGCGCAGGCCGAGCGTATCAGCGGGCAGGGCGACCTGATCACCGTGCATACACCCAAGGGGGATTTTACCGGCTCGCACCTGTTGATGGCCGTGGGCCGCAAGGTGAATATCGACAAACTTGATCTAGACGCAGGCGGGGTCCAATTCGACCGTCGTGGCCTAAAGGTGGGCGATGATTTGCGGTCGGTGACCAACAAGAAGGTCTACGCCGCAGGTGACGTCGCAGGGGGGCTGCAGTTTACGCATGTTGCGGGCTACCATGCAGGCGTTCTGATCCGGTCCTTGCTGTTCGGCCTGCCGTCCAGGCAAAAGACGTCTCATATCCCTTGGGCCACTTATACCGATCCCGAACTGGCCCAAGTCGGCCTGACCGAAGCGCAAGCGCGTGAGAAACACGGCGAAAAACTTGAGGTCGTGCGCTTTGACATGCAGCACAATGACCGTTTGATCGCGGAACGCAAAAACAAGGGCCTAATTAAGGTGATGGTCGTCAAAGGTCGCCCTGTCGGGACCTCGATCGCGGGCCCAAATGCGGGCGAGCTGATCGGCATGTGGGCCATGGCGATTGCCAATAATCTAAAGATGTCGTCAGTGGCGAATACTGTGCTGCCTTACCCAACAGTTTCCGAGGTTAACAAACGCGCCGCCGGTGCCTATTTTACCCCTAGATTGTTCGAAAGTGATATGGTCAAGCACGTGGTGCGATTTGTGCAGCGATGGTTGCCATAAAGGGTAGATGAAGCGGATGCTAAGCACACTCTCAGGTCGGTTCCTGATCCTGACAATCATCTTTGTGATGTTGGCAGAAGTCCTGATCTTTGTGCCATCTGTTGCACGTTTCCGAGAGGACTACTTGTTGGCCCGACTAGAGCGGGCGCAAATCGCGTCCCTTGCCCTAGAAGCGGATGACATGATCACGCCTCAGCTTGAGGTAGAGCTGCTGCGCAATGCCGAAGTATATAACGTAGTCCTGCGTCGTGACGAGATGCGGCAATTGGCGTTGTCGTCTCCGATTCCGTCCCCGATCACGGCGACCTATGATATGCGCAGCCCTGCCGCGACGACGCTAATTGCGGATGCGATGCGGACCTTGCTGATTGCCGATGACCGCGTTGTGCGGGTCATCGGAAACCCCGTCCGCGACGGCGGATTGTTGATCGAGGTGACGATGGATGAAATGCCGTTGCGCGCGGCGATGATCGACTACGGGTTGAACGTTCTGGCGCTTTCGGCTGTCATTTCGGTGATTACTGCGGTGCTGCTGTTTGGTGCGGTGCAGATCCTGCTTGTGCGCCCGATCAAGCGGGTCGTAGGCCATATGCAAAGTTACGCCAAAGCCCCCGAAGATGCCCGCCGGATCATCGACCCGTCCGCCAGCGTGCGCGAATTGCGCGACGCCGAAGAAGCCTTGCAGATGATGCAAACGGATCTGACGGGCGCGTTAAAGCAAAAGGAACGTTTGGCGCAACTGGGAGGGGCTGTCGCCAAGGTCAGTCACGATTTGCGAAACATCCTGACGTCGGCCCAACTATTCACCGACCGGATCGAAGGATCTGAGGACCCGCTGGTCAAACGCATGGCCCCGAAATTGGTGGGGTCGATCACCCGTGCCGTCAACCTGTGTGAAACGACGCTGGCGTTTGGTCGTGTCGAGGAACCCGCCCCGACGCTGTCGCGCGTCAACCTCGCCCAGATCGTCGGTGACGTGATCGACAGCGAACGATTGGCCGCCGGCGACTACGACCTGTCCTTTGCCGAAGATGTGCCCGCAAGCCTGACCTTGCGCGCCGACGGAGAACAACTGTTTCGAGTGATTTTCAACCTTGTGCGCAACGCCCGTCAGGCGATCATGGCGTCAGGGCGCCCTGGCGAAATTAACATCCAAGGGGCCGACGACGACGGCGCATGGTCGGTGCGTGTCACGGACACGGGCCCGGGCCTGCCGCCAAAAGCCCAAGAGCATTTGTTCCAGCCATTTCAGGGCGGCGTGCGCAAAGGGGGCTCGGGACTTGGGCTGGTTATCGCCGCCGATCTGGTGCGCGGACATGGTGGCCGGCTTACTCTGGATCAAACCGGCACCGATGGAACCTCGTTCACCATCACGCTGCCCAAAGCGGATCTCTCGCTGGCACCAGAGGCGGAGTAAAAGAAAGTTCGAATTGGGCCTTGCATCGGCGCCACCATAGGTCTAAATCGCCCCTACGCGGATTGGTAGCTCAGTTGGATAGAGTACTTGACTACGAATCAAGGGGTCGG
>CAXIAS010000070.1:0-12688 GCA_964022195.1 uncultured Roseobacteraceae bacterium
CCCTGAAAAACTGGCCGATATCGTCTGTGCGTTGGAACCGACATTCGGGGCCATCAACCTAGAAGACATCAAAGCGCCCGACTGTTTTATTGTCGAAAAAATCTGCCGCGAGCGGATGAATATTCCCGTCTTTCATGACGATCAACACGGCACGGCCATTGTTGTGGGGGCCGCGGCCACCAATGCCCTGCGCGTGACGGGCAAGAAATTCGAAGACATCAAAATCGTCAGCACAGGCGGCGGCGCAGCGGGCATCGCGTGTCTGAACATGTTGCTAAAACTGGGCGTTAAGCGCGAGAATGTCTGGCTTTGTGATATCGAAGGCTTGGTCTATCAGGGGCGCGAGGCCGACATGACGCCGCAAAAGGCGGAGTTTGCACAAGGCACGCAACCCGCCACTTTGGATGATGTGATCAATGGCGCTGACTTGTTCTTGGGATTGTCTGGACCGGGCGTGTTGAAGCCTGAAATGGTCGCGAAAATGGCGCCCAAGCCTATCATCTTTGCGCTGGCGAACCCGAACCCCGAAATTGATCCTGAGGCCGCGCGCGCGGTCAATCCCGACGCCATTATCGCCACCGGTCGGTCGGATTTCCCCAATCAGGTCAACAACGTGCTGTGTTTTCCGTTTATCTTTCGCGGGGCATTGGACGTTGGTGCCACAGACATCAACGACGAGATGAAAATCGCCTGCGTCGAGGGTATCGCGGAATTGGCCCGTATGACCACCAGCGCCGAAGCCGCCGCCGCTTACCACGGTGAGAACCTGACATTCGGGGCGGATTATCTGATCCCCAAACCATTTGACCCGCGCCTTATGGGCGTGGTGGCCAGCGCTGTTGCAGGGGCCGCAATGAAAACCGGCGTCGCCACCCGCCCCGTCGACGATCTTGATGCCTACAAAGCCAATCTAGACGGGTCGGTGTTCAAATCCGCGATGATCATGCGTCCGATTTTCGAGGCCGCCAAAACCGCAAAGCGCAACATCGTTTTCGCCGAGGGCGAGGACGAACGCGTGCTGCGCGTCGCCCAAGCGATGATGGAGGAAACTGTCGACCGACCGATCCTGATCGGGCGGCCCGAGGTGATCGAACGCCGCTGCGAACGGCTTGGGCTAAAGGTGCGCCCAACGACCGACTTTGAGGTGGTGAACCCGCAAAACGACCCGCGTTATCGCGATTATTGGAACACCTACCACGACCTGATGGCACGAAGCGGTGTGACCCCTGATCTGGCCAAGGCGATCATGCGCACCAATTCGACAGCCATCGGCGCGGTCATGGTCCACCGCGAAGAAGCCGATAGCCTGATCTGTGGGACATTCGGTCAGTTCCTTTGGCACCTCAACTACGTCAACCAGATCCTTGGCACTGAAGAATTGCAGCCGACAGCAGCCTTGTCGTTGATGATCCTCGAAGACGGGCCGCTGTTTATCGCCGACACCCAAGTGCATCCCGAACCGACACCGGAACAAATTGCACAGACCGTGATCGGCGCCGCACGCCATGTGCGCCGCTTTGGTCTTGATCCGAAAATTGCGCTGTGTTCCCATAGCCAGTTCGGCAATCTCGACTGCGATACCGGTCGAAGAATGCGGGCCGCCATGGCGATCTTGGACAGTGCACCGCGCGATTTCGACTACGAGGGCGAGATGCACATTGATGCAGCGCTCGACGTGGAACTACGCAACCGGATCTTTCCCGCAGCCCACCTGCCCGGTCCGGCAAACTGCCTTGTTTTCGCCAATACCGATGCCGCATCAGGGGTGCGCAACATTCTGAAAATGAAGGGTGGCGGACTGGAAGTCGGCCCGATTTTGATGGGCATGGGCAACCGTGCCCATATCGTGACCCCGTCGATCACCGCGCGCGGACTGCTGAACATGACTGCGCTCGCGGGGACGCCTGTTACGAACTACGGCTAGTATTTGTGCGTCCGCAAGCATTGCGGATGCGCTCGTGGCGCCTTTTGCAATACCGCTGGGTGCGGTCGACATTGTTAATTTTTTGACACCACTCAGCCACCTCCCCCGCAAATCCCGTTGTCCCCGCCCCGTCGGCCCGTTTAGACCTATACCAAACAAGACAAAGGGACGCGCCATGACGTATGCAGAGGTCTATCAGAACTGGAAATCCGACCCCGAAGGGTTCTGGATGGAACAATCCCAAGCCATATCTTGGGACAAGGCACCGACGCGCGCCCTGAATGACGACAACGCGCCGCTCTTTGAATGGTTCTCGGACGCCCGCGTGAATACCTGCTATAATGCGGTCGACAGGCACGTTGAAAACGGGCGCGGCGACCAAACCGCAATCATCTATGACAGCCCGATCACCGGCACCAAAGGCAAGACGTCCTATGCCGAACTTCAGACGCAAACCGCCTCACTTGCGGGTGCCTTGCTGGCCAAAGGCGTGGCCAAGGGCGACCGTGTCATTATCTATATGCCAATGGTGCCACAGGCGTTGGTGGCGATGCTGGCGTGTTCGCGGATCGGGGCGATCCATTCGGTCGTCTTTGGCGGTTTTGCTGCAAACGAGTTGGCTGTGCGGATCGACGATGCAACGCCCAAAGCGATCATCGCGGCCTCTTGCGGGCTGGAACCAAACCGGACGGTCGACTACAAGCCGTTGCTTGATGGCGCAATTGAGTTGGCGAACCACAAACCCGACTTCACGGTCATTTTGCAGCGCGAACAGTCCCCATGTGATTTGATAGACGGGCGCGACTACGATTGGCACGACATGCAGGACGGCGTCGCCCCAGCAGATTGCGTTCCGGTCGAGGGCAACCACCCCGCCTATATCCTATATACCTCTGGCACCACAGGCGCGCCCAAAGGCGTCGTGCGTCACACCGCAGGCCACTTGGTGGCGCTGAACTGGACCATGAAGTCGATTTATAATGTTGATCCGGGCGATGTGTTCTGGGCTGCGTCGGACGTGGGCTGGGTCGTTGGCCACAGCTATATTTGCTACGGTCCTCTTATCGCGGGCAACACCACCATCGTGTTCGAGGGCAAGCCCGTCGGCACCCCCGACGCAGGCACCTTCTGGCGGGTGATCGAGGAATATAAGGTTAGGTCCTTCTTTACCGCGCCAACGGCGTTTCGTGCAATCAAACGCGACGACCCCAAGGGCGAGTTGATCAAAGACTACGACATTAGCCATCTACGCGCCCTATACTTGGCTGGCGAGCGGGCTGATCCTGATACGATTGAGTGGGCCCAAGACGTTATGGGCGTGCCAGTCTACGACCACTGGTGGCAAACCGAAACCGGCTATACCATCGCAGGCAACCCCGCAGGCATCGAAGCCCTGCCCGTCAAAATCGGCAGCCCAACCGTCGCCATGCCCGGATATGATGTGCAAATCCTAGACGACGCAGGCCATCCGGTCGCAGCCGGCGAGCTGGGCGCGATTGCAATCAAACTGCCTCTGCCGCCTGGCACATTGCCCACGCTATGGAACGCCGAGGACCGGTATCGCAAGTCATATCTGAACACCTTTCCCGGTTACTACGAGACCGGCGATGCTGGCATGATCGACGAGGACGGCTACCTGTATATCATGGCGCGCACAGATGACGTGATCAACGTGGCAGGCCACCGCCTGTCCACTGGCGGCATGGAAGAAGTCCTCGCCAGTCATCCGGACGTCGCCGAATGTGCCGTGATCGGTGTCGCAGACCAGCTAAAGGGCCAGCTGCCGCTCGGGTTTGTCTGCACCAACAAGGGCACCGAGAAATCGAACGAGGAGATTATAGCGGAATGCATCAAGCTGGTGCGGGCCAAAATTGGACCCGTTGCTGCATTCAAACTGGTCGCCGTTGTTGATCGTTTGCCCAAGACCCGATCCGGCAAGATTCTGCGCGGCACGATGGTCAATATTGCGGACAACAAGCCATTCAAGATGCCTGCAACAATCGACGACCCTGCCATTTTGGATGAGATCAAGGACGCTCTGGTTCCATTGGGGTATGCAAAAGGGTAACCGCTGCGTGGCCGCAAGGTGCCCGTATTGCCAGCGCCCCGAGATGGTATAGGTCCGTTTCCGTAATGCATGCAACGACAGACACCCCGTCTTTCTCTGGGCGGGGTGTCTGCCGCTGGCCCACGATTTTCGTGACCTTCAATTGTTGAACATCACTTGGCCAAGCGGGTCCTCAAGATCGGAACAATGATCAATCCTGCGGCAATGACCAGCAAACCTAGCGTCATTGGCCGTTCAAAGATGAACGACACGCCACCGTATAGCTGCATCGAGCGCGAGAAATTGTCTTCCATCATGCCACCCAAGATGAACCCGATCAAAAGAGGGGGCAGCGGATAGTTGGCGAATTTCAACGCTATGCCACAGATGCCGAACCCGACCAGCATCAGCAGCTCGGTCGCGTTGTTCTGGCCGATGTATGCCCCCATCAGCGTGAAAAACAGGATAAACGGGATCAGATAATTGCGCGGGATAGCCAAGAGTTTGGCAATGTATGGGATCAAGGGCAGGTTTAGGATCAATAGCACGAGATTGCCGATGAACATGGACATAATAACCGCCCAGAAAATCTGGGGCTCGTCGATCATCAAACGTGGGCCGGGTGTCACGTTTAGCGCGATCAAAGCGCCTAGCAGAATTGCCGTTGTGCCCGATCCCGGAATACCCAGCGTCAGCAAGGGCACAAACGACCCAGTGCAGGCCGCGTTGTTGGCGGTTTCGGGCGCGGCCAGCCCCTTGATTGACCCTTTGCCGAATTCTTCTTGTTCGTGTTTCGGGGCGATGTTGCGCTCGACCGCATAGCCCAGAAAGGACGCGATTGTTGCGCCCGCACCCGGTAGAACGCCGATAAAGAACCCTTGGATGGACTGGCGACCAATGACCGGCGCAATGGCGCGGGCCTCAGAGCGGGTGATGCGCAAATCCTTGATTTCGCCCCCGTCATCGCCAAGGTTTTTGGGTTTGAGAACGAGGAACACGGCCTCGGGTAAGGCAAACATTGCCATCGCCAAGGTGATGAATCCAAAGCCCGATTGCAGATCCATGATGCCCGCGGTGAAGCGTGGCAAATTGAACAAGGCGCCTTCGCCAACCGTCGCCATGATCAACCCGAGGACCGTCATCAATAGCGCCTTTGTTACTTGGCCGGGGCCCGCAAAGGCCGCAATGGCCGAAAGCCCGACGACCATCAGCGCAAAATACTCTGCGGAATGGAACAGCAGTGCGACAGAAGACAACATAGGCGCAAAGATCATCAAAAGGATCGCGCCAATCGTGCCGCCTGCGAAACTGGCGATTGCGGCGATGGTCAGCGCTTTGCCTGCCTTGCCCTGCCGCGCCATAGGGTAGCCGTCAAACGACGAGGCAACTGTCCCCGCCACACCGGGGGCGTTGAGCAGGATCGAGGACGTCGAGCCACCAAAGATCGCGCCATAATAGACACCGGCAAGCAGGATCAATGCCGCGGATGGATCGCCCATCGTGATGGCCACAGGGATCATTATGGCGATGATCGACATCGGTCCCAATCCGGGCAACATGCCGATGAACGTGCCTATCAAACAGCCGCCGATGACGACCAACAAGTTTTGCAAAGACAGGGCCGTTTGCAGGCCGATCAGGATACCTTCAAGCATATCAAACTCCCATGAACATTGGCAGCGGACGCAGGAAGATGCCAAGCACCTCTTGCACCAGATACCAGACGGCGCCCGTAGCAACGAAGGCGACAGGGATCATCACGTGCCACTTACGCTCGCCCAGAATGACCGACCCTAAAATCAGAAACGCAGATGTCGAAAACAAGAAACCCAACGGGCGCAGGCACAGCGCGTAAACCACCATAAGCCCAAGCAGGACAACGGCTTGGCCTAGGAAATAATCCCCCAAACGGCGATGGTCGATCTCACCGATCTTGTCTTCGCTTTTTTCAAGCCCAAACAAAATGATGATCGAGGCGCCGATGCCCAAAATGGACAGGATTTTGGGAAAGGAACTGGGCCAGACCGGATTGCGGCGCATAAACGGGGCAAGGCTTTCGTCCATCGTGAACCATGCGGTGTATCCGTAAACGATGCAGGTCCCCATCAAAAATAGCGCGATCCAACGATCCAAGGCCATGAGCCAATCCCCCGATTTGTATCAATAAAAAGGCAGAGCAGTTCCCTGCTCTGCCTTGTGTTAGGCTTGCGTTACTTAGAGAAAGCCCAGTTTCGTCATCAGATCGCCGATTACTTTTTCCTGCCCTTCAAGGAAGGTGCGGAAATCGTCGCCGGAATTGTGGATGTTGACCCAACCGTTGCGCGCGCGAACGGTTTCCCACTCAGGGGTGTCATACATGGCTTCGATCGCTGCCTGATATTGCGCCAGTTTCTCTTCCGACATGCCCGGAGCGCCAAAGAACCCGCGCCAGTTGACGAATGTGGTGTCGATGCCCTGCTCCATCATCGTCATGGCGTCTGGGGATGCGTCAACGCGCTCGTCAGATGTCACACCGATGATTTTGACTTCGCCTGCATTGGACAGATCAACCGCCTCGGAGAAACCCGTCGAAAGCGCCGCGATTTCGCCCGACAACAATGCGGCCATGGCGGTGCCACCTGCATCGTAAGGGATGTAGTTCACAGCCAATGCGTCACGACCGGATGCTTCCATCACCATGGCCGCAACGAGATGGTCCATGCCGCCCGGAACCGAACCGCCACCGATGGGTGTGCCGTTCTGGTCTGCGTCCCATGCCGCCAACAGGTCGTCCATGGAATTGATCGGGCTGTCTTTGCCCACAACGATCGCGGCGTAATCGCCGATTGTGCCCGACACGAGCGTCAGGTCACGGAAGTTATGCGGGAACACGCCAGTCAGTGAGCGGATCACGATCGGGGTCGAATTGACCATCAACGTGCCCTCAAGGCTCTCGGCGTTTTCAATCATGTAGCCGATGGCCACACCGCCGCCGCCACCGGACATGTTTTCATAAGACGCAGTGCCGACAAGACCGGATTCAGTCAAGGCTTCGCCGGTGCCACGCGCAGTGCCATCCCAGCCGCCACCAGCGCCACCGGGGATGATAAAGTGAATTTCGTCGAGAACCTGATGGCCATCGGCAAAGACCGGCGCACCAAAGCTAATTGTCGCTGCAGTTGCGGCGATCAGGGCACGGCGGCCCATTTTCAAAGTTGTCATTTTACTCTCCCATTTGATAGCCGTTCTGTTCACGACCATTATGGCAAACTCAATCACGGCAACCTGACACAAACCTGTCACGCGCCCAGAAAAGGCCGGACTGCAATGAAATACCTTCTTGTAGAAGACAATCTAGAGCTTGCCGAGGCCGTCGCGTCACGCATACGTTTGGATGGCCACACCGTTGATCATGCTGCAAAAATCGCCGAAGCGAGCGCGTTTGTAGATACCGGTGAATATGATCTGATCTTGTTGGATATAATGTTGCCCGACGGGGATGGTCGAAGCTTCTTAAAGCAGCACCGAGCGCGCAAAAATCTCACTCCGGTGATCGTTCTTACAGCGAGAAGCCAAGTGTCAGATAGAATCAGTTTGCTCGATTTGGGGGCAGATGACTACCTGACAAAACCATTCGACCACGCTGAATTGCAGGCCCGCTGCCGCGCAGTCTTGCGCCGAAATGCCGGATCTGCCCTGTCGGTCCAGACGTTCGGAGATGTCGAATTCGATGCCGTTTCCGGCATTTTGATTGTGAACAAAGAAAGCATAAACCTCCGCAACCGAGAGCTACGCCTGCTGGAGCTACTTATTGGATCCAAAGGGCAGGTTTTTTCCAAACAAAAACTTGTAGATCGTCTTTTTTCTTATGATGACGACGTGTCCGAGAACGCGATCGAGGTCTATATTGGCCGGCTACGAAAACATCTAGAGGGGTCAAAGCTGCGGATCGTGACGCTGCGGGGGCTGGGATACAGGTTGGACTATGACGGCTGATGTGAACGTCTCGGGGTCGTTGCGCAGACGGCTCACGTTGATCTTGACGGGGGGCGCGGCCGTTTTGGCTGTCATCTTGTTTCTAGTGGTGCGCGTGCTGGCAGCCCAAGTTGCACAGCAAGGGCAGGACAACATCCTGACCGCATCGATGGCCTCGGCGTTGGATACCGCCGTGATCCGCGAAGGCCGCATCACGCTGGACTTCCCGTATTCATCATTTTCGATGCTCAACACCGTCGCGGATGACCGCGTTTTTTACGCGATCCACGAAGGGGCGACATTGTTGTCGGGCTACAACTGGCTGGTGCCGCCAAGCGATCTGGTGAACGGCGTCGCCACGTTCGAAACCACCATATTCAATGGGGACCAAGTGCGTGTCGCCACCGGAATGCGTGTCCTAACCGGAGCTGACGGACCGAGAACCGTGTCTGTTTCCATTGCCCAGACCCAAGACGCACTGTCAAACACATTGAACGCCATATCGCGCAATATCGCCTTGCTGGGGCTCGGGTTTTTTGTGCTGTCATCGGTGCTTGCGATTTGGGCGGCTTCGACCACCAGCGGACAGATGCACCGCCTGACGACATCTGTGACCCGGCGCGGCCCGCAAGACCTGAGCCCCGTAACCAAACCTGTGCCGTCCGAAATGGCCCCTTTGGTCGGGTCATTGAACAGGTTCATGTCGCGACTGGATCAATCGCTGACCCAATCGGAAGACTTCATCGCCGAAGCCGCACACCGGATTCGCACACCACTGGCGACGGTGCGTTCACATGCAGAAGCAACACTGCAACGGGTGGAACACAAGGAAAACCGAAAGTCGCTGCAGGCGATGGTGCGCGCGATCGACGAAAGCAGCCGCGCGGCGGGCCAACTGCTTGATCATGCCATGGTGACGTTTCGTGCCGAAAACCTAGAGACGTCGCAGATCGACCTGACGGACCTGTTGCGGGACCTCGTCCAAAGCATGTCACCCATGGCCGAAATGAAGGACATATCAATCGCCATGGAACTGGACGGCCCTGCAAACCTGCAAGGGGATGCGATCCTGCTGCAGAACGCGCTGCGCAATCTGATCGACAATGCCTTGAAATATGCGCCTGTTGAAACCGGCGTCACGGTTCGGGTTGTGACGGATCCACGCTTGGCCATCAGCATCATTGATCAAGGACAAGGGTTCGCGGCCGATGAAATTCACACGCTCAGGGGCCGATTTATCCGTGGAAAAGACATGGACAACACGGTCGGATCGGGGCTTGGCCTAACGATCGCACATGAGGTCGCCATCGCGCACGGTGGCGAGATGATCCTGACCAACACAGCGGAGGGCGGTGCATGCGTTACCTTGTATTTATAGCCGTTCTATTGTTGCCGTTTGCCGGTGCCGCGCAAGACTGGGAAGACAGGCAGGTATTCGGCATTTCTGACACGCCGCCACTGCGCATCCTTTCGAGCACCGACACGTCCTTTTTTGCGTCGATTATCGAAGATTTCATTGCGACGCAGCCAAACACATCTGTTGAATACCTTGTCACCGGCACTGTCGACCTGGATCAGTTGTTTCGGGCCGGACCCGATCAATACGACATCGTAATCTCAAGCGCGATGGACCTACAGCTTAAGCTGGCAAATGACGGGTTTTCCGCGACAGTTGTGAATGTCGACCACCCTGAATGGGCTCAGTGGCACAACAGCCTGTTTGCATTTACGTCCGAACCTGCCGCAATTGTGCTTAACCGCCAGTCCTTTAGCGACCTTCGCGTCCCTAGCAGCCGACAAGACCTCATTCAATTGATGCGCGATCATCCTGATCGGTTTCAGGGACGGGTTGGCACCTATGATGTCAGGCAATCTGGCTTGGGCTATCTTTTTGCCACTCAGGATGCGCGCGCAACCGAAACCTATTGGCGTTTGACCGAAGTCATGGGCCGCGTTGGCGCAAGGCTGTATTGCTGTTCGGGTCAGATGATTGACGATCTGCAATCTGGCGATTTGATCATGGCCTATAACGTCTTGGGGAGCTACGCGCAGGCGCAGGCGGAAACATCCGACGATCTGATGGTCATCCTGCCATCTGAATTTCCGACAACAATGATGCGGACAATTCTGGCGTCCAGTTCCGCGCCAGACCCGCAACGCGCCGCCAGTTTTGTTCGTCACCTGTTGAACCTGCAAGCGATCGGCGATCCGCAAAACTTTCCGCTGCCGCCGCTGGTAGGATCCCCCGATTTTCAGACCCAGCGGACGATCAATCTGGATCCCGCCCTGATGACATATCTGGATCAAATGAAACGAGAAGCATTCGTCCGCGAATGGGAAGACGCCATTGTCCAAGTGGACTAGGGTAAGCGGGCCAAATTGATTGCCATTTCGCCAACGGTCTATGACCCGCGCGATTGGCTGTGCAGCCGTTATCTGCGCCTATGCAAACTGTTCACGGATCAGGCGTTCTTCTAGGCCGTGACCGGGATCGAACAGGATTCGGTGGGCGACGTCGGGTTCCGACCTGATTTCAACCGATGCAACATTGGGCACGGATTTGCCGTCCGCATCGGCCATGACGGGGCGTTTGTCCGGGTTGATCACATCAAAGCGGACCACGGCACGTTTGGGCAAAAGAGCCCCCCGCCAACGGCGCGGCCGGAATGCCGACATCGCTGTCAGTGCCAATACATCAGATCCGATCGGCAAAATCGGCCCATGGGCAGAGTAGTTATACGCCGTCGACCCCGCCGGGGTGGACAGCAACGCACCGTCGCACACCAACTCTTGCATCCGAAGACGTCCATCGACCGTAATCCGAAGCTTGGCCGCCTGCGGGCCTGCGCGCAGCAGACTGACTTCGTTGATGGCCAACGCCTCGTGCATGGACCCGTCGACGCATAGGGCGTTCATCGCGAGCGGGTTGATCACCTCTTCTTCGGCCGCATCCAGACGCTTGCGCAGGTCATCATTGCCAAATTCATTCATCAAGAACCCGACAGTGCCGCGGTTCATCCCATAGACCGGCGTATCCAGATGCTGGGTTCCATGCAGGGTTTCGAGCATGAACCCGTCCCCGCCCAATGCGACAATCACATCAGCCTCGTCCAACGAGGTATCCCCGTAGCGCCCCGACAACTCGCGCAGGGCTGTTTGCGCTATCGGTGCAGGGCTTGCGGCAAAAGCTATTTTTGGGCGGCTCATATTACGTCCTAACAGGTCCGACTTGTTTGTCACAAGTTAACAGGCGAAAGGCAAGCATAGCGCCCTCCAGAATGCCGCCTGCGCCCGTTCGCCCGTCGTTTTGGCGCTTTTGATCCTGATTTCTCTGGGCTATGTCCAAGTCAACACATGCTTTGCTGTCATCAAGGGGATAAGTCCATGACAAACACACATAGATTTTTTACAGAAGACCTCGCGACGCGAGATCCAGAAATCGCAGCCGCGGTTGATGCCGAATTGGGGCGTCAGCGCAAAGAGATCGAGCTGATCGCATCCGAGAACATCGTCAGCGCGGCCGTTATGGAAGCACAGGGCACAGTCCTGACCAACAAATACGCCGAAGGCTATCCGGGCCGCCGCTATTATGGCGGTTGCCAACACGTTGACGTGGCCGAAAACCTCGCCATTGATCGCGCCAAGCAGTTGTTTGGCTGTGACTTTGCCAATGTGCAGCCGAACTCGGGCTCTCAGGCGAACCAAGGCGTGTTTCAGGCGCTTTTGAAACCCGGTGATACGATCCTTGGAATGAACCTCGCCTCTGGTGGCCACCTGACCCACGGTGCGGCCCCGAACCAGTCGGGCAAATGGTTTAACGCTGTGCAATACGGTGTGAAGCGCGAAGACAACCTGCTCGACTATGACGAAGTTCAGGCGCTCGCGACTGAACATCAGCCTAAAATGATCATCGCCGGTGGTTCGGCCATTCCACGCGTCATCGATTTCGCCCGCATGCGCGAAATTGCCGACAGCGTTGGCGCTTATCTGCACGTGGACATGGCCCACTTTGCTGGCCTCGTGGCAGCGGGTGAACACCCCTCGCCGTTCCCGCACGCCCACGTCGCCACAACAACCACGCATAAAACCCTGCGCGGCCCGCGTGGTGGTATGATTGTCACCAATGACGAGGCGATCGCCAAGAAGGTCAACTCTGCCATCTTCCCTGGCATTCAAGGCGGCCCGCTGATGCATGTGATTGCCGCCAAAGCCGTGGCCTTTGGCGAGGCGCTGCGCCCTGAATTCAAGGACTACATGAAAGCCGTGCGCGCCAATGCCGACGCGCTGGCCGACCAGTTGATCAAAGGTGGTTTGGACATCGTCACAGGCGGCACAGACACGCACGTGATGCTGGTCGACCTGCGCCCCAAGGGTGTGACGGGCAACATCACCGACGCAGCCCTTGGCCGCGCGCATATCACAACCAACAAAAACGGCATCCCGTTTGATCCTGAAAAACCAACCGTGACCTCTGGCATTCGCCTTGGAACACCCGCAGGCACAACCCGCGGCTTTGGCACCGACGAGTTCCGTCAAATCGCGGATTGGATTGTCGAAGTCGTAGACGGCCTGGCCGCTAACGGCCCCGACGGCAATGGCGAGGTTGAAGCCAAAGTCCGCGCCGAGGTCGAGGCAATGTGCGACAAGTTCCCGATGTACCCCAACCTGTAAGAGCTGTCGTCACCATGGGCTTAAGCCCATGGAACCTAGTTGCGCGCCGTCACAAATGTGGCGGCGCGTTTTACGTTTGTGATGTGCAGCTT
>CAXIAS010000071.1:0-12567 GCA_964022195.1 uncultured Roseobacteraceae bacterium
GTTGATGCGATGTTGTGACATAGAAAATCCTTATAACCGCCCCTCGGGCCGGTTTAGCGTCTGTTCAAACTGGAAAATAGCGACCTCGGACGAGGGGCGACGCCATACCTATGACCCAACCCAGCCAAAGTCAATCACAGCGGCCGCACAACGACCATAACGACAATTATGACCATTAGCGCCGTCGGCACCTCGTTCATCAACCTATAAGTCCGCCCAGTGCGCATATTGGTCCCGTTTGCAAACTCTTTGCGCCGCGCCGATAGCCAACCGTGAAACCACGACATCGCGATAACCGCTCCCAGCTTCACCCAAGACCAAACCGATCCCCAATCAAACGCACCCAACCCAATCATGATCAGCCCGCAAACCCATGTAACAATCATTGCAGGGTTTATAATGACCCGTAGCAATCTTAGTTCCATGATTTGAAACGTCTCATCCAACTGTGAGCCGACCTCTGCGCGTTCTGCATGATACACGAACAATCGAGGCAAATAGAACATTCCAGCCATCCAAGAAATCACAGCCATTATGTGCAATGCTTTGATCCAAGGATAAACGATATTCAGGAAATCAGACATGTCAGCCCTTTCAAATACTCAGCTCTCTTATTCATAAAATATTAAAGATAAGAAAGATGATGTTGTGTGTTGTGTCACCGTTTTCTGTGGATTAATTTATTATCCCCCAAGTTATCCACTCATAAGGTTTGTATAAAATCCCGAAAAACGAAACCGAAAAACTAATAAACCGTATTATTTCAAATACTTAGTTCGAAACTAAAAATTGAGTTACTGAAACCAAACTCTTGACTCACTTTAACGGCCGAGTCGTCCACAACCGCAACCTATCCCTTTGCACAATGGACAATACACCTGAGCACCTCGCATAATGCCCAAACTAACCACAACACGATCAAGACTCCGACTTATCCCAATTTTCATATCCGAACTGCACCTATCCTTATCCAAAGGTTTATCCACATGGTCGACCGCATCATTCTCGCTTCCGGATCGGACATTCGGGCCCAACTGCTTAAAAATGCAGGCGTGAATTTTGATGTCCATGTCGCCCGCATAGATGAAGACGCTGTTAAACAGTCGCTCTTGGCCGAGGACGCACCTCCGCGTGACATTGCTGACACGCTTGCTGAACTCAAGGCCCAGCGCGTCGCGATGAAATACCCAGATGCATTGGTAGTTGGCTGCGATCAGGTACTGGCATTCAATCGCGAAATTTTATCCAAGCCCGCAACCACCTCGGATGCGATCCAACAGCTATCCCAGTTGCGCGGCAAGACCCATCAATTGTTGTCAGCTGCGGTCGTATATGCGGATGCCAAACCACAATGGCGGCACATCGGTGTCACACGGCTGCATATGCGGGATATTTCTGATGATTACATCACCGATTACGTCGATCGAAACTGGGACAGCATTCGCCATAGCGTTGGCGGATATAAACTAGAAGAAGAAGGTTCCCGCCTGTTTTCTCGTATAGAAGGCGATTACTTCAATGTTTTGGGCCTACCTTTACTTGAGCTCTTGTCATATCTGACACTTCGCGGAACATTAGCAGGATGAAAAAGCCCGTTCCCATCGCCGGCGTTATCGGCAACCCGATCGCCCATAGCAAATCCCCCAAGCTCCACCGGCACTGGCTGGCCCGCTATGGTCTGTCCGGCGAGTATATAGCGATGAACGTCGCCGAAAACGATTTGTCGGATGTCATCGCGGCGATGCCCAAAATGGGTTTTGTCGGATGTAATGTCACCATCCCGCACAAGGTCGACGTTCTAAAGCTTGCAGATCAGGTCAGTGACCGCGCCACGCTGATCGGGGCGGCCAATACGCTGATCTTCAAGGACAACGGACAAATCTATGCCGATAACACTGACGGCTACGGGTTTATGGCCAATTTGCGCCAGAATGCACCAGATTGGGACCCCAAGGGGGGACCGGCTGTTGTGTTGGGGGCAGGCGGTGCCGCACGCGCGGTTATCGTGGCCCTTGCTGATGCGGGCGTCAGCCGCATTGTCCTGACCAACCGCACCCGCGCCAAGGCCGAGGCCCTGCGCACCGAATTTGGCGCCCGGATCGAGGTAGTCGATTGGGTTCAGGCGGGCAACACGTTTGAGGGCGCAAATACCGTCGTCAATACGACGTCACTGGGTATGGACGGATCGCCCGAACTACGGGTGCCGCTTGACGGGTTACGCGCAGGCACTTTGGTGACTGACATCGTTTATGCACCACTGCGCACGAAACTATTGGACGCTGCACAATCGGCAGGGTGCGTAACAGTTGATGGCTTGGGTATGTTACTACATCAAGGCGTGCCGGGTTTCGAACGCTGGTTCGGTCATCGCCCCGAGGTCGACGACGTTCTACGAAAGGCAGTTTTGGGATGAGTCACAAACTGGGCCTAACCGGATCTATAGGGATGGGCAAATCGACCACCGCCCAAATGTTTCGCGATGCTGGTGTGCCGGTTTGGGATGCAGATGAAACCGTTCACCAGCTCTATGCCAAGGGCGGTGCAGCTGTGCCAAAAATTGCTGCGATCTTTCCTCAGGCGATTATTGATGGTGCCGTGTCGCGCCCCGCATTGCGCGAGGTGATCAAGGATGACCTCGCCGCGCTGGCTCGCATTGAGGAAATCGTTCATCCACTTGTTTCCAAATCACGTGACGCGTTTACCCGTATAAATGATGACCCGCTTATCGTTTTTGATATCCCGCTCTTGTTTGAGACAAAGGCGGATGCATGGCTCGACAGTGTTGTTGTGGTTAGTGTGCCCCCCGATGTGCAGCGCGCGCGCGTCATGATGCGTGGGGATATGGACGAAAAGACGTTTGAATTCATCCTGTCGCGCCAAATGCCAGACGCTGAAAAACAGCAAAGCGCTGACCACCATATTGAAACACTTTCGATCCATGAAACACGCGCCGCGGTCGCAGCGTTGATCACTAAACTTAGCAAGGTTCCCCATGCGTGAAATCGTTCTGGATACAGAAACAACCGGATTCGAACCGCACGAAGGTGACCGTATCGTGGAAATCGGTGCGATCGAACTGATCGGCCATGTGCCGACCGGGCGGACCTATCATCAATATATCAACCCGCAACGATCAATGCCCCAAGGCGCGTTTGGCGTGCACGGCATTGGTCCTGATTTGTTGGAACCACCCCAAGACGTCAAACCTGGTCAGGTGACGCTCCGCGATAAACCGCTTTTTGCCGATATCGCGCAGGCATTTGTTGATTTTATCGGTGACGCCCGTTTGGTCATTCACAATGCTGCCTTTGACATGAAATTCCTGAACGCCGAACTGGGATGGCTAAACCGCCCCCTTTTGCCGATGGATCAGTCTCTGGACACATTGGCAATTGCGCGGCGGAAGTTTCCCGGCTCGCCTGCATCACTTGATGCATTGTGCCGCCGGTTTGGCATCGACAATTCAAACCGGACCCTGCACGGCGCGCTATTGGACAGTGAAATTCTGGCCGAAGTCTATCTAGAACTGATCGGCGGCCGACAGCCTGACTTTGCTCTGGCCAATACTGGCAGTCAGGCCGCGACAGGCGACGGCGAATCGAACTGGCGTGCCAGTCCACGACCAACGCCATTGCCGCCCAGATTGACAGATGACGAAACCGCAGCGCATGCCACGTTTGTCTCGGGGCTGGAAAATGGCGGGTTGTGGCCCAAAGGCTAAGCCTTGTCTGCGATCAGGTATCCGTCTTTGTTGTAGACAATCTGCCAAGTGACGTCGGATGCTTCCAAAACGCCCATGAACCCTGAGATATTCGATCGCTCGTCAGCAATAAAAACCTGACCGTTCTTGGCAACACCACCCAAAAGGCGCGATAGCGCGGCCAGCCGATCATTCTCGGCCAACATATGCAGGGTTCGGTCAATTAGAACGACGTCGAATTGACCGTCGGGTGTGTAGTTACACAAATCGACAACCTCGCCCGCGATGGACAGACCGGACTCCTTGGCCAATTCTTCCAGATCCGAGATACCGTTTGCGGATAAATCGATGCCTGTCACCTTGTGACCCAGCTTGGCCAGAAATATCGCGTCGCGCCCCTGACCGCAGCCCACGTCAAGAATGGTCAAATTTGACCCTGTCATCTGGGTGAAATGATCGACAATGAATGGTGTCGGCTCTCCCAGTGCCCATGGGGTCGATCCGTATAGTTCGTCGTAATCATAGGCCATCTAGTTCCCTCCTAACGACAAACGGCGACAGAAAACTGCCGCCGTCTGAAAAAATACTGACCAAGATGGTTTAGTTCTCGGTTGATTTGGCTTTCTCGGCCTCTAGACGACGTGCGATTTCCGAGCGGTATAGCGCCACAAAGTCAATCGGCTCTAGGTTCAAAGGCGGAAAGCCACCGTCACGCGTTACATCGCTGACAATCCGGCGCAAATACGGGAATGTAATGCGAGGGCATTCAATCAACAAATAAGGGTGCAGCTGCTCTTCTGGCACGCCGCTCACCTCGAAAATACCAGCATATTCCAGCTCGAGTACGAACATCGGTGCGCCGTCTGCTTTGGTAGTGCTGTCCACTTTCAGTTTGGTGATGATCTCAAACTGACCATCTGTGCCGCGCTTGCGGGCGTCCAGATTCACCTGCACCTTGATTTCGGGCGTGGTGTCACCTTGCGCGCCTTTTTGGGCGAGGATGTTTTCAAACGACAGGTCACGGACATATTGCGCGAGCACGCGGTTGGATGCTTGCTGCGGGGCGGCGGCTTCGGCGCCAGCTTCGGGTTTATCGGCCATTTTGGGCTCCGGTAAAAATTGCGTCTCGCGTGTGTATCAGGCGGGGCGGGCGGCCTCAATGCTGATTAATGCTTGGTCCACTGGGATGGTTCATGGGTCGGCTTCACCTCTGTGAATTCGCCTTCAACGACTGTATCGCGGGGCCCCTGCTGAAATGGGTGTTCAGGCTGCTGGCCCATCGAAAAGCTTTGAACCTGAATGCGCGACCGCAGCGTTTTGTAGACCCACGCACGAAACGGCGGGAACAACAGGGCAAACCCCAACACATCGGTAAAAAATCCGGGCGTTAGCAGAAGCGCACCGGAAAACAGGATCATCGCGCCATTGGCCAAGGGTTCCGTTGGATCCCGCAGGTCCGAGAACGACGACCTTAGGTTTGCCAGTTCGCGCGCCCCTTGGGATCGTACCAACCAAGACCCTAGGATGGCAGTCAGCACAACAATTGCCAGTGTCGACCACAGGCCGATTGCCCCACCAACTTGGATGAACAGCGCGATTTCAACCAATGGCACCGCAATAAACGCAATCAAAAGCCACATAGATACGTCCTTTCCAATCAATCCATGGGTCAAGGTGGACTTGACCCCATGCAACACCTACATAAGAACGGCAAAACGAACTTTCCATGCCCTAGGTAACGAGGCCCTGATGAACTCTCCGATTATTCAGCTATTGGTGCTGGCTGGCATCGCTGTTTTCCTGATTTTGAAACTGCGTAGCGTTCTTGGCACCCGGGAGGGGTTTGAAAACCCTCGGGTCGAAGATGATCGCCACGCCCGTCGCCGTGATGATTTTCAAGTGATCGAGGGCGGACCCGACCGTGACATTACCGATCATGTCGACGAGGGGTCCGATGCGGCAGTCGCGTTCGCCAAGATGAAGGCTGCTGACCCGTCATTTAATGTGTCCGAGTTTTTGGGTGGTGCCCGCGGGGCCTATGAAATGATCCTGATGGCGTTCGAGCGCGGCGATCTGGCCAGCGTCCTGCCGTTCTTGTCCGAAGACGTATACGAGGCGTTCGCTACCGTCGTTGACGAGCGCGAGAAAAACGGCCTGACGGTCGAGGCGGAATTCGTCGGCGTTAGCGATATTTCCATCAAGGACGCCAGCTATGACGATACCACCCAAGAAGCGGAAATCACTCTGCGGTTTACTGGCGAGTTGACGTATCAAGTGCGCGACAACGCCGGTGACGTTGTCGAAGGTGATGCCGAACAGATCAAACGCCAGCGTGATATCTGGTCCTTTGCCCGCGACATGGATGCAACCGATCCCAACTGGCGTCTGGTTGCGACGGGCGAATGATCGCACGATCGGCTGCGGCGATTGGGCTGGGCCTGTTGATGATGGGGGCCGCCGTGGCAGAACCGACCTATAGTTTGGTGTCCTTCGATGATCTCGACGGCTGGTCCGAGGACGATCATGCTGCTGCCCTGGAGGTATTCATCAATACCTGCGGCGATCTGAAAGACCCTGAATGGGCGGGCATTTGCGCCATTGCCAAAACGGCTACCGACGCGCGCACGTTTTTCGAGGCGTTCCTGCAACCTGTTATGATCGAAGACGGCAAGGACATGTTGTTCACCGGCTATTTCGAACCCGAGCTACGCGGTTCACGCACTCAAGGCGGCCCGTATCAATACCCGATTTACAGGTTGCCGCCTGATCACGTGACTGGCCAACCCTACCTGACCCGTCAGCAGATCGAAAACGGTCGGCCGTTGTCGGGCAAAGGGTTGGAGCTGGCGTGGCTTGCGGATCCGGTTGATCTGTTTTTCCTTCAGGTCCAAGGATCCGGTCGGGTTAAACTGGCCGAAGGCGGTTCCATGCGGGTTGGATATGGCGGCAAGAACGGGCACGAGTATTCATCAATCGGCAAAGAGCTTGTCAAACGGGGCGTCTACAAACCACATCAAGTATCCGCTCAGGTGATCCGGAACTGGGTGCGCGACAATCCAAATGATGGTCGTGAACTGTTGTGGGTGAATAAATCATACGTCTTCTTTCGAGAAGTCAGCGAGGTGCCCGCCGACAAGGGCCCGCTGGGCGCAATGAACCGGTCAATTACCGAAGGCAGGTCAATTGCAGTTGATCCAGCGTTTACTGCGCTGGGCACACCAGTTTGGATCGAAAAAGACGGGCGCAATCCGATCCGTCGTCTGACAGTCGCCCAAGACACGGGATCGGCAATCAAGGGCGCACAACGGGCAGACATTTTTTATGGAACCGGCGACACCGCAGGGCGAGAGGCCGGACGGATCAAGGACGCTGGCCGGATGGTCAGATTGCTGCCGATTCAGATGGCCCATGCAATGTTCCCCGAAACCATCAAATGAGACGGCCGCGCCACCTATCCGCAGAGGAACGTGCCTTGTGGGACAAGGTCACGGATAACACCACTCCGCTTGATCCGGTGCGCCCGGCGACCCCGCCTGCGGTGACCTCGGCCATGTCGAAACCCAAACGTGCGATTGAACCCCGCGCCCCGATCCAGACATTTAAAGTCGGCGAGCGCGCGAACGTTTCTCGCAAAAACGATGTCCTTCCTGGGATTGCGCAACGCCTTAGCCGCGCGCCGGTGAACATGGACAACAAATCCTACGCTAAAATGACCCGCGGCAAGCTAAAGCCAGAGGCGCGGATTGACCTGCATGGCATGACACTGTCCGAAGCGCACCCCGAATTGACGGCGTTCATTCTGGGGTCACAAGCCGTTGGTCGTCGGTTGGTTCTGGTCATTACCGGCAAGGGCAAGATGCGCGACGACGGCGGTCCTATCCCGACGCGCCACGGTGTTCTGCGCCATCAAGTGCCGCAATGGATGGCGTTGGCCCCGCTAGCGCAGGCAATTTTGCAGGTGACACCAGCGCATCTGACCCACGGCGGGTATGGGGCCTATTATGTTTATTTACGCCGAACCCGCTAGACGCTGGGCCATTCTGGCCGCAGCGGACTGCATGGTTGCTGCGATTACAAAACACCCCGCAAACCCCAACATCTGAATTTCGATTCCGATGCCAGCATCGATCAACACGCCGCTGATGCCGGGGCCAATCGCCGACCCCAGAACCATCAAAGCCGCCGCCGCCGCTTTGATAGAGCCAATGAAACGGGTGCCATAAAACTCGGCCCAGCACGCGGCGATCAAGGTCGCGTGTCCGCCACCTGCGATGCCCATCAAAATGACGGCCAACCCTGTTACGACCAGCGATGTTGATGCCCAATGCAACACGAAGGCGGCGATATAGGGCAAGATATAGAATGGCAGCAGTCTGGCCGCACCCCAGCGGTCGATCGCCCAACCATAAACAACAGAAGACACGCCCAACATCACCGTGCCTAGCGGGAACACGGCGACCAGTGAAAGGTGGCTCCAACCTTTGGCATCGGCGAACACGACTTGCTGAAACCAGAACACGGTCCCAAATGCGGAAAAGAAAACCACCGCAGGGACCATCATCCAAAACAGCGGATGACGGATCGCCTCTGCGCGAGTCCAGTGCTTGCCCATCAGTCCGGTCGCTGCGTTCTTTTCGGCTTCGGCTTGCGGGGTGCGTTCCAAACGCAAGAGGCGATACAGTAGCGCCGCTGACAATAGACATACCAAGGCAAACAACAGCCACAACGCGCGCCAGTCGACAATGGATTTTAGCCAGACCATAAGCAGCGGAAGGATCGCTTCGCCCGCCATGAACCCCATGCCAGCAATCGCCAACGCCCGACCGCGCGTCGCGATGAACCAACGTGCCATGGCCACGACGGATACATGGGACAACATGCCTTGGCCCAAGAACCGGAGCAGAAAAATAACAATGACCAATCGGGCCGCGGATGTATTGATCGACATCGCGACGCAGGCTCCTGCCAGCGCGACGGTGACAGCAACCCCAAGGGTGCGCACCCTAAATCGGTCCGCCAATCCGCCCGCCCAGACCATTGTCGCTGCCGACGCGCCGGTTCCGATCATATAGATCACGCCCCAGTCACCGTTCGTCAGGTCAAATGCTGCGCGGATTTCACCGCCAAAGGTTGCGATGAAAAACGTCTGCCCGAAACACGACAGCAACGACAACAAAACCCCCGTCGCAAGAAAGAGGGTATTGTCGCGGATAAACTGGATATAGCCGGTATTCATCGGCCATTGATGGGGCTGATTGAACCGAAAGGAAAGAGCCTACAGCACGTAGCGACTGATATCGGTGGACCGCGCTAGTGCGCCTAGATGTTCCTCGACAAATTCAGCATTCACTGTGATCCCGTCGCCCGCGCGGTCTGGTGCATTGAACGAAAGGTCCTCAAACACGCGTTCCATGATCGTATACAGGCGGCGGGCGCCGATGTTTTCGATGCTCTCGTTGACCTCGGCTGCAATTTTGGCCAACGCGGCGATGCCGTCTTTGGCGAATGTGACGGTAACCTCTTCGGTTGCCATCAGGGCGGTGTATTGCAAGGTCAGTGCATTGTCGGTTTCAGTCAGGATGCGCACGAAGTCCTCTTCTGTCAGGGCGCGTAGTTCGACCCGGATCGGCAGGCGGCCCTGCAATTCGGGCAACAGATCAGACGGTTTGGCCACATGGAATGCACCGGATGCGATGAACAAGATGTGGTCGGTTTTGATCGGCCCGTGTTTGGTGCTGACGGTTGTGCCTTCGATCAAGGGCAGCAAATCCCGCTGAACGCCTTCGCGCGACACATCGGCGCCACGACGGTCACCGCCAGCGGCAACCTTGTCGATCTCGTCCAGAAAAACGATGCCGTTCTGTTCGACGGCTTCCAATGCGGCCTTGGTCACCTTTTCATCATCCAGCAGTTTGTCGGCCTCGTCCGCCAGCAGCAGGTCATAGCTTTCGGCGACGGTGGTTTTCTTTTTCACCGTGCGGCCACCCATTTTGCCGAACAGCTCGCCCAAGTTCATCATGCCACCCATGCCAGCGCCTGGTTGACCGGGGACTTCGAAACCGCCCAACGGATTTGATGTATCTGCCAGCTCGAGCTCGATTACGGTGTTGTCCAGCTCGCCCGATTTCAGTTTGCGGCGAAACATTTCGCGGGTCTGGTCGCGGGCGTCGGAGCCGGCAACAGCGGTGATAACGCGGTCTTCGGCCGCCTCAAGCGCCCTTTGTCTGACGTCCTCGCGCATGTGGTCGCGGGTGTCGTTGATCGCGGTCTCGATCAGGTCGCGGATGATCTGCTCTACGTCCCGCCCGACATAGCCGACCTCGGTGAACTTGGTGGCCTCGACCTTGATGAATGGCGCGCGCGCCAGTTTCGCCAAACGGCGGCTGATCTCGGTTTTGCCGACGCCTGTGGGGCCAATCATCAGGATGTTTTTTGGATAGACTTCGTCGCGAAGATCATCATCCAGTTGTTTGCGCCGCCAACGGTTACGCAAGGCCACCGCAACGGCGCGCTTTGCGTCGCTTTGGCCGATGATGAAACGGTCAAGTTCGCTAACAATTTCGCGGGGGGTCAGGTCTGTCATGTCACACCATTAGATATTTGCAGGAGGAAGTTTATGCAGCGGCAAAATGCCGGACAGCGGGCGCAATAGTGCCGCGCGGATACGTTCCCAAAATGCACCCAGCAGCAACAGGATGATCCCGAGGATCAAGATGGTGACCGCGGCGCCTTCGCCATCGGACAAGGTTGCAGCCAGCGCCACAATATAGCCGATTGCCGCAATCAAGAACGACCGACGGTCAATGATGATCGCGACCAATGCAAAGATCATCATCACAGCAAACAACGCGGCATTTGCGTCGCTTTCTAACAAGGTCAGGGCGAGCGTGTTCACCAAGGCAGGGGCTGCAACAACATGCAGCCAGAACCCGTTGGCCGCCCGTCGGGTTACGCGGTGCGGGTCAGACATGTCGAACCACATGGCAACAGCAAAGACGCCGAACCCGAGGACCAAAGTGATCCAGGCAAACGGCCCACCGGCGGATAGAAGGAACAAGTCGGACGGGTTCTCGGGCGTGCCTTGGGATGTGGCCGCCAGCAGCATCGCCACGATGAACAACCCGACAGCGATCATCGCCATCGCAAAGGGGACGCGGAATCGGAACCAGTAAACGAACAGCGCGAACGTCCCGATTGCAAACGGTAAGGGCAACGAGGAATAGTCTTCTTGTGCCACCATAAACGGCTGCGCGAAATAGGCGGTCAGGCCCAGCGCCGCGTTTACGGCAAAGATGATCGACAGCGCAATCGCAGGGGCAACCATGCGGCGTTTGCGGACAAAGTATTCCGACAACGCCCAAATCACACCCGCGCCAATCAGCCCGTATAAGACGGCCGATTGTTGCGGGTTGGAAATGGCCTTTGTGTATAGCGCACCAACCAGAATCGACCATCCGGTTGTCAGGATCAGCAAGCCAACCACGATGAAGATCTCGTTAAAGCCTTTGAACAACTCGAACGGCTCGTCGCCGATGGCTAGGTCGGAACGGGCACCGCGTCGGCTGTCGGCCAAACCAGCCAAAGACGCCGCTTGGGCCTCGGTTATGACGCCTGCGCCAATTGCAGCCTTTAGGTCATCGCGTTCGATCATTTGGTAATCTCTTCAACAGTTAGATTGCCGTTTGTGTAGACACAGATGTCGGATGCAATCGCCATCGCCTTGCGGGCCAGTGCTTCGGCATCCAGATCGCTGTCCATCAGCGCGCGACCCGCCGCGAGGGCAAAGTTCCCGCCTGACCCAATCGCTGCGATGTCATGCTCGGGTTCCAGAACGTCGCCCGCGCCGGTGATGATGAACAGGTCGACCCCGTCCGAAACGATCAACATCGCTTCTAGTTTTTGCAGGTATTTGTCGGTGCGCCAGTCCTTGGCCAATTCGACAGACGCACGGGCAAGTTGACCAGGTGCGGCCTCTAGTTTTTTCTCAAGACGTTCCAGCAGGGTAAAGGCGTCGGCGGTTGATCCGGCAAAGCCGCAGATCACATCGTTGCCACCTGCGGACAGGCGGCGGACCTTGCGGGCAGAGCCTTTGATCACAGTTTGGCCCAGACTGACCTGACCGTCACCCGCAATGACGACTTTTCCGTCTTTGCGCACACCGATAATCGTTGTGCCATGCCATCCGGGAAAATCTGTGTCTGCCATATCGTGTCCTCACGTAGTGTAGGTTCCTATATGGCCTGCAGGGGTCTGCCCTACAAGGCTTGCAACAAAAAGGGCGCCCCGAAGGACGCCCTGAAATCAGTATAGATCGCGGCTTACAGACCGTCGTTGATCCACTTTTCGATCGCAGCTTTTGGTGCCGCGCCAGCTTGGTTGGAAACAACTTCGCCGCCTTTGAACAAGAACAGGGCAGGGATGCCGCGCACGCCCATCTGGGCGGGGGAGTTCGGGTTTTCGTCAACGTTGACTTTGACGATTTTGACCTTGCCAGCCATTTCATCGGACAGCTCTTCCAATGCTGGGCCGATCTGTTTGCAAGGACCGCACCATTCTGCCCAGAAATCCACCACAACGGGGATATCGGAATTGCGGACTTCGGCGTCGAATGTTGCGTCTGTGACAGCGACTGTGGCCATTGGGGGTCTCCTTGGCGTTTGGAACATGTTGTGTTTCGAGACATATGAACCACAACAAAGGGGTTCAAGGCAAGGTCACAACAACGCGATGTTCCGAAATTAGATCAGCGGGCAAAACCATCAATTTTGCGGATTGGGTCCATAGTATTGCAACCTCGATCCTGTGGTTGGGAAAGACCTGTTTCAAACCAGCATGATAGGCCGCCATTTGCGCCAACACCCCGTCGG
>CAXIAS010000072.1:0-12459 GCA_964022195.1 uncultured Roseobacteraceae bacterium
TGGCATTTCGGGCGCCTTGGCCGGTCTGGCGGGGCTGTTCGAAGTCGCGGGTCCATCCGGCCAAATCAGCATTGATTTCAATGTTGGTTATGGTTTTACCGCGATTATTGTGGCGTTTCTCGGACGTCTGCATCCGGTTGGCATTCTGTTTGCCGGTGGTCTGATGGCCTTGACCTATATTGGCGGTGACATCGCCCAATCCAATCTGGGCCTACCGGGGGCGACCGTTCAAATGCTGCAGGGTATGCTGCTATTCTTTCTGCTCGCGGTGGATGTTTTGACCAACTACCGGATATCGCTTGGCGCACGGGGGATCGCGTAATGGACCTGTCATCAATCAATCCAATCTTGTTGCTCGCCTCGCTGATGGTGGCGGCGACCCCGATCCTGCTAGCCGCGATAGGCGAGTTGGTTGTCGAACGCGCAGGCGTATTGAACCTAGGGGTTGAGGGCATGATGATCACCGGCGCGGTCTGCGGATTTATCGTGGCTGTAAACACCGGATCCCCATGGTTGGGCTTTGCAGGTGCTGCGGTCGGCGGCGCGCTGTTGTCGTTGCTCTTTGTGATCCTGACCCAGCTTTTGCTTGCGAACCAAGTGGCGTCGGGCCTTGCGCTGACACTGTTTGGATTAGGTATTTCCGCCCGACTGGGGCAAGGGTATATCGGGATCAAGGCCCCGTCCTTTCCAGACATTCACGTCCCGCTATTGGGGGACATTCCGGTTCTGGGGCCTATTTTGTTTCAACATGATCCGATGGTCTATGTCGGCCTGCTACTGGTTGTCGCGACGTGGTATTTTTTGAACAAAACCCAAGCAGGACTGGTGCTACGCGCTGTTGGTGAAAACCACGACGCGGCGCATGCGCTGGGTTACAAAGTCGTCCGCATCCGCGCGCTTGCCATAATGTTCGGCGGTGCTTGCGCGGGGCTGGGTGGCGCGTATCTGTCACTGGTGCGCGTGCCGCAATGGACCGAAGGCATGACGGCAGGTGCGGGCTGGATTGCGCTGGCGATTGTGGTCTTTGCCAGCTGGAAACCGGCGCGTTTGCTGTTGGGTGCCTACCTATTTGGGGGTGTGACGGTCCTGCAGCTAAACTTGCAAGCGGCAGGATTGGCCATTCCGGTCGAATACCTTTCTATGTCGCCGTATCTAGCAACAATCGCCGTATTGGTTATTATGTCCGCAGGTCGGGCCCCGGGGTCTCTGGGCCGAATCTTTCACGCCTCACGCTAGGGGCAAAACTTAACGTCCATCTAGGGGGATGAACATGAACCAGAAAATGATAATCGGGATAGTCGTCGCGGCACTAATAGCCGTCGCCGCCTATTTCTTGCTGAACCGGAACCAAGAAACCGCGCAAGGTGAATCAGACGCGACAAAGGTTGGCTTTGTCTACGTAGGCCCGATCGGCGACGGCGGTTGGACATACGAGCACGACAAAGGTCGTCTCGCAGTAGAAGCTGAGTTTGGCGATGACGTCGAAACTGTTTTCGTTGAATCCGTCCCAGAGGGCCCTGACGCCGAGCGGGTGATGACACAGATGGTGCTTGATGGCGCTGACCTGATCTTCACAACGTCCTTTGGCTATATGGACCCGACAATCAACGTCGCGGCCAAATTCCCGGACGTGAAGTTCGAGCACGCAACCGGCTATAAACAGGCCGACAACGTCGCCACGTATTCCGCACGTTTCTACGAAGGTCGCGCTGTTCAGGGCCACATCGCGGGCCAGATGACGAAATCCAACATCATCGGTTACATCGGTTCATTCCCAATCCCAGAGGTTATCCGCGGCATCAACTCGGCTTACCTGCATGCCAAGCAAGTGAACCCAGACGTAGAGTTCAAAATCGTTTGGGCGTTCACATGGTTTGACCCCGCAAAAGAAGCGGAAGCCGCATCCGTCCTGATCGAGCAAGGCGCTGACGTTATCTTGCAGCACACCGATTCGACTGCACCTCAGGCCGCCGCTCAATCCGCTGGCAACGTTGTGACATTCGGTCAGGCGTCAGACATGGCTGAATTCGGCCCCTTCCCACGTGTATCATCCATCATCGACGATTGGGCGCCATACTACATCGCACGTACCAAGGCGGTCATGGACGGCACATGGACGTCCGGCAACACATGGGACGGCATTGGCGCAGGCATGGTCGGCATCGGCGAGATCTCCGATGCGGTACCTGCTGACGTCAAAGCCTCTGCAGAAGCGCTGCGCGACAGCCTGTCTGACGGGTCTTACCACGCGTTCACAGGTCCGGTTAGCAAACAAGACGGCTCCGCTTGGTTGGCAGACGGCGAAACCGCTGATGACGGCACTTTGGCTGGTATGAACTTCTACGTCGAAGGCATCACAGGCGACATCCCGCAATAAACTTGCGTTAGTTAAAGATTGAGATTGGGCCTCGCGCAAATGCGGGGCCCTTTTTTGTTTATCCTGCGATGTGCAAGGCGAACAAATCGGTATCGTCGTTGGATTGATCGGGCAACCGCCCGAACCCGACCTTGCGCAGAACATGTGCCGAGGCAGGATTGTCCCGCCCTACACCGGCAAATATCGTGATCTTTCCGCGCCCAGCAATCGCGGAAATGACCCCATGCAAAAGCTCGGTCGCATAACCTTGGCCCCACGCATTTCGCGCGAATAGATATCCAATGTGTGCGGCGGGAATACCAGCGTCGAGAGTTTCATGAACGAGAAGTAGCCCGATGGCCTGACTGTTGGTATCTCGGATGGTGTAGATATCGCTTTCCATTGACCGTTGATCCCGCCAGTGTGCCACCGCATGGGCGTCATCGCCCAGCTGCATTGGCGACGGCAAGGCGGCTAGGACGTCGGGTGTAAGCATGACCTTCAGGTCCTCAACGGATAGCGGATCAGACGACCAATGCTCAAGTTCTAGGCGGCCCGTCGCAACCTTCGGCAACCGATTTTCAAAGTTGTGCTTCAAAGCATCAATATCCTAAATTTTGCGATTTCGGCTTGGCTGGGTTGGCCGCTGCTGACAAGGTCGTGACATGACTGATACAATAGATTTCCTTATCGTCGGTGGCGGAGTGGGCGGCACGTCCGCAGGCGCGTTCCTATCCCAGCATGGCACAGTCACGTTGCTAGAATCCGAAACCGCGTTAGCCTATCACGCATCAGGCCGGTCGGCCGCCTTATTCGAAGAGAGTTATGGCAAACCATCAACGGTCGAACTGAACCGTGCCAGCCGCAGCTATCACCAAGATGCCGGAGTTTTATCGCCGCGTGGGCTGATGCTGGTTGGTACCCAAACCGACGCGGATGCATTTGAACTCGACGTGAAAACCATGGATCTAGAGCGCCTGACCAGCCAAGAGGCCCGCGCGCATCTTCCGATCCTGAACACCGATGTCGCGGACCGCGCGGCCTATAATGCTGACTGCTACGACGTCGATACTGATCGTTTGATCCAAGGCTACGTGAAAACCATTCGCAATAATGGCGGCACGGTTATGACCAAAACATCTGTGACCGAAGTCAAACGCGACGCGGGCCACTGGGTCGTGACGACGTCAGCCGGCGATCTTATCGCTCGGAAATTGGTAAACGCTGCCGGACCGTGGGCCGACCAGATCGCCGTTATGGCTGGCCTCGCGCCCATAGGCTTGCAGCCATATCGCCGTTCGATGGGGCGCATTCCTGCGCCGGCCCGCCTTGATGTGACGAACTGGCCGATGACCTTTGGAGCGGGCGAGACATGGTATTGCAAGCCTGATGCGGGCGCGCTGATTGTGTCCCCTGCCGAAGAACATGCAATGGATCCGCATGATGCCTATGCCGACGACATGGTGCTGGCCGAAGGGTTCGCACGATATGAGGCGCATGTCTCCGAACCGGTCACCCGCCTGCTGTCGTCTTGGGCAGGGTTGCGAACGTTTTCACCTGACCGAACTCTGGTCCTAGGCCCCGACCCGACCGAACCTGATTTCATCTGGTGCGCGGGCCAAGGCGGTTACGGTATCCAATCGTCGCCCGCTGCCGGACGCCTCGTTGCAGCGCTAACCATCGGGGATGCGCCCGAATTGGACCAAACGACTGTCGCAGCCCTACACCCCGCACGGTTTCGGCAATAAAAAAGGGCGCCGCATTGGGCGCCCTTTAGAAATCCTATCC
Source organism: uncultured Roseobacteraceae bacterium (assembly GCA_964022195.1). Taxonomy (GTDB): domain Bacteria; phylum Pseudomonadota; class Alphaproteobacteria; order Rhodobacterales; family Rhodobacteraceae; genus Yoonia. The sequence continues at coordinate 4,145 of CAXIAS010000072.1, forward strand.
ATTCATCCGAATGGTCGAGTTTGACGGATCGTATGGGCTGTCCTCGACGATTTCGGCGTCCCAAAGCTGGTCCATGATTTTGACCTGCAGCTTGGTCCCAACAACCGCCAATTCAGGTGGCAGATACCCCATGCCGATTGATTTTTCGAACGCCACAGAATAGCCACCAGATGTCAAACGACCAACACGCGTGCCGTCCAATGTGTATAGCGCCTCGCGACCCCACGGATCGGCATCTTCTGGTCCGTCGATCAACAGGGTAACGCATTTGAAGCGCACACCTGTGGCGATCATCGCATCCTTGCCGTTGAAATCTTTCTCCAAGTCGATAAAGCGCGGCAAATCCGCCTCGACAGGGGTCGCATCGCGGCCTAATTCGTTGCCGAACGCACGATAGGATTTTTCCTGACGCAGCCAGTTTTGCGCACGCGCACCGACCAGCTTCATGCCATGCTTTTCGCCCGCTTTCTCAAGCAAATCGAATAGATAGTTCTGCATCTCCATCGGATGATGCAGCTCCCAACCCAGCTCGCCTGTGTAGGCCACGCGGATCGCGTTTACAGGACACATGCCCAATTCGATTTGACGGGCAGACAGCCAAGGGAAGCGCTTGTTAGACAGCGCTGTTTCGGGGTCGGCGTCGTTGATGACCTCTTTCAGAACATCACGCGACTTGGGTCCCGCGATGGCGAAAACGCCCCACTGGGATGTCACATCTTGGATCTCGATATAACCGAATTCTTCCATTTTATCTTCTGCGGCTTTGCGCAAGAAGTCGGCGTCATATTCCGTCCAAGCACCCGCAGAGACAAGGTAATAGTTATTCTCGCCGTTGCGCACGATTGTGTATTCGGTGCGGGTCGTGCCTGCAGAGGTCAGCGCATAGGTCAGGTTAATGCGGCCGATTTTCGGCAGCTTGTTACAAGTGAACCAGTCTAGGAATTGCGTCGCACCGGGCCCCTTGACCACGTGTTTGGTAAAGGCTGTCGCGTCTACAAGTCCAACGCCTTCGCGGATCGCTTTCGCTTCATCCACGGCGTGCTGCCACCAGCCGCCGCGACGGAAGGAACGGCTTTCTTCGTCGTAGTTCTGTGGCGCGTCAACAGGGCCAAAGTAGTTCGGACGCTCCCATCCGTTCACAAAACCAAACTGTGCGCCGCGCGCCTTTTGACGGTCATATGCGGGGGCTGTGCGCAGCGGACGACAAGCGGCGCGTTCTTCGTCAGGGTGGTGCAGGATATAGACGTGCTCGTAGCATTCTTCATTCTTGCGGGCCGCATATTCGGTGGTCATCCAGTTGGATGAATAACGTTTCGGGTCCAGCGACGCCATGTCGATTTCCGCCTCGCCGTCGACCATCATCTGGGCAAGGTAATAGCCCGTGCCGCCAGCCGCCGTGATGCCAAAGCTAAACCCTTCAGCCAGCCACATGTTGCGCAAACCAGGTGCAGGGCCAACCAGTGGATTGCCATCTGGCGTGTAACAAATCGGGCCGTTGAAATCGTCTTTCAGACCGGATTCCGCACAGGACGGCACACGCTCGGTCATCGCCATATATTGTTCGGCGATGCGGTCCAGATCGAGCGGGAACAGATCAGCGCGGAAGCTGTCAGGCACACCGTGTTCAAACCGCGCAGGCGCGCCGTGCTCATAGATGCCTAGGATCCAGCCGCCGCGTTCCTCACGCGCATAGGATTCGTTGTCGGCGTCACGCACAACGGGGTGTTCTGGGTTGCCGGCCTCGCGCCATTTCACCAGCTCGGGGTCTTGGTCCATAACAATGAACGTATGCTCGACAGGAATCGCGGGCATCTTGATTCCCAACATTTTCGCCGTGCGCTGCGCGTGGTTGCCCGACGCTGTCACAACGTGTTCCGCAGTAATCACGATCTGCTCTTCGGACGGAATCAGGTTACCGCCTTTTTCGACCATCTTGGTGCAGGTGACTTCCCAATGGGTGCCGTTCCAGTGGAACGCATCAGCCTGCCACTTGCGTTCAATCATCACACCACGTTGACGGGCGCCCTTGGCCATCGCCATGGTGACATCGGCGGGGTTAATATAGCCGTCTTCAGTGTGGTAAATCGCCCCCTTCAGGTCATCCGTGCGGATCAGCGGCCAGCGGGTTTTGATCTCATCCGGTGTCAGCCATTCGTAGGGGACGTCGGCTGTTTCAGCGATCGAGGCATATAGCTTGTATTCGTCCATACGCTCTTCGGTTTGGGCCATACGCAGGTTTCCGACCACTGCGAAACCAGCGTTTAGGCCAGTTTCCGCCTCAAGAGCCTTGTAAAAATCGACCGAGTATTTGTGGATGTGCGTCGTCGCGTAGGACATGTTGAACAATGGAAGCAATCCCGCTGCGTGCCATGTGGACCCTGACGTCAGCTCGTCACGCTCCAGCAGCATGACGTCATCCCAGCCTGCCTTGGCAAGGTGATATGCGATCGACGTGCCAACGGCACCGCCACCGACAACAAGAGCTTTGACATTGGTTTTCATGACGCGATTCCTACTGCGTTGGATGTTGCAAGCAATTTGCCCCAAAACGGCTGGCTTTCGACTGAACCAGCCGACATCTTAGCGCCTGATTGCGACGCCCAAGCGGTTGTGGCTACGCCAAGCGAGGGGTATCAATGATCAAGCCATCCTATTTCGGACCAAACACAATGCAAATCTGCCGCTCAATTCCCGACATCCGCGCCGCGACTACGAACCTACGCGCAGACGGGTCCGTCGGTCTGGTTACAACAATGGGGGCGCTGCATGCGGGCCATATGGCCTTGGTCCAAGCTGCAAAGGACGCCCACGACCATGTGGTTGCCACGATTTTTGTCAACCCGACACAATTTGGCAATCCGGCAGACTTGGCCAACTACCCGCGCACCGAACAAGCGGACCTAGACATGCTGGAACGAGCCGGCGTCGCCGCTGTATTCATACCAACCGCAGGCGACATGTATCCTACGGGCGACGAAACCATCGTCGAGACGACCCAGCTTGCCAACATCTATCACGGCATTGTCCGACCCGGCCATTTTCGCGGGGTGGCGACAGTAGTCACAAAACTGTTCAACATTATTGGGGCCAATGCCGCCTTCTACGGCGAAAAGGACTATCAACAATTGGCTGTCATCCGGCGCATGGTGCGCGATCTGCATATGCCGATCGACATCGTCGGAGTGCCCACAGTGCGCGAGGCGGACGGCTTGGCCATGTCGTCGCGCAATGTGCGCCTGTCGCCTGACGACCGCGCGGCGGCCCCGATCCTGATCGCCGCACTGACCGCCGCTGAGGTCCTGATCGAAGGTGGCGCAACGGTTGAGGCCGCAACCGATGCGATAAAAGCAACCGTCGGGACCGAGCCGCGCGCCACCCTCAGGGCTGTCGACATCGTGGACGCGGCCACATTTCAACCCGCCTCGGGCAAACCAACGGCCCCCGTCGGCATTATTATTTCCGCCGAATTCGGCGACGTCCTACTGATTGACCAAAAGGAAGTCACACCATGAGCACCCAATCCGAGAAGATCCGCCGCAACACTGTTCCACAAATCGCGAACCGCAAAGGGGGCGAGCCTATTGTGTCCCTGACCAGCTATCACGCGCATACTGCGGCCATTGTGGACAAATACGCGGATTTCATCCTTGTCGGTGACAGCCTCGGGATGGTGATGCACGGGATGGAATCGACCGTTGGCGTCCCGCTTGATCTGATGATCATGCACGGCAAGGCCGTGGTGCGCGGCACCCAAAAGGCCCTGATCGTGGTCGATATGCCTTTTGGCACCTACGAAGAATCCCCCAACATGGCCTTTCGCAATGCGGCGCGGATTATGAAGGAAACATCCTGCGGCGCGGTGAAACTTGAGGGCGGCGCACGTATGGCTCCTACAATCAAATTCCTTGTCGAGCGCGGCATTCCGGTGATGGCCCATATTGGACTGACCCCGCAATCCAGTCACGTCATGGGCGGTTTCAAAACCCAAGGCCGTGACGAAGATACTTGGGCCGATCACATCGCCGACGCCCATGCGGTGACCGAGGCAGGGGCCTTTGCAGTTGTGTTAGAAGGCATGGTCGAACCGCTCGCGGCCAAAATCACCGGCCTGATCGACATTCCCACAATCGGGATCGGGGCCTCGGCTGATTGCGACGGCCAAATCCTTGTGCTTGAGGACATGCTGGGAATGAACCCTTGGACACCGAAATTCGTCAAGGTTTACGGCACATTGGGGCCGATGATTGAAGACAGCGTCAAAAAGTATTCAGAGGACGTAAAGTCCCGAGCATTCCCAACCGAAGACGAAGTCTACCGCTAGGCGCAATGGGCACCGCTCCCACGGAAAACCATAGACCAAGGGCCGGGTAATATCGCCGCGCCTTTGGCTGCATTCTAGGTAACATCCTTACGGGGAAGGAATTTTCAGTACTCCCCCTCGTATTTCGCCGCCAAGTGGTCTATATTCACTTCACCACCCGTTAGAGGTGGACCTTTGAGGAGACCAGAAATGACCCGCACACTTGTGCTTGCGCTTGTCGCAATGTCTTCGCTTGGCGCCTGTATGGACGCCCAAGGCTCTTACGTCGCAGGACGTGCTGACAATGACATGCTGCGCTTTTCCGCATCAAATTATATCCTGACGCTCGACGACGCGCGTTGATACAGTGATGCCTGATTGCCCGCGTTCTGTGCGGGCCATTCTACGGCTTTGGCCGAACGATAGGGCTACACCTATCGCCCGCTTTATAACATCGCAGGCACAACCAGATCAGGCGGCCTGTGGCCGTCGTCAAATGTCTTGATGTTGATGATCACCTTTTCGCCCATCTCGATCCGCCCTTCGCGTGTGGCAGAGGCCATATGAGGCAACAACACGACATTCTCCAACTCGCGCAACCTTGGGTTTACCTCTTGGCCATTGGCATAGACATCCAGTCCCGCGCCTGCGATTTCTCCGGTGCGCAACATCCGCGTCAGCGCATTCTCGTCGACCACTTCACCGCGCGAAACATTGACCAGGACGGCCTCGGGCTTGAGCAGCTTTAGCCGGCGCGCATTCATTAAGTGGAACGTTGACGGTGTATGCGGGCAACTGATTACAACGAAATCCATCCGCGCAACCATTTGGTCAAGGCTTTCCCAATATGTGGCCTCTAACGGGTCTTCGATTTCAGGGCGCAAACGCTTGCGGTTATTATAGTGGACTTGCATTCCGAACGCCTGCGCGCGCCTTGCGACCGCTTGCCCGATCCGGCCCATGCCAAGAATACCAAGTCGTTTTCCGCCTATCCTGCCGCCAAGCATCGCTGTTGGGGCCCAGCCCTCCCACGCATCGTCTGCCATCCTGCGCAAACCCTCGGGGATGCGACGGGTAACAGCCAAAATCATAGCCATCGCCATATCGGCAGTGTCATCGGTGCTGACACCGGGGGTATTTGAGACTTGGATGCCGCGCTGATGGGCCGTCAAAACGTCGATATTGTCGACACCCGCCCCGTATTGCGCGATCAATCGCAACCGGTCACCTGCCCCCGCCAGCATTGCCGCATCAATCCGGTCGGTGATTGACGACACCACCACGTCAGCCGATTTCATTGCCTTTGCCAACGTCGCACGATCCATCGGCGTGTCGTCGTCCCGCAATGTCACATCGAACAATTCCGACAATCGGGTTTCGACGGCTGTTGGCAACCGTCGCGTCACGACAACACTCAGACGTTTCCCTGTCATCTTGGTCCCCTTCTGCCTATGCAAATCACTAAGTCAGTGTCAGGTTGCAACGGCAAAGCGGCGGGCACAAGAACCTGCGCGATGGTATGGGCAAAGGATGCAGCAAAATGGGCTTGCGGCAGGTATTTATGGCAGTGTTGATCTGTTTGGGTTCCCAATCAGTGGCCGAAACCCCGAACCTTGGGCCGGAAACCAATTTGCCCTTACCCCGATTTGTGTCGCTTAAGGCATCCGAAAGCAACGTGCGTCGCGGCCCTTCGCTGTCGCACCGGATTGATTGGGTGTTTAAACGACGCAATATGCCGTTGCAGGTTGTGGCTGAATACGGTCACTGGCGCAAAGTCGCGGACCGCGACGGTATGGGTGGTTGGGTCCACTACACCATGCTGTCGGGCGCGCGCACTGTCATCGTTGACCAAGACTTGCTGGCCTTGCGTGCCCGCCCTGATGCTGGCGCACCCGAAAATGCGGTCCTCGAATCCGGCGTTGTTGCACGGTTGGGCGAATGCGATGCAAAATGGTGCCGGCTGACGGCAGGCGGCTATCGCGGCTGGGCCCCAAAAAACGTATTGTGGGGCGTCTCCCCCGATGAAATCCGCGAATAGATGGCACCGTCCGACCAAAGTCTGAACCTGTCGGCGGGCATTTCGTCCGTTGCCGTCGCGCTGATTTTGGTAGTCGCCAAGCTATGGGCCTTGGGCCAGACCGGATCGCTGGCGATTGCCGCCACTTTGGCCGACAGCGCAATGGACCTGATGATGTCGCTTGGCGGGCTCGCCGCTATCGCCTATGCGGCCAAACCAGCGGATGACGATCACAATTTTGGCCACACCAGCGCCGAGGATCTGGCCGCCCTAGGTCAATCGGTTTTCATCCTGATTTCTGCCGGTGTCATTTCGTTCGCGGCAATCCGGCGCCTGTTGGACGACACCGTCACCTTGCCCGAACGCGAAGCCCAAGGCATAGCCGTTATCGTGTTTTCGATTGTCCTGACACTTGCTTTGGTCATGTGGCAACGCCGCGTCGCACGGCAGACCGGAAATGCCGTCGTCAAGGCCGACAGCCTTCATTATCTGGGTGATCTAATCCCCAATATCGGGGCGATCTTGGCGTTGGGGATGTCCGCGCAATTCGGGATCGGCCAAGTTGACAGCGTCGTGGCCCTCGGCGCTGCGGCATTGCTGGCGATTGGTGCATTGCGCATTGGCAAACAGGCGTGGGACGCGTTGATGGATCGTCAGGCAGACCCCGCGATGATCGCCGGTATCGAGGCAATCGCCGCCAACCACACAGGCGTTCACGGCTACCACGATCTAAAAACCCGCATCGCGGGTAGTCGGGTGTTCGTGAACATGCATATCGAACTGGATGGCAGTCAAACGTTGGAACAGGCGCATAGCATTGGCGCGTCCCTGCGTCGCGCCATTGTTGCGGCCTACCCCCGCGCAGATGTCTTGATCCACAAAGATCCCGTCGGGGTCCGACCGCACCCCGACGATACGCGTTAGGCTAGACCGCGACCCTTTAGCAGTGCCTCGACCCCCGGCATCCGGCCGCGGAACGCTGTATACAGCTGTGCGGCATCCACCGATCCGCCCGACGACAAAATGGTGCCCTCTAACCGCTGGGCAATATCAGGATCAAACGGATTTCCCACCTCGTCAAACGCGGCAAAGGCATCCGCATCCATCACCTCGGACCACATGTAGCTGTAGTAACCACAAGAATACCCGTCACCGGCGAAAACATGGGCAAAATTCGGGGTTGCGTGGCGCATCCGGATCGCCTGTGGCATCCCGATCCGTTCCAACGTTTCCGCCTGCTTTTGCATGGGATCCGCCGGTGGCGGGCCATCATGAAAATCCAGATCAACAAGCGCCGAGGCCACGTATTCCACGGTCGAGAACCCCATATCATAAGTCGCTGCCTTCAAAACACGATCAAGCATATCCTTTGGCATCGCCTCGCCTGTTTCCGCATGGATCGCAAATTCCCCAAGCACCTCAGGCACCTCTAGCCAATGTTCGAACAACTGGCTGGGCAATTCTACAAAATCGCGCGCAACCGAGGTGCCCGAGATACTCTCGTAGGTTACGTCCGACAGCATCTGGTGCAGCGCGTGGCCGAATTCGTGGAACAGCGTCCGCGCGTCGTCGTAGGACAACAGCGCAGGTGTGCCTTCTTCGGGTTTGGCAAAATTGCAAACGTTGACCACATGTGGACGTATATCACCCGCCAGCTTTTGCTGTGATTGCATCGCCATGCACCATGCCCCCGACCGTTTAGAGCCGCGCGCAAAATAGTCCCCGACAAAGACCGCCACGTGTTCACCCTTGCGGGTGACGTCCCACAGGCGCACATCGTCGTGATAGGTCGGCCCATCCAACGGCGCGAATTCCAAACCAAAAAGTCGGCTGGCGCAATCAAACGCCGCCGCGATCATCTGATCGAGCTGCAAATACGGTTTCAGCTCGGCGTCATCCAGATCGTGTAATTCGCGACGGCGGATTTCGGAATAATAGCGCCAATCCCAAGGCTCTAGCGGGCCATCCCAACCGTCGGAATGCAACATACGTTCCAAT
>CAXIAS010000073.1:0-12367 GCA_964022195.1 uncultured Roseobacteraceae bacterium
CGTTCCCCATCGCAGCAACCTGCTCCGCTTCGATTTGTGCGATCACGTTCATGATACGCTCCTATTCAATTGCACGGGTTTTCCCGTAACGTGGTTTGCGTGCGTGCAGAGCTCTGTGTCGTTTTCGGGTCCGCGAATGCGCCCGCCAGAGGATGCCGTCATCATTTATCTCTTGTGGTTGTCCGGCCTGACTGGCGCGTTTTGCCCCAACGAAGGGACCTGCGGTAATCCAGCGGTTCCATAAACCAGCACCCCGAATCCATCAGATGGTTCAAGATGGGCTGCGTATAGTGGTCAAAACGCAGGCAGGCAAGCGTTTGATGCCGGTTTTCAAGGTTTCGCTGCGAAACCGGCCTGATTGTCGTTTGAATCCAATACAGCCCTTTGGAACAACGGGTTTTTTACCTTTTTGGCGGTGGTTTCTGACCCGCTGGCAGACGTTGCGCCGATGGCCTCGTGCGGCTAGGGTTCGGGCAGAATTTATTGATAAGGATACGTTTGTTATGAAAGCCATGCGTCGCCCGCTGTTCTGGTATCGCACCATTATGTGGGTCATATCGGTGATTTTCGCCGGTTTGCTGATCCAGCTGGGGGCTTTGGTGATGTCGGATGTGCCGACCGCCGGAACCCGCGTCACGCTTGAGGATTTCGTCGATGCCGACCGTTTGTCGGCAGTATCAAACAAGCAAGACGCCTTGTCAGACGAGGTAGACGCAAACAAGGATGCCCTTGAGATCGCGAAATTTATCGCCGCGTCGCGCAGCACTGATTACGAAAACCAGCGCACCAGTTTTGAAAGCTGGATCAAGACCCGCAATGCCACAGGGTCGTCGGATCAGGATGCCGACGTCATTGCCCGCGTCAACCGGATCGAGGCGCTAAAGGCCGCCGAGCGTGAGGCAGGCCGCGCGGTTGAAGACCTGCAACTGACATTGGCCAAGCAAGAGCAGACCCGTCGTGACCTGAACGACGAACGCAGGGACATTCGCACCGACGCCGAGGCCCCCTATCAAAAGGCGGTCCGCGCCGAGGTGCTAAAGGTGTTTATGCTGCGCCTTGCGTTGACGGTGCCGTTGCTGCTGGCCTCTGCATGGATGATCGCCAAGAAGCGCGGCTCGAATTACTGGCCGCTATATCGTGGTTTTGTGCTGTTTTCGCTGTTTGCGTTTTTTGTCGAACTGGTCCCCTATCTGCCGTCTTATGGCGGGTATATCCGCATTGTCGTCGGAATTGTGATTGCCGTGGGCTTTGCCCATTTTGTGATCAGGGGCATGACCCGTTACCTGAAAAACAAACAGTTGGAAGAACAGCAACCCGAGGTCGAAAAACGCAAGGCGATTGCCTATGAAACCGCCGTGGCCAAGATATCAGACGGGGTGTGTCCCAGCTGTGACCGGTCGTTTGCCGCCAAAGCGGGCCCCAAGGCCAAGACAGCCCCCGCCGAGAAGGTCGATTTCTGCGTGCATTGCGGGTTTTGTCTGTTTGACAGTTGCAAAAACTGCGGCCGCCGCGACAATTCGTTTTTCAAGTTCTGCGGCACCTGCGGGGTTGCGTCAGACGCGGAACCGGAGGCTGAACCGGCGGCTTAGCCGTCGGTGTCGCGCGTGTAGGCGTCCCACAGGTCGGGGCGCCGTTCTTGCGTGATTTTCTGGCTTTGGTCGCGGCGCCAGTCCGCGATTTTGCGGTGATTGCCCGAGAGCAGGACATCGGGAATATTCCGCCCCTGCCATGTGGCCGGTTTGGTGTATTGCGCATGTTCCAGCAAACCGTTGGAAAAGCTTTCCTCGACCGCGCTATCGGCGTTGCCCAGCACTCCGGGCAGCAGGCGCACGGTGGCGTCGATCATCGCTTGGGCTGCCAGTTCGCCGCCGGTCATCACGAAATCGCCAAGGCTGATTTCGCGAATGCCAAAGTGGTCCAGAACCCGTTCGTCCACGCCCTCGAACCGGCCACATAGCAAGGTGACGCCGTCGGTCCGCGCAAGGGTCTGCATCAAGGGTTGATCCATCCGTCGTCCGCGCGGGCTAAGGTAATAGATCGGCATATTGCCCCGCGCCTTGGACTGCGCGTCAAGGATCGCGGCCTCTAGCACGTCGGCGCGCAGCACCATGCCCGCCCCGCCACCGGCGGGCGTGTCGTCGACGTTGCGGTGTTTGCCGATGCCGTAATCGCGCAAGTCAAAGGTTTGCAGTTGCCATTTGCCGTCTTGCAGGGCGCGGCCTGTCAGGCTTTCGCCCAAGACGCCGGGGAACGCTTGGGGGAACAGGGTGATGATCTGCGCGGTCCAGACCCCCGCCAGTTCGGGCGTATCGGTCATCAGTTCGCGCGGTTTGAACGATTGTGTGATCGCTTTGCGCCCAGCGGCGCGGGATTTTGGGGTATCGGACATGCGTTTGTCTTTAAGGGATGACACAAATGGGGGGAAGGGGTTAGATTCGGTCCAAACGAACAGGGGGGAACTCTGGATGCAGGCCCAACATATCGCACAATCACCATTGCAAGAGCTACAGGCCACAGGCGGATTAGCCGCCGCGCTAAACGGGGCGCAGCTGATCCGCGCGCAGCACAACCGCTCGGTTTATGTGGCGCTGGCCGATGGCCAACCGGTCATAGCCAAGCATTTCACCATGGATGGCGCAGCCGAGGTGGTCGAGGCCGCGACCGCCGAACTGCAACTGGTTGGTCCACATCTGGCCCAAGGCCCGCTGCAGGTGAACCAGTATATCGCCCATGATCGCGATCAAGGGTTGCTGGTCGTCAGTCAGGGCCCTGATCCCAGTCTGCAAGCGGCGCTGGATGATCCGGCAGCCGACCGGGACGCGATTCTGCGGCAGACTGGTGACTGGCTGACCCGCTATGTTGGCGCCCGTGTGTCGGCGGGCAAATTCGCGCCGTTCTACTGGCAAGAACAGCTGGTCAATACGTCTTACAAGGCGCTGTCGCCCGCTGATCGTCATTTGGCCCAACAGATGCGCCGCAAATTGCGGGCCTTGGCGGACCGGTTGCGCGCGTTTGTGTTGCGCCGCGTCGCAGGGCACGGGGATTTTGCGACCCATAACTTCAGCTATCAGGACGGCGTGTTGTTCGGGTTCGACATCCAAGGCGAAACCCATCGCCCGCTGGCCCAAGAGCTGGCGCATTTTCTGGTTCTGGCCACGATGAAGTCGCCGCCGTTTCAGGGGCCGTCCTATATCGGCCTGCGCGAAGGGGACGTTGCGGCCCTGTGCATTCAGGCCGGCCTGCCCGAGTTGGAATACGAGACCGTGTTCCGCTATCTGGTGGGCTGGTATATGTGCCGGTTTATCGCCCGCTATGCCGACAACCCCGAACGTGTGGCCGCCTTGCGGGGTATGATGACCAAAGCGTTGGATGACTGGCCCTAAGGCTTGTCGTAACCATGGGCTTAAGCCCATGGCGACACAATACGCGGGCGTCAGACGGGTTTCCATCCGCCCAATCCGGCGGCTTGCTCAATCGCTTTTTTCTGCGACGCGATATGGCTGTCGGGGTGGCCGCTGCGGTTCAGATCCAGATACATTTGCCAGATCGCCTGATCGGGCCCTTCACCGTCACGCCCTACGGGATGCAGGTTCTGGCGCACATCCAAGGGCACGTCCATTTGATCAACAACAGCCGCACCAGGTCCAAGCGGATGACGCAGCATGTCTTCGAGCGGCATAAACATCACCGGCAGCGGGTCCAGTGCGGCGGCGACCTGTCCGATGACCGTGTTCAGGTCTGCGGCATTGGCATAGGTTTTCGCAAACGTGTCGAAATCATCCGTCAGCCGGTGTGATTTCAATTGTTGCCGATACATGCTGAACAGCCAGTCCTGCGGGTCGCGGGTTGTGAACAACACTTTGACCTGCGCGTCGGGAAACCGGTCCGACAGATACCCCGCCAGATAGGTCAGCAGCACGGGCGCCGCGCTATAGTCGGGCACCATCGGGTTGCAGGGCAGGTGGCCGCAAAAGCCTTTGCAGCTGATCAACATGTCTTTGGATTTGGACGTCGGAAACAGCAGAAAGCTTTCGTCCAGCTGGCTGACAAGGTCGATCAGGTCCAACGGGTCCTGGGTGGCTGAATACCGTGTGCAGGTGGCCGCCACCGGTTTCATATGCCGGAACATGCGCAGGTCGAACGACGGCGCCAGCGCCTCGCGGTTGTGCCACAAGAAATGCTGGATCGCACTGGTGCCGGTCTTGTGAAAGCCGGGATGAAGGAGGATCTGGCGCATTGCGGTTCCGTGATTGCTGCTGAGTGCATTGAATCGGGTTTTGGGTGCTGCGTAAAGGGCGTTGGTGTTCGGGGTCGAACAGGGGCCGGACATTCCCGTCGGTCCCCGACATGTCGGGTCGGATTTGACAGCCAGCGATGACCAGATATGCGACCAGTCAGGGTCAAATGTGCGCCATGACGCCCCTTGCGACAATGATATGGGTGACTTTTATTGCCCCCTGCATCCAGTCCTAGACCTTGGGCAATTCGGGCAATTCGGGCAAACGGTTCTGGAACCGCAGGTCTTTTGTCAGTCTGGTCCGTTGGGCCGCGCGCAAGGGACTGTTTGCGCGGGGCCACGCCATCAGCCGGCGGGGAAAATACCTTCGGGTGGGTCGGCGACAATCCGGCTCGTGGCCAAATCAACCGTGGGCACGTTGGCCATTGTAAAAGGCAAGAACACGGTTTCGGACTGCCCTTGTGGCAGAATTTCAAGCATATCACCCGCCCCGTGATCGACCACGGATTTGACTGTTCCCAGCACAGCCCCGCCGGTGTCGGCCACTGTCAGCCCGATCAGGTCAGTGTAATAATATTCATCGTCAGGCAGCGCGGGCAATTGGTCGCGTCGGGCGAACAGTTGCGTGCCCTTGAGCGCGTCGGCCTGCTCTTTGGTGTCGATGCCTGCGATGCGGGCGGTAAAGCCGCCCTTGACCTGTCCGGTCAGCACGAGCATCGCAAATTCGCGCCCGTCGTCGGTGGTCAGGGGCCGGTAGTCGGCGATAGCACCTGGTTCGGCACAAAACGATTTCAGGCGCACCTCGCCCTGCACTCCGTAAGAGCCAGAGAGCGTGCCCACGACAACTTTGTCAGCCATTGATGTCGTCCTTTGCGAAACCAGATCGGGTCACCCCGCCAGCACTGCCGGCGGGGTGTTTGCACAAGAAGAGGTTTACTCTTCTGCGGCTGCTTCTTCTGCTGCCGGTGCTTCTTCGGCAGGGGCGTTTGCAGCTTCTTCAGCGGCTTTTGCTTTTTCGGCTTTCTCTTCGGCGCGGGCCTGAGCGGCTTTGCCTGGTGTGCCTTTTTTCGGGTTGTTGCGCTCTTTCTTGGGCAACTCGCCTGCGGCTTCCAACATGCGGGACACGCGATCAGTTGGCTGTGCGCCTTCGCCCAACCAGTATTTCACGCGCTCCATGTTCATTTTCACGCGCTCTTCGCTGTCTTTTGGCAGCATCGGGTTATATGTGCCCAGCTTTTCGATGAAACGGCCATCGCGTGGCATACGGCTGTCGGCTGCAACGATTGAATAGAAAGGGCGTTTCTTGGAGCCGCCACGGGCCAAACGGATTTTCATAGACATGGGATAGTTCCTTATTAGTGTCTTTAGGATTGATGTTGTTTGTGGTGTTGGATGACTTCCTGAATGATGAAATTCAGGAATTTCTTGGCAAATTCGGGGTCCAGATGGGCCCGATCTGCAAGGTCGGTCAACCGTGCGATCTGTGCGGTTTCGCGCGCGGGATCGGACGGTGGAAGATCGTGGCTGGCCTTGAGTTTCCCCACGGCCTGCGTGTGTTTGAACCGCTCGCCCAGCGTATAAACGAGGATCGCATCCAGGCGGTCGATGCTTTCGCGGTGCTCTTTTAGCAGCTCTGCGGCGCGGGTGCTGGCGTCGGTCATAGCTTAACTCCCTTGGGGACAGGGTGGCGGTAGGTCAGCATATCGGCCCCCGTCGACGGGGCGTTTTCGTCGAGTTTGGCGCCCAGTTTTTCGGCGAGCCGGATCGAGCGGATGTTGTCTTTGTGGATATAGCTGACGGCGGTTTGCCAGCCCAGAACGTCGTAGGCGTGTTTAATGGTGGCGATTGCGGCCTCGGTTGCGATGCCGGTGCCTTCAAGGCTGGGATCAAAGATCATCCAGCCGATTTCGGATTCCGGCCAATGGGGCGGGGTCCATGGCCCTGCGATCCCTAGGCAGGTATCGTCGCCACGACGTGTGATGACCCACATGCCTTGGTCGAACATTTCCCAATGGCCCAGTTCAGAGGCAAAGGTTTTCCAGATTTTGCCAAGGTCGCCTTGGGATCCAAAAAACTCGGCGCGATCAGAGTCCATAAAGGCGTGATAGATGGGCCAGTCGCCTTTGTTGGGCTGGCGCAGCACGAGGCGCGGGGTTTGCAAGGTTGCGGTCATGGGGACACCTCGGACAGTTGTGCGGCCGCGTCGGCGTGATCATGGGCGAGGTGCCGGAACATGATTGCCGGATCACCATCGTGGGTGATGTCGGCCTCGGGCACAGCGCCCAGCCGTTTGGCCAGCGTGATTGAGCGTGTATTGTCGGGGTGGATCATCGACATCAGCGGCTTGAGGTTCAGGGTCTCGCCCGCCCAGTGGCGCACGGCGATCGCGGCCTCAAACCCGATGCTGCGCCCTTCGGCGCCGTCGAACAGGTGATAGGCTAGTTCAGGTTCGGGCCAATCGGAATGGTGCAACACACCCATGCGCCCAAGTGGCGTGCCGGCGTTTTTATCCGTGATCATAAAGAACCCGTAACCGTGCCACTGCCAGTGACCCACACCCGCGATGAACCCGCGCCAAGCGTCGCCTGTATTGGTGTTGCCGCCAAGATGTTCGAGCCGTTGGGACGTCGTGGCCCAGGTCGTGAACGCCGCGAGGTCGGATTTTTGCGGGCCGCGCAGGATCAGATTTTTGGTTGTCAGCGTTGGCGCGTTGGTCAGCATGGTGTGACCCCACGGACGCGCATTCGCGCGACGACATTTTTGACGCAAAACGCTGACGTTGCGGCAGGACGTCGGTGTTGAAGCCTCCGGCGGGAGTATTTCGACCAAAGCAAGGGCATTATTTCTTTTTCCCGAAACCGGACAGGCCGGGGGGAAGGGCGGGGCCGCCCATGCCGGGGAAGCCGGCGGGCAGTTTGCCTTGCAGCGCTTTGGCGGCTTCTTTCATGGCGGCGGGGTCGTTCATATCGGGCATGGCGCCTGCGTCGCCGCCTTTTCCGAACATGCCTTTCATGGCTTGTTTCAGCATGCCGCCTTTGCCCATTTTGCCCATCTTTTTCATCATGTCGCCCATCTGGCGCTGTTGTTTGATGAGTTTGTTGAGCTCGGAAACCTCAAGCCCTGCGCCTTTGGCGATCCGTTTTTTGCGGGATGCGGCCATCAGGTCGGGGTTGGCGCGTTCCTTTTTGGTCATGGAATTGATCAGCGCGATTTGGCGTGTCAGGATTTTGTCGTCCATCCCTGCCGCGTCCATCTGTTTTTGCATTTTACCCATGCCGGGCATCATGCCCATCATGCCTTCCATGCCGCCCATTTTGATCATCTGCTCGAGCTGCATTTTCAGGTCGTTCATGTTGAAGCGGCCCTTTTGGAACCGTTTCATCATGCGTTCGGCTTGTTCGGCCTCGAGGGTTTCTTGGGCCTTTTCGACAAGCGCTACGATGTCGCCCATGCCGAGGATGCGGCCTGCGACCCGTTTGGGTTCGAACGTCTCGATCGCGTCCATTTTTTCGCCAAGGCCAACAAATCGGATCGGTTTGCCGGTGATCGCGCGCATCGACAGGGCCGCACCGCCGCGACCGTCGCCGTCCATCCGTGTCAGGACCACGCCCGTGACGCCGATCTTGTCGTCGAATTCTTGGGCGACGTTGACCGCGTCCTGACCTGTCAGCCCGTCAACGACCAACAAGGTTTCGCGTGGGTTTGCGACGTCGCGCACCTCGGCCGCTTGGGCGATCAGTTCTTCGTCGATGTGCAAACGGCCCGCAGTGTCGAGCATATAGACGTCGTAGCCGCCAAGCGAGGCTTGGGTTTTGGCCCGTTTGGCGATCTGCACGGGGCTTTCGTCTGCGACAATCGGCAGGGTGTCGACGCCGATCTGCGTGCCAAGGATCGCCAGCTGTTCCATCGCCGCAGGGCGGTTGGTGTCAAGCGAGGCCATCAGAACACGTTTGCCGTCCCGATCCTTCATCCGTTTGGCAAGTTTGGCGGTGGTCGTCGTCTTACCCGACCCTTGCAGGCCGACCATCAGGATTGGCGCGGGCGGGTTGTCGATTTTCAGCGCACCGGGATCGGCGTCGCCCGTCAGGATGTGTTCCAGTTCGTCATGCACGATCTTGACGACCTGCTGGCCGGGCTGGATCGATTTGGTGACGGCCGCGCCTGTCGCCTTTTTCTCGACCGCTTTGATAAAGTCCCGCGCGACGGGCAGAGAGACGTCGGCCTCGAGCAGGGCGACGCGCACCTCGCGCAGGGCGGTTTTGACGTCGTCTTCGGACAAGGCCCCTTGTTTGGTGAGCTTGTCAAAGACGCCGCCTAGGCGTTCGGATAGGTTCTCAAACATCGGCACAGGGCCCCTTGGTCGTTGCAGTCGCCCCTATATATAGGAACGATCCGCTGAATGCAGTAGCGCCCCCGTGGGTGCGACGCACTGACGGAGGGCGATCCCTATGAATAGGGACCGGAAAGCTGATGCTATCCGGATGTTGGGGGTCGTTTAGGCGTCAGAGGTAGCAGAGTCAAGCTGGGCTGACAAAAACGCGCTGATCTGGGCCGCCGATGCGTCGGCTTCTGGTGAACGGCTAACGTTCAGGTGCCAGACGTGGAACAGGCCGGTTTCCTCGGTATAGGTGACGTCTACGCCTTGGCCGCGCAGGTGGTCGGCCATCAGGCGGGCGTCGTCATACAGGATTTCGCCTGTATCGACGTGGATCAACGTCGGCGGCGCGTCTGCAAAATCACCCAAGATCGGCGAGAGTTCGGGATCGCTGGGGTCTGCGTCCTTGATGTAGGATGCGGCGGATTTACGAACCCATTTTGACGGCAGCAACCGTTCGGTGCCCGCGTTGGCGGTAAACGACGGATTGCCGCCGCGCAGGTCGGTGACCGGTGACAGGCAAACAGTCGCAAAGGGCAGGGTGGATCGGGCCCGTTTGAGCCGCAAAATCAGCGCCAGCGCCAGATTTCCGCCAGCGCTGTCGCCTGCGATCGCGATATGCCGGCCCTCGGGGGTATCGGCAAGCGCGTGGTAGGCTTGGGTCACGTCATTCAGTGCCGCTGGTGCAGGGTGTTCTGGCGCCATTCGGTAATCGACGAACATCGCGCGCAGTCCGGCCGCGTCGGCGATGGTGGCGACGAGGTGCCGATACAGCGGCAAGCTGCCGATCACAAAGCCGCCGCCGTGGATGTAGAGCAACGTGCCCTTGGCCCGCTCGGGCGAGGCGTCGGTGCGGATTTCGGTCAGCAAAGCCGTGCCATCGGCGCGGGTCAGGATGGTCTTGGTTCGCAGCCCTTTGGGCTTGGGCGCAAGTTTCGCGGTCTGGTTCGCCACAATTCGCAGCAGCCAGACGGGACGCACAAAGGCCAAGGTCGGTTTCTGAATCGCGCGGGCGATCCCGTTACATAGTTTTTGCTGGAAGGATGGCATCACGAAACCTGCTAACTGTCTATTGACCCCATGGTGCATCATTTTTGCGTAGGGCGCCCCCCTACAATTTTGAACGATCTGGTGCTATATTGTCGGGTATTGTTCATTATTGCACGGATACCTCATGGATAACTGGGATGAAATCCGCACTGCCTATCAGGTGGCGCGTTGTGGCACGGTCAGCGGGGCGGCCGAGGTCTTGGGTGTTCACCATGCGACTGTAATCCGTCATATTGATGCGCTCGAGGCGCGTTTGGGCGTCAAACTGTTCCAACGTCACTCGCGCGGATACACCGCGACCGAGGCGGGGGCGGACTTGTTACAGGTCGCCAAAGCGACGGACGACCAGTTCACCCAGCTTGCCGGCCGAATAAAGGGACAGGGCGAAGGCGTCAGCGGCGATCTGATCGTCACCTCGCTGGAATTTCTGTCGCCATTCCTGACCCCTGTGCTGATGGCATTCCAAGAGGCACACGCCAAGGTCACCATCCGGTTTTTGACGGGCGAACGCCTGTTTCGGCTGGAATACGGCGAGGCCCATGTCGCGATCCGCGCGGGCGAACAACCCGATCAGCCGGACAATGTTGTGCAAGAGTTTTTCGCAATGCCGATCCGGTTGGTCGCGTCGGATGCTTATATCGCAAAACACGGTATGCCCGCAGGCGAAGCCGATCTGGGCGCACATTACTTTGTCGGGTCTGACGATCAGGACAGTCGGGCCCCGTTCAATATCTGGATGCGCGACAACGTGACCCCCGACCAGCAAAAGTTCCTAACAACGGCCAGTCGCAATGTGGTCGATGCGGTCATTGCGGGGGCCGGGCTGGGCTTTGTCCCTGATGTGGTCATGCAACTGCACCCCAACCTGCACGAGGTGATGCCCGCCAAGGACGAATGGAAAGTCCCGTTGTGGCTGGTGACCCATGTGGATCTGCACCGCACCACCAAAGTGCAGGCCTGTCTGACCCACCTCAAGGACGCTGCAAAGGCCGCCTGCCCCGCGACCTAATCCAGCTGTTGTTCCAAAAACGCTTCGAATGCATCCAGATCGATCGCTTCCATCTGGCCAAAGGCTTGCATCCAGACCGACCCGGCCCGCAAGGCGTCGGGCTCTAACTTGCACCATTTGACGCGGCCGCGCTTTTCCTGACTGATCAGCCCCGCAACCGTCAACACCCCCAGATGTTTGGACACCGCTGCCAGCGACATCGCAAACGGTTCGGCCACGTCGGTCACCGCCATGTCGTCTTCTAGCAGCATCGCAAGGATCGCGCGGCGCGTGGGGTCGGCAAGGGCCGCAAATGTCGTGTCTAGTGGATCAGTCATAAGCGCGATTAAGCGGTCTGCGTAGCAAACGTCAACCAATTGGTTGAATATCAAAATGCGTGACATCTGACAAAATGCCGCAAAGTTCTCTCTTAGTCGTGGTCGAATAAATCAAATAAAACAGTGAGTTAATCACGTGTGACGGTAACTTGACTCGGTGTTGCGGTCAGCCTAAACCGTGCCCAACACCAACGTGTGGAAAATTTCGTTATGTCCGACCCGCAAAACCAGTCTGACGCCGCCGACCGCCTAAAGGCGCTAGAGGCCAAACTGGAAAAAGCGAAACAGGCCACAATCGAGAAGGACCATTCGGAGGAGCACTACTCTCAGGCGCAGTTGGCCTGGCGAATGGTGATAGAGCTTGTAGCCGGTCTTGGGATCGGTTTTGGCATCGGATACGCGCTGGATACCTTTTTTGGGACCCTGCCGATTTTTCTGGTGCTGTTTATTTTTCTGGGCCTCGCGGCGGGTGTTAAAACCATGATGCGGTCGGCACAGGAAGTGCAAAGAAAACTGTCGGCCGAGGCCGACAAAGACGAGGGTGAAGACAGTGGCATCTGAAGCGCACACCGAAGAAGCAGGGCTGGTATTCCACCCGTTGGACCAGTTCATCGTCAAGCCGTTGTTCGGCGGCGATACAATCCACTGGTACACCCCGACAAACGTCACGCTTTGGATGGCAATCGCCGTTTTGTGTATCGTTGCGATCTTTGTATTGGGCAGCCGTGGTCGTGCAATCGTCCCGACCCGCGTTCAGTCCATCGGCGAGCTGATGTATGGTTTCATCTACAAGATGGTCGAAGACGTAACCGGCAAGGACGGGGTGAAATACTTCCCTTACATCATGACGATTTTCCTGTTCATCTTGTTTGCCAACTTCCTTGGTCTCATCCCTATGTCATTCACCACCACCAGCCATATCGCGGTGACGGCAGTTTTGGGTTTTGGCGTGTTCTTCGCCGTGACCATCCTCGGGTTTGTTCTGAACGGCACCAAGTTTCTGGGCCTGTTTTGGATGTCCGACGCGCCGCTGATCTTGCGTCCGGTTATCGCGATCATCGAGGTGATCTCGTACTTCGTGCGCCCTGTTAGCCATTCTATTCGTTTGGCGGGCAACGTTATGGCCGGTCACGCGGTTATCAAAGTTTTTGCAGGTTTCGCAGCCATCGCCGCGATCAGCCCTGTATCCATCGTAGCCATCACCGCAATCTACGGACTAGAAGTCCTGGTTGCTGGTATTCAGGCCTACGTATTCACCATTCTGACTTGTGTGTACCTCAAGGATGCTCTGCACCCTGCACACTAAGCCCGAACAACCACTATCCAATCTAATTCCATCGTAAGGAGATAAAATCATGGAAGGCGATATCGCACAAATG
>CAXIAS010000074.1:0-12003 GCA_964022195.1 uncultured Roseobacteraceae bacterium
TGGTCCTCCACTTTCCTAACTATAGGGGCGGACCACTTTAAAGGGGGAGGCTCAGGCAGCTTGCGATCTGTTGCGGTTTTTCTACCTCGGCTATCGGAGACTTTTCGGAATCATCACAGAGGAAGAAGAAGCCGAACGCCTTGCTGCGAGGCAAAACATTATCGATGCGTTGGAGCGGCTGACCGAGATGGACCGGGAGACGGCTGAGCGGATCGTCGAAGAAGCTGTGGCGTACTTCGAGGCACAGCATGCGGAACTCCGCTTGCTCGATCTGGAATACCGCCTTGGGCTAACCAGTGAGGAGGCATTGCTGCGCGCTTATGAAGATGTGGCATATCTCGACGCCTCGGTTCTATTAGGCGGGACCGCCTTTACAGCGGGGGCCGCTAATCTTGGGGTTAATCTAACATGTCTTCGTCCCTCAGCTGCTTTGAGTGCTCTGCGTGCAGGTCGCACGAGACTGGACAACATGATCAACTCCCGCCGACGCGAGGTGGATGCATTTGTGGCAAACCGGTTCGCTGAGTTGGAGGCACAAGGGCATAGACCGCAGCGACATGAAGGGGCCGTCACGCGGCAAATGTTAGAAGATCGCGTAATGCTTGGTCATGACCCGATGACAAGAGACAGAACCGATGGAGTGCATACTGGTCGAGATCATCGTGTGCCAGAAATTGCGTCCCGGATAGTGTCAGAGGCCGATTATGTAGCGGCGGATGCCGTAATCCGGCGCAACCCAAACTTCGCGAGTGAGCTGAATTTAGCAGCTTCCCGACCTGTGAAGCCTGTGCGCCGTTTTAGAGTCGAGGTTCCCATTGAAGACGCATTGGGGCCTGATTTTGCAAGGCGAGTCGAAGGGGTCGAGAGGGACGGCGACTTTGGAGCAAGCAACGCCTATCCTGTAGAAGTGGATTTTCAGGGTGGTACGGTCATAGCAGTCTACACTTTGCGACCAGATGGCTCAGTTGATCTCTACACAATGTATCCGAACAGGAGATAAGCACATGATAAACAAAGAGTTTTATGATGTCTTCCTCTGCTATCTTGCCTCAGATTCCTACGATCCTGAGGCACTGAGAGAGCATTTGGAGGATGATCCGAGTTTTTCGGCTATGTTTCGGAACAACCTTAAAATGATGGGTACGAGTGAAAGCTGGCCTGTTGCGGCGGCAAGAAAGGACTTGAATTACGGCTTCAAAGATACGGATGATCTTAGAACGTGGCTCGATACGCTAGAGGGATACCTATTCAGTGACGGCCCCATGCCGGAGTAGTTATTCTTTGATCGATTTGAATACCCGAGCTTGGCTGAAGGATATCGGGCGCTATTGTGGCGCGAATACAAACGATCCTGCCAGACTGAAGGAAATTTCTGCTGAGCGTACGGAGTGGTCAGACCGCTTGAAGCGAAACTTCGAGCATGTTCTCACGGAAAGAAACGTGACCGCCCTAGACTACGAGAACCAAACAGATGTCAGTTTCGATTCTGATTCAGACCTGCACGCCTACCTGCATCGACTGTATAACTATCTATATAGATCAGGCCCGTTCCCCGACTTGGTTTGATCCTTTCTTTTAGGCAAGTTGCGCTCAAAGTCCTAGCCAAATGACGTTGCCACCTTTGGTGGCACCCCAAATGTCGAAGCTCATACAAAGTACAGAAATCGACCTGAGGCAGAGAGCCAAAAGAGCGGGGATCAGAATGATGTCGGACTGGGACATTCCCGAGTATCAAGAGTTGGAAGACTTCGCTTGGGACAGAATGGAAGTCGGCGATTTGCGCGGAGCGACCGACGCCGCGCTCAAAGCAATCAAGTTAGAACCTGACACAATTGACAGCTATGTCATTCTCGCTCAAGCCGCAGGACTGCTAGGGCAAAAGCAGGCTTAGGTATGCTTTATCATTGGCTATTCTTTCATCGAGGCGCGCCACAAGGCTTAGGCGGTTTAGGCCCCAAGCTGGTATCTTTCAGCACATCATCCCATCGCGAAAGTTCGTCAAACACAGCCGATAACTGGTTCGAACTTTCTCCGATAGAGCGCACCATTTTTGCTAAATGATATTGTCCGCCGTCAGGATTTTTGGGACCAATTGCGGCCTATTCCATGAGAGAGTTTGGCCTATCTGGTTGATTTGATCATGCGGCGCGTTGTTTGTGATGCAAACGGTGCGTTTCGGGTGTCTTCCGTTTGATCCTTTCTGTTTTCCTGAGAATGGAATTGCTACGGCCAAAGGGATCGCGGGTCATTGGATCAAATGCAGCTGTTCAAAACGTCAACTCGACTGCGGACTGTCTTTATTCGCAAAAGTCCTGTCGGATTTTCGATGCACAGAGGCTGCATTTAACTTAGATGGATTGCAAACGGCAATTTAGACAAGGTTAGTCCTGCATGACAAACGGCAATAAGACGGCAATTATCACTGGTGGGCTATCAGGCATGGGGCTAGCGGTGGCACGTAGGCTGGCGGCAGACGGGGCAACTGTTGTCATTGGCGCGCGCAGCGCGGGGGATCAAGCCAATGTCAGCAAGATCCTTGGCGCAGAACGGGCCGGTCTCCACGCGGTTGCGTTGGATGTCCGCTCAAGTGAAAGTGTCGATGCGTTTGTGGACGAAGTCGTAAAAACGCACGGCAGTGTTGATATTCTAGTCAACGCTGCGGGCGTTTATGAAGAAGCCGCCGTCATTGATCACCCCGACACCATCTGGGACGACCACATAGACACCAATCTAAGCGGGTCGTTCCGCACTATTCGTGCTGTAATGCCACATATGAAACGCGCAGGATGGGGGCGAATAGTCAACATTGCCTCTGTTGCGGCGCATAACGGGATGGCAAACAACGCAGCCTACTGCGCCTCGAAAGCAGGTCTGCTAGGTCTGGGGCGATGCGTCAGCCTTGAGGGGGCGGCACATGGGATTACCTGCGTTTCAATCAGTCCAACATGGGTCGAAACCGAAATGCTGCGGCGGTTCATCGATGCCGACATGGCCTCGACCGGTCAAAGTCTAGAAGACGTGCGGGCACAATATGCCAAGTCCAATCCACAAAACCAGCTCGTTCAACCCAACGAAGTTGCCGAACTGGCCGCGTTTTTGGTCAGCGACGCGGCCCGTGCTTTGACGATGGAGGATTTTCAGATCAACGCCGGGTCGCTTTGGTAATCCAGTTTGCGTTTCGCAAGCAAGGCCTCGGCATCGCTAATGGCGCTATAGGGGCGGTCAGATATGCGCGCCCAAGCGGTGCGGGCGGCGGAGTTGTCGAACGTTGCGTCGGCCCTTAATGTGTCTGGATAACTGGCGATGACATTCGCAATGCCAGGGTCGAGATCAACCACCGAGAGCCAATCGTGCGCAGCCAAAGCAGCGTCGGTGTTTGGTGCAATGCCGATGTCTGCCATCAGGTTGTAAATCGGTGCATCCAATGCGGTTACCTGACCAAGCAAAAACGCCGCGGCGGCAGTAACATCGGTCATCGGGAACACAAGGTTTTCGGGCATGTAGCCGCTACGCACAGATGCCCTTAGGATGGTTTCATATATGTCGCGCGGGTTCGGGGCATTCAGGTCGTAAAGCGAGGGCAACCGCACGATCGCCGCAGGAATACCCGAAGCCTGAATCGCCTCTTCAGCCGCAATTTTAGCAGCACCATAGCCTGTAATATCATCCCAAAGCGCTGCAGGGGCTTCAGGCCATGGCCCCCCACGATCGGGGAAAACAGCGCTGGACGAGCAGAACCGCAGATCCGCGTTGGCCTGACGACAGAATTGCAGAACCGTGTCCATTCCACGGGCTGACCAGTCCAGCATTTCTTTGCGCCCAATGGCGAGGTTCACCATCGCTGCGCAGTGAATGACTTGCGTGACAGACGCGGCCAAAGCGTTAAGGGGGGTGCCTTTAAGCCCGAAACCAGCCGCATCCAAGTTGCCAGCGACCATCACAAATCGGTCGCTGTCAACTCCATGTGCAAGCGCAACTTCTTCAAGCCGATCCCGCGCACCCCGGTTTTTGTCGCGCACGAGGCAATAGACGACGGACCCCGCAGGCAAGTCACGGGCCGCTTGGGCTAGCACGTGGCCACCCAGAAACCCTGTGACCCCGGTTAGCAAAATACCGGGGCGGTCAAAGCCCTCAGTCGGCGCGGGTGTATCGGCCTCTTGGGTCATCAATTGGTCCAACCTGTGCAAAGGCACATTCATGGCCAGTTCAAAATCGATGGGGCGATTGTAGGTTTTCTCTAGTTCCAGCATCAGCGTCACGCACATCAAGCTATCGCCGCCTTGATCATGAAAGCTGAGCGCTGGATCAATTTGGGTTGGTGCGCACCCCATTGCAATGGCGGCAGCTGCGACAACGGAATCTTCTGCTGGGTCATGGGCATCTACGTCTTCTGTTACGGCTGGCAAAGCACGCATGTTTGCCTTGCCAGAAACCGGATGCAGGGGCAGAGCGTCCATCTGCACCAGAAACGACGGAACGCAATAGGCGGGTAAAACCGCCCTTAATTTGGTCGCAAGAGCGGGCGGCATGCGATTTGTGCCATCCTTCAGGCCCCATTTTTCAGCATTGGTCTGTTTTTGGTTCGCATCGGCCGCAAAGTAAAACACGAGGCTTTGACCGCGTGATCCGACGTCTGTCACCCAAGGTGCTGCAGAGGAAAACAAGAGCGTATCGCGCATGGTTTCCGTCAGCTCCCGGGTTTGGATCGAAAAGCCGCGCAGTTTTAGCATATGGGCGATCCGGCCCTCAATATGAATCGCGTTCGAGGCATCCACCCACGCCTGATCGCCGGTATCGTAAAGACGGGTCTTGGACCCCTCAATCGTCAGTTCCCGAAACCGCAGGCGGGTCTCTTCGGGGCGGTTGATATAGCCACGCCCCAACATGCGCGGGCCCTCAAAGTGTAGCTGACCGGATGTGCCAGTCGGACAAGGTGTGTCCGTTTCGTCCAAAATGATAGCCCGCAGATGTTCCATCGGGACGCCAACAGACACTGGCGTATCGCCCGCCGGTTCGGTCAAATGCGACATGCACACATCGTGCGTTTCGCAAATGCTATATAGGTTCCACAATGCAGCGTTCGGCAGTTTGTCCAACGACGCGATGATCAAATCGTCGTCAACGACTTCGCCGTTTAAAACAACACGGCTAAGCGGCAGTTCGGCGGCCTTTTGTGGGGCAAGTGCCGTCAGGAACGTGTTGTAGAATGATGGCGTGAACAGCATCTCGTCGACGTTGTGCTTTATCAAAAAATCGGCCAGTTCGCCGGGGCTGAACAGCGTGCCGGAATCAGGAAAGCACAACTCGGCACCCTTGCGCAGCGGGCGAAACATTTCCCAGATTGCAAAGATATAAATGCCGACGCGCATACCGCGGTGGTAGGGCGTAAATTCGTCGCGCCATTCATAGGACAGATAGGCCGCGTCTTGTGCCACGGGAATACATTTCGGCCGTCCGGTCGTGCCAGAGGTTGCCACAAGATATATTGGATCATCGGGTGAAACAGGCGCCGCGCAAAGCGGCTCGGGTGAAACCGCTTCGTTTTCCAGTAGCGCCACGGCATCAACGGTTGCGCAGTCGCCCGGCAAGTGACCTGTCGCTGCCTCTTGGCAGGTCACGATGAGGCTGACCTGTAACTCGGAAATAATATTGTGCAGCACCATTTGCGGCATTGCCGGATCAAGATGCACAAAGGCCCGCCCGCGGATCACGCAGGCTGTTGCGCTCGCGGCCATGGCCACGCCGGGGGACCCGAAGATGCCCACAATTTGCGGCTTGTCCAAGCAAGAACCTAGGTCATGGACGAAGGCACCTAGCCTGCCGTAGGTGATCGTGCGGTCTTGGTCCGACATGGCAGGCGCGTCGGCATACTGCGTGATTGCATGGACAAGATTGGCGGCAACTGTCTGGTCTGGAATCATGGCAACGGTCCTTTTGGTGCGAGATTTAACAAGATTGGCCCAAAACAACACGACCTCTTTTGAAAGTTTCTGCGGCAGGGCGTCGTGCCAAGTTTTACATGCTACCTCTGACCAGTTTTTCAACAGTCTGGATCGTTTTTCGAACCCTATGTGATGTTGCGCGGTGACTGAACGAAGCTGCGGGTCGACGCGCATTTGTCGCATGTAGGCCGGATCTGTTTGTTGATTACGGGGCGGGGGTGGTGCTGTGTTTCCTCACCGATCACCAATGTCGACCGGAACACTTGCCATGTTAATGGGAACTCCATTAATCTGGGGCCATATAGATCGCGATAACGCGACGATTGAGGACGAGCAAATGATGAACAGACGCAGCTTTGTGGCGGCGGCAGCCAGTGTCGTTGCGGCCCCTGCCTTGGCAAATACACGCCTGCCGGACAAATATCGTCCGCAAATTGTTGGGGTGCATCCGGTCATACCGGCGGGTCAAATCCACGTCGTAAAACAGAATTTCTTTTTTTATTTGTTCTTGGGCAACGGGCAGGCCAAACGCTATGGTATTGCCTTGGGAAGCACTGGGCGAAATTACACCGGTGTGCTGACGATCCGGCGCAAGGCCGAGTGGCCGTCTTGGGTGCCGACGCAGAATATGATCAATCTGGAACCCGACCTATATGGGCCCTACAAGGCGGGTCTGCCCGGTGGTCACCCCCGTAACCCGATGGGTTCACGCGCGCTGTATTTGCACGATGCGAATGGCCGCGACACCTATTACCGTATCCACGGGACACATGACCCGCAAACGATCGGTACGCGGTTTTCGTCGGGGTGTGTGCGTCTGACCAATGACGATGTTGCGGACTTGTATCAGTATGTTCCTGTGGGAACCAAAGTGTTCATCTTTTAATAGATGCAAAACGCCCCCCGCATCTGGCAGGGGGCGCAATTGTGTAATTGCCGGCTTACAGGCTGGTTTTACGCAGATACGGCAAGACGGTTTCAAATGCGCCGAACTTGGCGGTGGCATCGGTATCCGACACGTTGGTCGGGATGATCACATCGTCGCCGACGTTCCAGTTCGCAGGCGTCGCCACGCCGTGGCCAGCAGCCGTTTGCAAACCGTCCAGCGCGCGTAGCACTTCGGCAAAGTTGCGGCCTACGTTCATGGGGTAAGTCATCGACAATTTCAGCTGTTTGTCTGGTCCAACGATGAACACCGAGCGGACTGTCGCGCTATCGGCAGGGGTGCGGCCATCGGGCATATAGGCCTCGGCTGGCAGCATATCAAAGGCTTTTGCGACTTCCAGACCTTCGTCGGCGATGATCGGGAACCCTGCTTTGGTGCCTGCGACGGCTTCGATGTCTGTCTTCCATTTCTTATGCTCTTCGGCGCTGTCGACGGAAATGCCCATGACCTTGGTGCCGCGTTTGTCCCATTCGTCCGCCAGTTGGGCCACTGCGCCAAATTCGGTCGTGCAAACAGGCGTGAAATCCTTGGGGTGGGAGAACAGGATCGCCCAGCTGTCGCCGATCCAGTCATGCAGGGTCAGTTCACCATGGTCTGTTTCTACAGTCAGGTTCGGAATAGTGTCGTTAATACGCAAGCCCATGTCGGCGCTCCTCTTGGTGAATATCTAGGCTCTATATATGGTCGGTGCTGCGGGTCTACCAGTGGCCTTGCGCCGCACCACACGCAATGCCAGATTGCACCAAACACATGACGGAGACATGCAATGATCAGCAAGACAGATTTCTACATCGACGGCGCATGGGTAGCCCCCGCCAAAGCCCGCGCATACCCCGTCATCGACCCCGCAACCGAGGATCAGGTCGCCACGATATCGCTGGGTGATCAGGCGGACACCGACGCCGCCGTTGCTGCCGCACGCGCGGCCTTTCCCGCATGGTCCGCAACCCCCGTGGCACAGCGCAAGGCGCTGCTGCAAAATATCCTGCAGGTCTATGAGGCGCATTACGCCGACGACATGGCCGAAGCGATCCGTATGGAAATGGGCGCGCCCCACGATCTGGCCCACGGGTCCCAAGCGCCTAGCCTGACTGGCGCACTAAAGGATGCGATCCGGTCCATGGACGCGATCGAATGGGTTGCCCCGCTGGGCGATCACGCGCCCAACGACCGGATCATCCGCCAACCTATCGGCGTGGTCGGCATGATCACCCCATGGAACTGGCCGATCAGCCAGATCGCATTGAAAGTGTTCCCCGCGCTGGCCGCCGGTTGCACAATGGTCCTCAAACCATCAGAAGAGGCGCCACTATCGGGCGTCCTTTTCGCCGAGATTATGGACAAAGCAGGCGTGCCCGCTGGTGTGTTCAACATGGTCAATGGTGACGGTGTTGGTGTCGGCAGCCAGCTGTCCGAACACGAAGATGTCGATATGATCAGCTTTACCGGCTCGACCCGCGCGGGCAAATTGATCACCAAGGCCGCCGCTGAAACCCTTAAACGGGTGCGTCTGGAACTGGGTGGCAAAGGCGCCAATCTGATCTTTGCCGATGCGGACGCAAAGGCGGTCAAACGCGGTGTGATGCATTGTATGAACAACACCGGCCAGTCGTGCAACGCGCCGACGCGGATGCTGGTTGAACGGTCACGCTATGACGAGGCAGTTGAACAAGCCACCGCCGCCGCCAATTCCATCGCCGTTGGTCCCACAACCGAGGCGGGCCGCCATCTTGGCCCCGTGGTGAACAAAGTCCAGTGGGAGAAAATCCAAAACCTGATCGCCGTCGGCGAGAAAGAGGCGCGGCTGGTCGCGGGCGGCACAGGCTTGCCTGACGGCGTGAACAAAGGGTTCTATGTGCGCCCGACGGTCTTTGCGGATGTGACCAACGACATGACGATTGCACAGACCGAAATCTTTGGCCCGGTGCTGGCGATCATCCCGTTTGAAGACGAGGCCGACGCGATCCGTATCGCCAACGACACGCCCTACGGGCTGACCAACTATGCCCAGACAACCGACGGCGAACGGCGCAAACGTCTGGCCCATGCGTTGCAAGCGGGCATGGTGGAAATGAACGGTAACTTCCGCGCCTCCGGCTCACCGTTTGGCGGAATCAAGATGTCGGGCGACGCGCGCGAAGGCGGCATCTGGGGCATCGAGGAATACCTCGAGGTGAAATCCGTCTCCGGCTGGCCTGACGAATAACCCGCCGGCGGGCGGTTGGTCCATGTTGTCCCTCGACAGGCCCTCATGGGGCGTTTTGTCGGGGGCGCCTATTGCACGGGGTGGCCTAAGTCGTTCGGCGATACAGTGTCGGAAACCAGTCTTCGCGCAGGCGTTGCCCCGCCGTCATGTCATGGCCGGGAAACGGGGGCGACGTCGGGCCAGGCCGGTCGATATAGCGGGCGTCATCACCGAGCAGACGCAGTGAAAACGCGCGCCTCCTGTTGCCGCTATCGTTGCCGCGCGCGCCGTGTAGCGTCATAAAGTTGAACGCAACCGCGTCGCCCGGTTCTAACTCCCATTCCAGCACGGTCATGCCTTCTGCGTCGGGGTCGGGCACCGGTTGGTAATCGTCTTCGTTAGGGTAAAAGCTGGTTTCGGCCAGCCAGCGGGTCGGCAGCACAGGCCGGTCCCACCGATGCGATCCGGCGACACAGCGCAACGACGCCTCGCACACAGGGTCGAGCGGGGACCAAAAACTGACTGTTTGGCGACCTTGGACGAAGTAATACGGGCCGTCTTGGTGCCACGGGGTGGGTTTGGACGTGCCGGGTTCCTTGACCAGAACGTGGTCGTGGAACATCTGGGTTGTGTCCGACCCCATCAGATCGGCTGCGACCTCGGCCGCGGGGGACGCGGTGATGGCGCCGTGAAATTCGGGGATGCGGGTCCAGTTGCAATAGTCGTCAAAGAACCGCCCGCCTTCGCCTTTGTGCAGGTTTTCGGCGGCATAGGGGCCGGGATCAGCCATATTGCGGGCGACGCCGGCGCGCAATTCCTCGACGTAATCTGCAAACAGGCCGCGGATCACAACGGCGCCGTCACGCTGGTAGGCGGCGATGTCGTCGGGGGTCACAAGGGGATGCATGTCGGGGTCCTATAGCTGTTCGCGGGCCGCGCGGACCCATGCGATGATAACCTGCCGTGACTGATCGTCCATGTCGATAGCATTCGGTGGCGGCATGGCGCGGCTGACGCCTGCGTGCAGGTAAATCTGGTCGGCATGACGGGCAACGTCGCCGGGGCTTTCCAGATAGACGCCCTTGGGCGCCCACATCATGTTGCCCCAAGCAGGCTCGCGCGCATGGCACATCGAACAATTACCGATGACGGCGTCATAGGCGTCTTGGAACCCGTCGGCAGAGGCGAATTTCTGTTCATAAGGGGTCAGGTCGCGGGTCTGCGCCTCGTCCCATGTTTCCCGCGTGTTGGCGGTCGACAGCCACGCAATCACGATCATCAGCAGCACCGTGACAGCCCATGTCCAATGCGGACCGGTTCCTGTCTTGTGCATCGTGTTGAAATAGTGCCGGATCGTGACGCCAGTCAGGAAGATCAGCGATGCGATGATCCACGCGTAATCGGTGCCAAAGGCCAGCGGGTAGTGGTTCGACAACATCAAAAACACAACCGGCAACGTCAGATAGTTGTTATGGGTCGATCGCAACTTGGCGATTTTGCCGTATTTTGCATCCGGCGTGCGCCCTGCCTGCAAATCTGCGACCACGATACGCTGGTTCGGCATGATGATGAAAAACACGTTCGCGGTCATGATCGTCGCGGTGAACGCACCTAGATGCAACAAGGCGGCGCGACCGGTGAAAATCTGGTTATAGCCCCAAGACATCGCAACCAGCAGGGCAAATAGTAGCAGCATCAACAGTGTCGGGTATTCCTTTAGGCCGCGTTTGCACATCTGGTCATAGGCCAGCCAGCCGATGGTCAGCGAGCCGCCGGAAATCACGATGCCCTGCCACAGCGACAGGTCCGCCTTGGTCGGGTCGAGCAGGAATAATTCGCCGCCAACCCAATAGATGATCATCAACAAAGCCGCACCCGACAGCCACGTCGAATAGCTCTGCCATTTGTGCCATGTCAGATGCGCAGGCAGGCGGGCAGGGGCCACCATGTATTTCGTGGTGTGATAAAACCCGCCGCCGTGGACTTCCCATTCTTCGCCCGATGCGCCCTCGGGCATGTCATCAGCGGGCTTTAGCATCAGATCCAATGCGATGAAATAAAACGAGGCGCCAATCCACGCCATCGCGGTGATCACATGCAACCAGCGGACGCAGAACGCGATCCAGTCCCATAGAATTGCGATGTCATACATGTGATATCCCTCGTTTTATTGCCGCCAACAGCCTAGGCGGAACCTGTTTGTTCTGGTATTGCTACCAGTAATCAAGCTGTATCAAAAAAAGCAATAGAATGTCGTATTTCGAAAACATCCGCACCTTTGTCAGGGTCTACGAGCTGGGCACAATGTCGGCGGCTGGCCGCGACTTGCGGATATCGCCTGCGGTGACGTCTGCGCGGATTTCCCAGCTTGAAAACCATTTGGGCGTGCGCCTGTTCCAGCGCACCACCCGCAGCCTGACCGCGACCGAACAGGGCCAAGCGTTTTATCGCGGCGCGGTCAAAGTCTTGGAATCCGTCGAGGCCGCCGAAGCGGATGTGTCCGACATCACCGAAAACCCCAAAGGGTCGCTATATGTGGCCGCCCCCTTGGGGATAGGGCGACGGTTGATCGCCCCGCAAGTGCCCGCGTTCTTAGAAAAATACCCCGATGTGAACGTGCGTTTGCGCCTGACCGACCGGCTGGTTGATCTGACCACCGAAGGGCTTGATCTGGCGTATTTCTTGGGCCAGCCCCAAGACAGCAACCTGCGGATCAAGAAAATCGCCGACGTGCCGCGTGTGTTATGCGCAGCCCCAGCCTATATCGCCGCACGGGGCCATCCGCGCCATGGTGACCAGATCATCGCCGACAAACACGAATGCCTGAACCTGCGGTTTCCCGGCGCCAAGGAATTCCAGTGGCCGCTACAGACCGACAAGGGCATCAAGCGGTTTCCGGTCAGTGGCCGGTATGAATGCGACGACGGTGA
>CAXIAS010000075.1:0-11536 GCA_964022195.1 uncultured Roseobacteraceae bacterium
CTTGGCTTCCAGCTTCAATTTTGCATTCTTTAGGCGTTGTTTTACAGCACCTTCACTAACGCCAAGCTCAAATGCAATTTCCTTTAGCCGCATTCCCCGGCGGACCATATCTAACGCCTCAAGTTCGGCTGATGTCAGATTGGTAGGCGGCGCCATTTCAGCATGCCGTCTGGTCAAATAGGCCTGCAGAACCCTGATCTCAAGATCTTCAAACTCCCGATCCGATCTCGCAAATGTGCCATACGACCTTTGGCCCTGCTGATTCCCATCAAAAACAGATACTGCCACGCCATATGGCATCCCAAACGATTTCGCCTGCCCCAAAACCCGCCTAGGATCGTTTTCCGCCAAGGTGCTCCAACGCACAGAGCCGACATTCGCATAAACCCACTGCACGACAGGATCGAACATCATGTAGCGATTTTCGGTATAATGACGGACCCAGTCGGGCGGCAATGCGTTCACTTCTTCCACCGGAACGGCAAAGCCTATCCTAAGCGAAATGTAATACCCGGCCGGAGCGAGTTGAGCTATATGCTCTTCGTTAACTTTTTGGCTCATCCTGTCCCTTAAGGTAGGCAAGTGCGGATTCTTGTTTCGACGTATCAATCATTGAATTACAAGATAATTAGGATTGGTTTAAGTACTCCGTACAGGTTAATATTAGCAACTATAAAGAGAGTTAATCAACATGGTAACTCAAGACAAAATAAAGTCGATTTTGGGCGACCTTCAGACGACTGCTAATGCCGGCTATGCGCTCGCGTTTCACCTTCAGTATACCACACCTACCTATCTGTTCCAGACTTACGCGTCAGAATGGCTGGATTACTATGGTCAAAACAGCCTGTTGATGCGCGATCCGACCATTCTATGGGGTTTTGAAAACAACGGTCACATTCGGTGGTCCGAATTAAAAGCCGCTGATTCGGCTGGGGTTTTGGATAAAGCTGCTGAATTCGGAATGAACTATGGCGCGTCAACCGCAGTTGAAGTCGAAGGCAAACGAAGTTTGGGCGGTTTCTCACGTAGTGATCGCGAATTCACTGACGCCGAATTGACCGATCTTGTGGCCGCTGTGGAACAGCTCCACAATCTGCTGGACGAGGTGGAGAACCTGTCGCCTGAAACAGCGGCGGAACTGCGGAAAATGTCTGTTTTGGTTACTCACCCCTAGATTGTGGAAACCGGAAATTTACGATTGGAACACTAAACCAGTCGTATGCCCGAATCTCTTGCCGCTATTGCGCCCGCATCACCTCAATTGTCGCCTCCTCCCAGCACCAGCCTGAACCGCAGGCGCAAGGCGGCGATGATAGTTCAACTGCTCATTGGCGATGGAGGAAAACTATCTCTGAGCGACTTGCCGCCTGCTATTCAAACCGAACTTGCCCGCGAGCTGGGCGAAATCAGGTTGGTCGACCGCCAGACCGTTTATTCGGTCGCGACGGAATTCGCGCAGGAGCTAGGGTCAATCGGCCTATCTGCCCCAGGTGGGCCCGACGCCGCAATTGAAGCATTGGCAGCGCATATCAGCCCGGAAATTGCCAACCAGTTGCGGGCCGAATTGGCCAAGGCCACCGACGGCGATCCTTGGAGCATGATCGAAGCATTGGCTGAACCCGAACTGCTAGACCTGATGACGATCCAGAGCGTCGAAGTTTGTGCCGTGACAATGTCCAAATTACCTGTGGCCAAAGCCGCGGACCTGTTGGCAAAACTACCGGGTGAACGAGCACGCCGGATCACTTATGCGATGTCGCGCACCCAAGATATCCAGCCGCGCACCGTGCGCAACATCGGTCAGGCCCTTGTAGGGGACCATTGCGGCAGCAAAATCACAGCTTTTGAAAAATCTCCGGATGCACGACTGGGTGCGATATTGAACTCATCGCCCGCTGAAACCCGTGAAAGCCTGTTGGACGACCTTGACCAACAAGACGCAGGATTTGCCGCAACTGTTCGTAAAAATATATTTACGTTCCAAGACATTTCAACCCGCGTCGCGGCGCTGGACATCCCCCAATGCATTCGAGGCGTGGATCCCGAGGTGCTGACCACGGCGATTGCCGCCGCACTGTCGGACGGAGACAAAAACGCCGAAGCCGCAGAATATATGCTCGCCAATATTTCTCAACGGATGTCGACACAAGTGCGCGAAGACGCCCAGGAAATGGGCAAAATATCAGACAAAGAGGCCGATACCGCCATGCGCGGTGTCTCGGCGGCGATCAGGTTGCTTGCCGATGAAGGAACGATCACCCTGATTGTGGATGATGACGAAGACGACGATAGTTAACCCATCTTTCCAAAGCCTGCGTCGGCAGATATGACAATGTCGATGAAACACCGCCAAGCCACTTTTTTGGACTGGGCCAGCAATACTTCCGCGACCTCCCTGATCGGCGCGGCGAAACGCTTGCCCTATGCCAAACGCGTGCCCTTTATGGGGGCAGTGATGCGTCGCGGGCTGGGTCCGCTTGCTGGGTTTCGAACCCGCGCCGAGGTCAATCTGGCGCAGGCGTTTCCAGACTGGGGGCCCGATCAGCTGCGCGCCACCGCCAGTGCGGTTTGTGATAACTTTGGCCGCACCGTGATTGAAAACTATTCGTTTGCGGACTTTGGCCGTCATTTGGCAGATACCGAACCCTTTGGGGCAGGCCTGCCGCACGTCGCACAGGCCCACCGAGACAAGCGCCCCGTCTTGTTCGTCAATGCGCATTTCGGAAACCACGAGGCCCCGCGCCACGTGCTAACCCGTATGGGCTACAACATTGGCGGCCTCTACCGGCCCTTTACGAACCCGTATTTTGACGCGCATTACAAAAAAACCCTATCGGCCTTGGGCGGGCCGGTATTCGAACAAGGAAAACGCGGCACGATCGGCCTGATCAAACATCTGCGGGCCGGCAATATGGGGACGTTATTTTTTGACGTGCATATTTCCGATGCGCCCTTGGTCGATTTTATGGGGCGGCCCGCGCATACAGCGACCTCTGCCGCTGAAATCGCGCTAAAACTGGATGCACTTATCTTGCCGTATTTCGGTACCAGACAGTCCGACGGGCTCAGTTTTTCGGTCGAAATAGGGGCACCAATCGAACATTCCAATGCTTTGGACATGACCAAGGATATGACCCAAAGGCTAGAGGCAAAGATCGCGGAAACCCCTGAACAATGGTTCTGGGTGCATCGCCGCTGGAAGGCCGCCTAGGGCAGTTCGACTGCTGCCAATATCGGTCCATGCCCGTCACGTTGGATAATCACGACGACTGATTCCGGCCCGTCCGCTTGTGCTGTCAGGCTTAGCGATGTGGTCCCGTCCCATCGGGCAATGGTTTGCCAATCGCGCACAATGTTGGAATACTTGATGGATTTCCCTGCGTTTTCCCCGCGCTCGATCGACACCGTTTGATCGGGCAGATACCGTACCAGCTGCACAACCATATCACCTGGATTGCCAATTGCCGCAGGTGCGGAAACCTGGACCATTTGCCCCGCACGTGTTGCGCTCAGGCGAACAACGGGGGCCACCTTGCGATGTTGAGCTAGCAAATCCATAACCGCCATTGGCTTTGATCCGATCACATGGTCTTGGCCACCCACAACCATTTGCGGTGTGTAAATCGTCGCAGCACCAGCCGCACGAGCATAACTATGCTGGCGCGCGGTGAATTTGGGGTCCCCAAAGATATCCCGCCAGCCGATATAATCCCAGTAATCGACATGTAATGCCAAAGCGATCACATCGTCGCGGCCAGCAAGCTGGGTCAACAACGCGTCCGCCGGCGGGCAGGATGAACACCCCTGCGACGTATACAGCTCGACCACTGTCTTATTCTGCTGTGCCGCTACACCCGACCCTGAAATGCCTAGGCATAGTAAGATGAACAAAGAAACATAGCGCATGCGGCCCTCGAATTTTCTGGTGCGTTGCAAACGGTCTATTTATTTTTCTGTGAAATGACCAATCAATGAATTGAGAGGGTTGCGAGACTGATGTTTCAGTTTTGACCTATGATTTTCGAATTTTGGTGTGCAATTGTATACAATTCGGGACTCAACCCTTGAAACCCTTGCTTGCATGGGGCAAAAGCCAATTAATTTCTGATGCAACCTCGCCGCGAAAGGGACCGCCATGACAATCACTGTCGGCACAGATACAGCCAAAACCCGCAAGACTTTAACCGTAGGTGACCAAAAGGTCGCATATTACTCAATTGCCGCCGCCGAGGCCGCTGGCCTGGGCGATTTCTCGAAACTGCCCGCAGCATTGAAAGTTGTCCTAGAGAACCTGCTGCGTTTTGAAGACAACGGCTTTTCAGTGTCGACCGACGACATCAAAGCCTTCTCTGATTGGGCCACCAACGGCGGCAAGAACCCGCGCGAAATTGCCTACCGCCCTGCCCGCGTGTTGATGCAGGATTTCACCGGTGTCCCTGCTGTGGTTGACCTCGCTGCCATGCGTGACGGCATCGTAGCACTTGGCGGTGACGCACAGCAGATTAACCCGCTCAACCCCGTTGATCTGGTTATCGACCACTCGGTCATGATTGATGAATTCGGCAACCCGCGCGCGTTCCAGCTAAACGTTGATCGTGAATACGAGCGGAACATGGAACGTTACCAGTTCTTGAAATGGGGCCAAGGCGCGTTCAACAATTTCCGCGTGGTGCCCCCGGGCACAGGCATCTGCCACCAGGTAAACCTAGAATATCTCGCCCAGACTGTCTGGACAGATAAGGATCAGAACGGCGAAGAAGTCGCATACCCCGACACGCTCGTCGGGACTGACAGCCACACAACAATGGTTAACGGTTTGGCCGTTCTGGGTTGGGGCGTCGGCGGGATCGAGGCCGAGGCCGCGATGCTGGGCCAGCCGATTTCCATGCTGATCCCCGAAGTTGTCGGGTTCGAGCTGACAGGCGCGATGGTCGAAGGCACAACAGGCACTGATCTGGTTCTCAAAGTTGTCGAAATGCTGCGTGAGCTTGGCGTCGTTGGAAAATTCGTTGAATTCTACGGTGCGGGACTGGACGTTCTGCCACTGGCCGACCGTGCGACTATCGCCAACATGGCCCCTGAATACGGTGCAACATGTGGTTTCTTCCCAATTGATGGTGAAACACTGCGTTACCTGCGCAATACCGGCCGTGATGAAGATCGCATCGCACTGGTCGAGGCATATGCCAAAGAAAACGGTTTCTGGCGCGGTGCGGATTACGCCCCTGTCTACACAACCACATTGTCCCTCGATATGGGCACTATCGTTCCTGCGATTTCCGGCCCGAAGCGCCCACAGGATTACGTGGCACTGACCAACGCAAAATCCGCATTCGCAAACGAGATGGAAAACACATTCAAACGCCCGATGGGCAAAGAAGTGGCGGTCGCGGGCGAAGACTACACGATGGAATCTGGCAAGGTTGTCATCGCGTCGATCACATCTTGCACCAACACATCCAACCCTTATGTGATGATTGGCGCGGGCCTCGTTGCGCGCAAAGCTGCCGCATTGGGTATGGACCGTAAACCATGGGTCAAGACATCCCTCGCGCCCGGCTCTCAGGTGGTGTCGGAATACCTTGAGGCCGCTGGCCTGCAGGATGATCTGGATAAGCTCGGTTTCAACCTTGTGGGTTACGGCTGCACGACGTGCATCGGCAACTCTGGCCCGATCCAAAAAGAGCTGTCAGACGCAATTGCCGAGGGTGATCTGGTCGCAACCTCCGTTTTGTCTGGCAACCGCAACTTTGAAGGCCGGATTTCCCCGGACGTGCGCGCGAACTATCTAGCGTCCCCTCCTCTTGTCGTGGCTTATGCTCTGGCTGGGACAATGGACATCAACCTGTCCACTGATGCAATCGGCCAAGACCGCGACGGAAATGACGTTTACCTAAAGGACATCTGGCCATCCAACAAAGAGATCAGCGATCTGGTTGAACAGACCGTTACCCGCGAGGCGTTCATCAGCAAATATGCCGATGTGTTCAAAGGTGACGAAAAATGGCAGGCTGTCGAAACATCCGACGGCGAAACCTATGATTGGCCGGCAGCGTCCACATACGTTCAGAACCCGCCCTATTTCCAAGGCATGTCCAAGGATGCAGGCACAATCAAGAACGTCAAAGACGCCAAAGTCCTCGCGGTTTTGGGCGATATGGTTACAACCGACCACATCTCTCCTGCCGGTTCGTTCAAGGACACAACGCCCGCCGGTCAGTATCTGATAGACCGCCAAGTGCCTGTGCGCGAATTCAACTCCTATGGCTCGCGTCGCGGCAACCACGAGGTGATGATGCGCGGCACATTCGCCAACATCCGTATCAAAAACGAGATGCTGGATGGCGTCGAAGGCGGCTACACCAAAGGCCCCGATGGGGCACAGACGTCGATCTTTGACGCCGCCATGGCGCATCAGGAAAATGGCACACCGTTGGTCGTCTTTGGTGGCGAACAATATGGTGCTGGATCCTCTCGTGACTGGGCGGCCAAAGGCACAGCCCTGCTGGGTGTCAAAGCCGTAATCGCCGAAAACTTTGAACGTATCCACCGGTCCAACCTTGTTGGCATGGGTGTGATCCCGTTCGAATTTACCGGTGGCGACAGCCGCAAAACACTGGGCCTGACCGGCGAAGAGACCGTTTCTATTGCGGGCTTGGACGCTGTGACCCCCCTGCAAGAGGTAGAGGCGCAGATCACCATGGCGGATGGCACAGTCAAAAACATCAAAGTCAAATGTCGCATCGATACCGCGGTTGAGATTGAATACATCGAAAACGGTGGCGTGCTGCACTACGTGCTGCGCAACCTCGCCAAGGCCTAAATCGGGTCAATTCAGCAAGACAGATGGGCTCAGCCGAAAGGCTGGGCCCATTCTCTTTGGGTCTGGCCGGCTTTTGTCCAAAGAAGCCGGATATAGCATGGTCGCTTTTGGCAATCTAAATGAAGGTTCAGACGGCTACGCTTTACTGCAGCTTTCATCTGAGTTTGATCAGCAGGATCATGACCTAGGCTTGGACGGTGTTTACTCGGATATCAACGATCAAAGCCATGGTGGGTAAAAGATAGTTCAACGTATTGAATGAGCTAGCAACTCTGTCACACTTCATTTGATCCAGATCAGCTGGGACTTTCCGATGTTTCCAACCCATTTTGCATAGCGATTTTCGGCGGCAAAAGCATGAACCCGGACGCGCATGACATGTTGAAAATTATGGCAACCCGCACAGGCATCAATCTTGCGAGTAGTCAATCATAGACATGCTTGGGCAAGTTCCCTTTCGTCCGCATAGCCGACATTATTCGGTAGCTTTGCGCAGTTCCGGCAAAAACCGTTGTTCATAATCCGAACCAATCAATGGTCCCGCAAAGCGGAACAACACGGTCCCATCCCCGTCCACGATGAACGTCTCAGGTGGAGCTGTGACGCCCCAGTTGATCGCTGTGCGACCTTTGGGGTCAAACCCTGTGGCGAAGAACGGGTTGCCCTCCTGCGCCAAATACTGAACAGCCTTGTCCGCTTCATCGCGAAAGTTCAGCCCCGCAACGCGATATCCGTCTGCTGCCAATTGCATCAAAACCGGATGCTCGGCGCGGCACGGCGGGCACCAGCTTGCCCAAAAATTCAACACAGTCACCTCACCGTCGCGCAGGTCGATGCCAGTCAATAGCGGCAGTCCGGGAACAGGTTCGGGTGCCAAATCCGGGGCCGCTGCGCCGATAAATGTAGATGGCAGATCGTCCGATTTGTTCAACATGCCAACGACAAACAGCGCCGCCAGTCCGGCAAAAACCAGAGGCGGCAAAACAATCAGTGGGGACACTTTAGCCATTGCGCCGTGCCTCAATCTTGTCCAGTTCGGCCTTGGCCCTGGCTGATTGCCGCCAACTGATCAACGCAACAGCAACCAACAACCCAAGGCTGATGCCGTAGGCCGCATAAACTTCGACCGCATATTTTCCCAAATCAGGCATCAGCTGCGCCCCTCTCTGATTAACAGCGCGCGCGCGCGGCGCAGGCGGATTTCGGTGCGAGTGCGCAGCAAAACCAGCGCTAGAAACAACAACACAAACCCGGCGATCGACACCAACAACGGATGATAGAAAACATCAGCGACGTTTTTTTCTTTGTCCAACGACAGCGACGCGCCTTGGTGCAGGCCTTGGTTCCAGAAATTCACAGCATAGCGGGACAGGACGGCAAACACCGATCCCACGATGCACAGAAGTGATGTCAGGTCTGCGGCTGTGTCAGGGTCATCGATGGCGCCCCATAGCGCCATGTAGCCCAGATAGAACAAAAACAGGATCAAGAACGACGTCAACCGCGGATCCCACGCCCAAAACGTGCCCCACATCGGTTGCCCCCAAATTGCCCCTGTCAGCAACGCGATCAAGGTCATCGTGATCCCTATCGGCGCTGCGGCCTTGGCCGCCAATGCCGATACATGGTGCCGCCGGATCAGCCAGATCAAGGACGCGACAAGCATCATGAACCACGCATTGATCGCCATCAACGCACTGGGCACATGCAAATAGATGATCTTGACCGTTGCCCCCTGCCGGTAGTCATCAGGCGTGAAAAAGAACCCCCAAATCAAACTGATTATCAGGCAAGCAAACGAGAGCCCGAACAGCCACGGCAAAACCGGGGCCGTCCAGCCCATGAATCTTCGTGGATTTGCATATTCCCAAAACGACATATGTCTGACTTAGCCCCCTCGTGGTCTTCAATCAACGCAAGTTAATGCGCAATACTGCCGCAGCAGCAAACGGCATCAATGCCAAACACCCTGCTGTAATCCCGCCAACAAAGGCGATCGGCACCGCAGCGTCCAGTCCATCGCCCCCCAATCGCACGGCTTCCGCTCCGAAAATCAACGTCGGCACATAGAGCGGCAGCACCAATAGCGACATCAACAGCCCGCCACGGCGCAAGCCAACGGTCAACGCCGCCCCGAATGTCCCGATCAAGGACAATGCAGGTGTTCCGATCAACAGCGTGATGAACAGGTGCCCGTATGCGTCGCCTTCGAGGTTCAACAAGAAACCCAACACAGGCGCAGCTATGGTCAGTGGCAAACCGGTCGTGATCCAATGTGCCAGTGCCTTGGCCAGTGACACGCTTTCTAGCGGCAACGGCGACGTCGCCAATAGCGCAAGCGCCCCGTCTTCGTAATCCAGAGCAAAAACACGGTCCAAAGACAAAAGCGAAGCCAGCAAAGCCGCGACCCACAATATGCCTGGGGCGATTTTGGATAGCAGTTGAGCGTCCGGGCCAACGCCGAATGGAACCAGAACAATCACAATCAAGAAAAACGCAAGTCCCAGCCCGAAACCGCCCCCTGCCCGAACAGCAAGCCGCAGATCACGCAAGATCAACGCAATCATAAGAACACCTCGTCTTGGCCGCCGTCGAACTTCGTTACAGCGAAACCGGCGAGGTCCAGTTCGGGCGCTTCCAGATCAAGGGGGATATGGGTGGCAATGACAGCAATGCCGCCATTCGCCAAATGCCTGTCACGCAAAAAATCTGTGAACAACTTGACGGAAAACCCGTCCAGAGACACGGTCGGTTCGTCCAAAAACAAGACCGTTCGATTAATCACAGCCAGTCGCCCTAGCCCCAGACGCCGTTTTTGACCCGCCGATAGCGTTCCGGCCAAACGGTCGCGCAAATCGATCAAGTCAAAACTGCCAAACACATGTTCAGGCAATTCCACCCCATATACGTCGGCCCAGAACTGCAAGTTTTCGGTCACTGTCAGCGCCGATTTAATGCCGTCCGCATGACTGGCGTAGGCCCCTTGCCCGTCAGGTAGGTCGATATCGCCTGACACCGGCGCTTGTAGGCCTGCCAAGGTGCGCAACAACGTGGTTTTGCCGACCCCGTTCGGACCTCGCAAGATCAGCGCAGCGCCAGGCGTGACGGCAAAATTCAGGCCTTGCAGAACCGGTAACCTACCACGGGCAACCGTCAGGTTCGACACCTTCAGCACGGGATCAAAGCGGCCGCGACCCTTCGGCCCTCGGATAGTAGAACGTTGTATGTGCGGCAGGCGGACGGGCTGGACATTGGTTCTACGCCAATACCTGCAGCATCTAGTTGGTCACGCAGATCCGCGGGCACATGGGCAATTTCGGCGCCCATGCCCAAAAAAATGACGTCAACCAAGCCGTCCAATGCCAACAGGCTCGCCGCATCTGCCAATCCCCCCCATGCACAAACACCCTGCGGCGAGATGATAACAGCCCCGTCATAGCGTTGGCCGCCTACCTTGAAATACCCCGCACCGTAGGCGTCGATTGGCTGGCTGTCGTTGAATTCAATCTCGTTCAAGCGCATTCAGATCACGCGTCAATATTGCTATATTGGTTGCCGACCGTCGCCGCTTTTTTGGACCAATCACGTTTCACGCCCAGCACCAAAAGGATCGCAGTTGCCACGAAAATAGACGAATAGGTCCCGATAAACACGCCCCACATCATCGCAAACACAAAGCCACGGATCACGTCGCCACCCAGCACAAACAGCGACACAAGCGCCAGCATCGTGGTAACCGAGGTCATCAACGTCCGGCTAAGCG
This sequence comes from uncultured Roseobacteraceae bacterium, assembly GCA_964022195.1. GTDB lineage: Bacteria > Pseudomonadota > Alphaproteobacteria > Rhodobacterales > Rhodobacteraceae > Yoonia. The sequence continues at coordinate 10,590 of CAXIAS010000075.1, forward strand.
TTTCGTTGATCGACAGGTTCAAGACATCCTTTAGCGGCTTTTGCTTGTATTTCCGCAGGTTCTCGCGGACGCGGTCAAAGACGATAACCGTGTCATTGATCGAATAGCCGACAATGGTCAAAAGCGCGGCGATAATCGCCAGATCGAATTTGATTTGAATGACCGAAAACACACCGATCGTCAGCAGAACATCATGGCTAAGAGCCAACACCGCACCAACGGCAAACTGCCATTCGAACCTAAGCCAGATATAGAACAGGATCGCCATAACCGCGAGGATCACAGCGATGGCTGCCGTCTTGATCAGCTCACCCGAAACCTTGGGACCAACGGATTCAACAGACGGAAAGGTGATGTCAGGCGACACTGAGCGAAGCGCTTCTTGGACCGCGCCAATGGTGTCGTTGGTTACGCTTTCTTCGCCCTCTTGGGCTTGGATGCGGACCATGGCAACGTTTTGATCATCGCCAAAATTGGGATCGAACACCTCGGTGATGGACACGTCGCCCAGTTCCAGCGGCTCTAATGCGGCGCGGTATTGAGCGACTTCAACCGTTTGCGAAGATTGCGTCCGCAAACTGGTGCCACCCTGAAAATCAATGCCGTAATTCAAGCCTTGGATCAGAAACGACACGAACGCCGCGACCATTAGGACACCGGAAATGCCCAGCCACAGTTTCGCACGGCTAAAGAAATCGATTTTTGTATTCTCGCGAACCAGTCTCAGACGCATATCAAACCTCGATTTTCTTGGGGCGGCGGTATTTGAACCACAGCACGATTATAGACCGTGTAACAAAAATGGCCGTGAAGACTGATGTCAAAATCCCCAAGCCCAGCGTGATCGCAAAACCGCGCACCGGACCCGACCCCATTACAAACAGGATCGTCGCGGTTATGAATGTGGTGACATTGGCGTCCAGAATGGATGACAGCGCCTTTTCATA
>CAXIAS010000076.1:0-11283 GCA_964022195.1 uncultured Roseobacteraceae bacterium
TCGTCGAGGACGACTGGGAAAGCCCGACGCTGGGCGCCTGGGGGCTGGGCTGGGAGGTCTGGTGCGACGGCATGGAAGTCAGCCAGTTCACCTATTTCCAGCAGGTCGGCGGGCATGATTGCCATCCGGTCTCGGGCGAGCTGACCTATGGTTTGGAACGCCTCGCGATGTATGTGCTGGGCGTCGATCATGTTATGGATATGCCGTTCAACGACCCGCAAACGCCGATCCCGTTGACCTACGCAGATATTTTCAAGCAGACCGAAGAGGAATACGCGCGTTGGAATTTCGATGTGGCGGACACCGACACGCTGTTGCAGCATTTCGTCGACGCGGAAACCGAATGCCAGCGCATTCTGGCCGAGCCCGCCCAAGACCCCAAAACGGGCAAGCGGATCATCATGGCACATCCCGCCTATGACCAATGCATCAAGGCGAGCCATATTTTTAACCTGCTTGATGCGCGCGGCGTGATTTCGGTGACCGAACGTCAGGCCTATATCGGGCGCGTGCGCGGGTTGGCCAAAGCCTGTGCCGACGCCTTTGTCCAAACGCCTGCAGGCGGGTTTGCCGCATGATAGCGCGGATCATACTAGCGGGGATCGTTGTGATTGCTTTTGCTGCGGGCATTGCCCTTTATTATCTACAGGTTCACGCGTTCTACGACGACGTGTCCCAAAAAATCGAAACCGTGGAACTGACGTCGATTACCACAGGCGAGCCTGAGGGCATCTTGTTCGAAAACGTCACCGCGATCGACAGTGACAGCAGCCCGATACGGTTCCGGTCGTGTTTTGAAACGGGGTTGTCGCTTGCGTTGTTGACCGAAACCTACAAAATCTATGATGGCGGCGAGCCGCGCGTCGCACCAGGGTGGCTGGATTGTTTTGATGCCGACCAGATCGGCGCCGATCTGGAAACCGGGGATGCGATTGCGTTCCTTGGCCGCGAAAATATCAGCTACGGCATCGACCGTGTGGTCGCGGTCTACCCCGATGGCCGCGCCTATTCGTGGCACCAAATCAACTTTTGCGGCGAGGTCGTCTTTGACGGCGACCCTGTGCCCGACACTTGCCCAACCCCTCCTGAAAGCGTGAACTGATGCCTGATCTTCTGATTGAACTCTTCTCCGAAGAAATTCCGGCCCGCATGCAGGGCAAAGCGGCGACTGATCTGCAAAAGCTGATCACCGAGGGTTTGGTCGAGGCTGGCATCACCTATGCCAGCGCCGCTGCCTTTTCCACGCCGCGCCGTCTGACGTTGTCGGTCGAGGACGTGTTAGCCGAAAGCAAAGCCACCAAAGAGGAACGCAAAGGCCCCAAAGTTGGCGCGCCTGATCAGGCCGTTGACGGGTTCTTGCGCGGGGCAGGGGTATCGCGCGAGGATCTGGAAATCCGCGATGATAAAAAGGGTCAGGTATATTTCGCCGTGATCGAAAAACCGGGCCGCTTGGCTGCGGATGTGATTGCCGAAGTTCTGGAAAAAACGATCCGCAATTTCCCTTGGCCGAAATCCATGCGTTGGGGCACGGGCAGCCTGAAATGGGTGCGACCGTTGCATTCGATCATCTGTCTGATGACAGATGAGGCGGGCGCCACTGTGGTTCCTGTGGACGTCGACGGGATCAAAACGGGCAACAGCACACGCGGCCACCGCTTCCTCGCGCCATATGCGTTTTCTGTAGCCTCGTTCGAGGATTACGAGGCCAAGCTAAAGCGGGCAAGGGTGATGCTGCGCTCTGAGGAACGCGAAGCGATGATCTGGCAGGACGCCACCAACCAAGCCTTTGCCAGTGGTATGGAAATCGTCGACGACAAGGGGCTTTTGCGCGAAGTTGCAGGTCTGGTTGAATGGCCCGTGGTCCTGATGGGCGACATTGACGCCACCTTCTACGACTTGCCGCCTGAGGTGCTGCAATTGTCGATGAAAGAGCATCAGAAATTCTTTTCCGTTCGCAACGCGAAAACGGGCGGGATCGAGAAATTCATCACCGTTGCCAACAACGAGACGGTCGATAATGGTGCCACAATTTTGGCGGGCAACCAAAAGGTGCTGTTCGCGCGTCTGACGGATGCAAAGTTTTTCTGGGAAAACGATCTGCGCGTGGCCAAAGCAGGAATGCAACCGTGGCTCGACAGTCTGTCCAACGTGACGTTCCACAACAAACTCGGCGGCCAAAAGGACCGGATCGAGCGTATCGCAGCGCTGGCCCGCGAGATCGCTCCGATTGTGGGCGCAGACGCGGATGAGGCCGAAAAGGCCGCCCAAGTCGCCAAGGCCGATCTGTCGTCCGAAATGATCTATGAATTCCCCGATCTGCAGGGCCTGATGGGGCGCTATTACGCGGCTGAGGCGGGCCTGTCCCCCGCCGTGGCCGCAGCCGCGCAAGAGCATTACTCACCGCTCGGCCCATCCGACGACGTGCCCTCTGCGCCTGTGTCCGTCGCCGTTGCTTTGGCTGATAAGCTGGACACGCTGACAGGGTTCTGGGCGATTGATGAAAAGCCGACAGGATCCAAAGACCCCTTCGCACTGCGCCGTGCCGCGCTGGGTGTAATTCGGTTGGTGTTGGAGAATGGGGTGGAAATTAAGTTAACCAGCTTATTGCCAGACGCGTTCCGCCGTGCCGAGGCGGCGTCTTTAATGACCTATTTGGACGACGAGCCCATTATTGGCGCCGGTGATGGAGATTGGTCCGAACCTTTGCTCTATTCTTTGGAAAGCTGGAGAAAGTCGAATCCACTAGCTACGATCTTGACACATGTTGTTTCAGACGATCTAAACGGCGACGAAAAACAGGCCGCGGCTGAGAAACTTAGAGCAACTGTATTGGCAGGTCATCCGGTTCAAACGGCTAACCTCCTTTCCTTCTTCCACGACCGCCTGAAAGTCTACCTCAAGGACCAAGGCGTCCGTCACGACATCATTGATGCTTGCATTGCGATGGAGGGCAATGACGATCTGGCACTTTTGGTCAAACGTGCCCAAGCGCTTCAGGCGACCCTGTCCACGGATGACGGCAAAAACCTGATCCAAGGATTCAAACGCGCCAACAACATCCTGACCCAAGCCGAGGAAAAGGACGGGGTGGAATATTCCTACGGGGCCGATTTGAAATACGTCGAACACGACAGCGAACGCGATCTATTCACGGCATTGGATGAGGCGGAAACCGTCATCACGCCCGCGATGGCAGCCCAGGATTTCGGCACCGCCATGGCCGCTATGGCCGAACTGCGCGCGCCGATTGATGCGTTTTTTGAAAGCGTGCAGGTCAATGCCGACGCCCAAGTCGTGCGGCGCAATCGCCTGAACCTGCTGTCGCGCATCCGCAAAACCTGCCTGTCGGTGGCGGATTTGACGCGGATCGAAGGCTAGTCTTTTGTAATAACGGGTTCCCTCGCGGGGGGCGATGGGTCTATGCTGCGCCCACACAATAGATGGTGCTGCAATGCAGAAACATGTCGCCTTTGATCCCGTGACCCTGATCACCCCAACCGCAGCGATGTCACCTGCGGTGCATGGGGGGCGGGCCAAATGCCTGCAACGTCTGATCCGGTTGGACATGCCTGTTCCGCAGACGGTTGCCCTGTCATTTGACGCGGTGCGCGGAATTGCGGCAGGCAATATGCCGCGAATGGCCGACATTCTGGATCATTTTGACATAGAGCCGTTGTTGTCGGTGCGCCCGTCCAGCGGTGGACCGGATTGGGGCGGACCTTCGGCGATTTTGAACGTCGGGATGAACGACGCGCGTTTGGACAAAATGGTGGACGCGGTGGGCGAAGATGCTGCGATTTCGCTCTACCTGCGTTTTGTTCGCGCCTTTGCCATCCACGTCGCCCGTCTGGACCCAGAAGCATTCGATTTGCCCGAGACCCCGACATGCGCCGCACTGGCGAAGATGTTGGAATCTTATGAATTCGAAACCGATGTGCCGTTTCCGCAGGACGTGGACGAACAGTTGACCGAAGTGCTGCGATCTATGGCGCGCGCGTGGGAAGGCACAACCGCGCGGCTGCTGCGTCAAGCCAAAGGCGCGCCCGCGGATGCGGGTCTTGGGTTGGTCGTGCAAGCCATGGCATTTGGCGTGGGCTGCGACGAAAGCGGATCAGGCGTGATCCAATACGCCGACAGCACAACTGGCAAACCCCAAATCACCGGACGGTATTTGGGCCAAAGTCAGGGTCGCGCGGCACTGCGCGAGAAATCGGGCGCGATTTATCTGACCCGCGACGACCGCGGCCCCTCACTAGAAGAGTTGTGTCCATCCGTATTCAAACAGTTGATTGATATCGGGGACGTCTGCCGCAATAAATTACGCGAAGAGATGCAGGTAGAATTTACGATTGAAAACAATTCTTTGCGTGTTCTGGATGCGGTGCGCATCCCCAGATCGTCACAAGCGGCTGTGCATATCGCGGTTGCGTTGTCACAAGACGGCATCATTCCGCGTGAAGAAGCGGTCATGCGGATCCAGCCCGCGGCGTTATCTGAAATGTTGCACCGACAGGTTGACCCAAGTGCCGAACGCGACCTGTTGGTGCGCGGCATTGCCGCAAGCCCGGGCGCCGCGTCGGGCCAAATTGTCTTAACCGCCAATGAGGCCCAAGCCAGCGCCGCGCGTGGCGAAGCTTGCGTTTTGGTGCGGCGCGAAACCACCCCCGACGATATTCGCGGCATGCATGCGGCGAGCGCTGTTTTGACAATGCGCGGCGGGGTGACCAGTCATGCGGCCGTGATCGGGCGCGGGTTAGGGTTGCCATGTGTGGTTGGGGCATCTGATCTAACGATTGACCGCAAGGCAGGCAAAATTACGGCAACTGACGGGCGCGAGTTTTCCGAAGGTGACTGGATCACCGTTGACGGCACCACGGGCGATATTCTTGCGGGGCGCGCCGATATGGTCGAGGCAGCATTGGATTCCGCGTTTTCAACCCTTTTGGACTGGGCCGATCAATTCCGCGATATTGATGTGCGGGCCAATGCCGATACACCTGTTGACGCACAAACCGCCCGCAATTTTGCAGCACAAGGGATCGGTCTTTGCCGCACGGAGCATATGTTCTTTGAGGGCGGCCGGTTGGGCGTGATGCGCGAGATGATCTTTGCTGGTGGTGCCGAAGACCGCAAAGCGGTTCTGGACCGGTTGCTGCCCATGCAACGCGACGATTTTGCGCAGCTCTTTGCGATCATGAAAGGCATGCCGGTGTGCATCCGTTTGTTCGACCCACCGCTGCATGAATTCCTTCCATCGGGCAAACAAGGTCTGCGCGAACTGGCCGAACAGCTAGCGCTTCCGCTATCCGACGTAACGGAACGTGTTGCGGCTTTGTCGGAATACAACCCGATGCTGGGCATGCGCGGGGTCCGTTTGGGAATTGCCATCCCCGAGATTTACGAGATGCAGGCCCGTGCGATCTTTGAAGCCGCGGCGCTGACCGCAGCCGATGGTGATCCTGTCGTGCCCGAGATCATGATCCCGCTGGTTAGCGCCATGCGCGAGGTGGAACTGGTTAAATCACGGGTGGATGCCGTGGCGGCGGCTGTTCGGGCCGAGACAATGACGGATTTCACATACCGTTTGGGCGTGATGGTGGAAACACCCCGCGCGGCGCTTCGTGCCCAAGATATTGCCCAACACGCAGCATTTTTGTCGTTTGGAACCAATGATTTGACCCAAATGACCTATGGTTTGTCGCGCGATGATGCGGGGCGGTTTATGTCCGCCTATGTGCAGCATGGGGTTTATCAAGAAGACCCGTTCCACACGCTCGATATCGAAGGCGTAGGCGAGCTGTTGCAGATTGGCGCCGAGCGCGGGCGCGCAGGTCGGCCGGATGTAACCTTGGCTATTTGTGGCGAACACGGGGGCAGCCGCACCGCAATCGCGTTTTGTAGATTGCACGGGTTTGACTATGTGTCGTGTTCTCCGTTCCGCGTGCCCGTAGCCCGTCTTTCGGCGGCGCAACTTGCGTTGGCGGAGAAGATGGCGCCTGTTCAATAGCCCCCAGTGCACAGCGATGTGAACCGCAATCGGACGCACAGGGGTAGACGGATGCAATTGTTTCCCCTAAAGAGCAGCCGCCTGCGCGGGGCAAACCGCGTGCGTTGGAATTATGAACTATGATCATCGGATATCGTCAGGTTACGAAATTGCTGGCCGCCGCCGTTACCGTCTTTTGGACGCATAGCGCTGCTGCCGATCAGGTTATCGCCAACCGCCTGTCTGAGGTCTTGGGCCAAGAACGTCAGGCGTTGTCCGTGGTTCCGGATTCGCGCATGACCGCCCTCACGACGGTGCCGGATGCTCAAACCCGCAACATCGCAACAGCGCCTTCAGGCCTGACATACGATCGCGCATTTTTGGCGTCCTTGCCAAGCGCCTCAGGAGGCGAGCAATGGCGCTGCCTGTCTGAAGCTTTGTATTTCGAAGCCAGAGGCGAAACTGTCAAAGGGTTGTTTGCCGTGGCCGAAGTGATCCTGAACCGCGTCGACAGCCGCAGTTATCCGAACAGCGTTTGCGCGGTTATCAATCAGGGCACAGGTCGCAAATACGCGTGCCAATTCACATACACCTGCGATGGCAAACCCGAAAATATCAACGAACCACGCGCGTGGGACCGGATTGGCAAGGTTGCAAAATTGATGCTGGCGGGTGCGAACCGACCATTGACTGGTGGCGCAACCCACTATCATACCAAGGCGGTCAATCCGTCGTGGGCGCGCGTGTTCCCACGCACGGCAACTGTCGGTTTCCACCACTTTTACCGCCAGCCGACCCGGACTGCATCCCGGTAACGTCGCCGGCGGTGCAAAGGGTGCCGCCGCGGTCATACTTGCACTGATCCGGACCGCCTAGTATTGCCGCATCATTGACACGGGCGGGACAGCTATGACTGATGAAATTCGACTTGCATTTGCACACCCTAGTGAGCGTGCCGCGGCTAGCACTGACAGTCCGTGCGACCGGATTTCGCTGCGCGACTATACAGTCGAGGTCGAAATCGGCGCCTTTCAGGCCGAGCGGGGCACCTTGCAGCGGGTGCGCTTTAATGTTGTGGTCGAAGTTACGCCTTTGACAGGCGAGATTGATGATGATGTTGACCGGATTTTGTCCTACGACCGAGTGACCGAGGCCATCAGCGTCGAGCTGGAAGCAGAGCGGATTAATCTATTAGAAACACTAGCCGCCCGCGTGGCCGAACGGATACTGCTGGAACCTCAGGCCGAACGGGTGTTTGTTCGGATCGAAAAACTGGATCGCGGCCCGTTCTCGTTGGGTGTTGAAATCGTACGGTCGCGCGACGGGCTGTCGCATGCAGGACAAGAACACCAAGAAGCACCGCACCCGCGGATCGTCTACCTTAGCAATGACGCAGTGGCCTCCCCCAATCTTCGGGGCTGGATTGACGGGTTGGTGTCGCGCGATGCGCCGTTGGTGTTGTGCGTCGGCGCGCATGATTTGGTGACCCCTAGAACCGGTCACGCGATGACACAGCGCCGGATTGATTTGTTGGCAATCGAACAAAATGCATGGGTGCTGGCCGCCCGCGACCATCGATGCAAAGTCGTGGCCACACGGACCGAACTGGATTGGGCCATGAAAAACGAACAGATATGTGTTTGGGCTCCGTCCAAGATGGTTCTTGACGCCGTTGACGGCCCCTCTACCGATGCATGTGACGCGGTGTCGCTGGCTGCTTGGTTTGCAGAACAGGTCGAGGCCAAAGAACTTGTCGTGGTCGGCGCGGATGCGCCTGACGCAAAACTCCCCGTGCGGGGGCGCAGCGCCACTGATATCACGCTGGTATGACAAAGTATTACCAACCGCTACTTCAATCACATGCCGCGCGCACTGCGGGGGCTGCGACCTTAGGTTGGACATGGTTCGATCAGGTGCTGGTGCATCAACGCGGAGTTGAGCCGACGTTGGCACCAGCGACAGTTGTGCCCGAACCGGTCATGTCCGCAATGACATCGCCACGCGAACCGGTTGCGGGTCTGACCATGGATCAGCCGCGCGTGATGGGGATCTTGAATGTCACGCCCGACAGTTTCTCTGACGGTGGACAATTCAACGCGCCCGACGCGGCCCTTGGGCGTGCGCTGCAAATGGTTGCGGACGGAGCCGACATATTGGACATCGGCGGAGAAAGCACCCGACCAGGTGCAAAAGCAGTTGATATAACAGAAGAAATAGACCGAACTGCGCCGGTTATCGCGGCGATCCGTGCGGGATCGGACGTGGCTGTTTCCATCGATACACGCAAATCCCAAGTCGCGAGCGCGGCGTTAGAGGCGGGTGCAAATCTGGTCAATGATGTCGCCGCGATGTGTTATGATCCCGCACTTGCGTCGGTTGTCGCGGCGTGTGATGCGCCTGTTTGCCTTATGCATGCGCAAGGTGACCCTGAAACAATGCAAGAGGCGCCGTCATATCAAAACGTCCTTTTGGACGTGTATGATTTTTTGGCCCAAAGGATCGAAACTGCGGTAGCGGCGGGCATTTCCAAGGACAGGATTGTCGTGGATCCGGGGATCGGATTTGGTAAGACGCTGGAGCATAACCTGACACTGATACGCGGATTGTCGCTATTTCATGGTTTGGGATGCCCAATCTTGTTGGGGGCATCGCGCAAACGGTTTATTGGGACCTTGGGCAACGCACCGGATGCCGCTGACAGGGTCGCAGGGTCAATTGCGGTCGCGCTAAAAGGGGCGGCGTCTGGCGTGCAATTTCTGCGCGTCCACGATACATTCGAGACAAAGCAAGCATTAACGCTGCAAAAAGAAATGGGATAACAGGGCATTATGGCACGTAAGTTTTTTGGCACAGACGGTGTTCGAGGCACTGCTAATACGTATCCGATGACAGCCGATATGGCGTTAAAGATCGGTGCCGCAGCGGGCCGCTTTTTCCGCAACGACGGGTCGAACGGCCATCGCGTTGTGATCGGCAAAGACACCCGCCTTTCCGGCTATATGTTCGAGAACGCGCTGACCGCTGGACTGACAAGCACCGGCATGAATGTCCTGCTGTTGGGGCCAGTCCCGACACCTGCTGTTGGATTATTAACCCCCTCAATGCGGGCTGATGTCGGGATCATGATCAGCGCCAGCCATAACCCGCACTACGATAACGGCATCAAATTTTTTGGGCCTGATGGTTTCAAACTGTCGGACGAAGCGGAAATCGAGATCGAAGCTCTGATTGCGAGCGAAATCGAACCTGCGCAGGCCGTGAACATCGGGCGCGCAAAACGAATTGATGATGGTCGTTACCGCTATGGCGAACGGGTCAAGGGCACCTTTCCCAAAGGGATGAGCCTTGAAGGACTGAAAGTCGTCGTGGATTGCGCCAATGGTGCGGCCTATCGCATTGCCCCCGAAGTCCTATGGGAATTGGGGGCGACTGTCATTCCGATCGGGGTGACGCCGAACGGTATGAACATCAATGATGGATGTGGGTCGACAAATACGGTGACTGCCGCCGAGGCGATTGTCAGTCACGGTGCCGACGTCGGGATTTGTCTTGATGGCGATGCGGACCGCGTGATGATTTTGGACGAAACCGGCCAAGTCGCAGATGGCGACCAGCTGATGGCGTTGATGGCCGACAGATGGGCGGCGCAGGACCGGCTTGCAGGCGGAACCTTGGTCGCGACCGTCATGTCCAATCTCGGGCTGGAACGCTTTATGGAGAGTAAAGGGCTGCAGTTGAAGCGCACAGCGGTGGGTGACCGCTATGTCGTCGCGGAAATGCGTAAAGGCGGGTACAATCTGGGCGGCGAGCAATCGGGCCACATCGTCATGACCGATTATGCGACCACTGGCGACGGTCTGCTTGCGGGCATCCAGTTTCTAAGTGCCATGATTGAAACGGGCAAGAAGGCCAGCGAACTGGCCCGCAGTTTCGAAACCGTGCCTCAGATGCTAAAAAACGTGCGCTACGGTGATGGTGCCGATCCGCTGAGCGCGGCGTCAGTCGCAAGCGCAATCGCTGCGGCCGAGGCAGAACTTGTGGGCAAGGGTCGCTTGTTGATCCGTAAGTCGGGCACAGAACCGTTGGTTCGGGTCATGGCGGAATGCGAAGACGAGGGCCTGCTGGGCCGCGTTGTCGAAGGCATCGTCGCCGAGGTTGAAGCAGCGGTCTAGCGTCGAAACAAGCGCCGAAGTCCTTGCCACTGGCTGACCATCAGCCCCAGTAGGATAAGGCCCAAAGCGGCAAAGAAATTGAGCGGCAGGACTTCGTCCAAGAGCCAGACACCAAACAGGACCGACCATAGCGGCACCTGATAGTTGACCAGTGTCATAAAAACCGAACCCGCGGTGCGGATGATTGAAACCCGCAGCAGTGCCGCCAATGCGGTTGGAAAAAAGCCCAAGAACAGAATTGCGGCGGTGCTGCGTTGGTCCGAAATGGTTGGTACACCGTCGATCAGCAACATCAGAGGGATCAACATGACCGCACCTACCACCAAGGTCAGCACCGCCAATGCAATGGAGTCTATCGGCGGGCATGTGCGGGTCAGAACGTTCGAAATCGCGTAGGACAGCGCGGCGGCAAGACAGGCAATCTGCCCCCAAGGCTCGAACCCTGATCCAAGCCGCAGCACGCCGGGACCCACCAATATCAGTGCGCCAACAAAGCCTAACAGGACGCCTGCAGCGTTGCGGTTATTCATCTTTTCGTCTGAAAACAGGTGGGCAAGTGGCAGGACAAATAGTGGCAATGCCGCCATCGAAATGCCAGCGAATGCAGAAGGTACGAATTGTTGCCCCCAGCTGAGCAAAACAAATGGCAGGGCGGTGTTCAGGGTGCCGATACCGACCAAATAGGTCAGCATCCTGCGATCCAGTCGTGGTAAGGGGCGTCCGAGGGCTTTGAGCAGGCCAAAAAGTGCGATTGCGCCAAGGGTTGTGCGGGCGCAGGCAACGGTCATAGGCGGATAGCCGTCTAGGGCAATGCGAACGACCATGAACGTGCCGCCCCAGATGACGCCTAGGGCAATGACAGAAAACCAGTTGTTTAAAGTCGGTTGTGAGGTCATTGCGGGGTCCGGTCCTTGTGGCCGCAAGCGCCCGATTATAGGGCGCTTGCGCAGGGGCCATGGGCTGAAGCCCATGGTGACCCGGTTGCGTTAGTTTTTCGCTTTGTCGACCATCTTGCCGTCAGCAATCCATGGCATCATGTCGCGCAGTTTTCCACCGACGACTTCGATCTGATGCTCGTCGTTGGAACGACGGGACGCTTTGATTGTTGGCTGGCCAACTGCATTT
>CAXIAS010000077.1:0-11204 GCA_964022195.1 uncultured Roseobacteraceae bacterium
TTGGCAAACTGGGCCTGATTTCAGGCCTAATCTGGGGGCCGGTCATGGTCCTGTCGGTAGCAAACCTGCCGCGCGGCTGGGTGGAGAAAGTTTGGTGAGCGCAGCAAAGACACCGCGCGGACCGATTTGGCAGGAGCCGCCATTCCTGACCGGATTGGTTATCACGGCCATTGTGCTGGCAGTTGCAGGTTTCTCATTGAGTGCTGGCGAGGTCTGCAATGCATTTGGGCGCTGCGTATCAAAATGGGACGCATTGAAGACGTCACCCCCAAACGAGATCGGGGATTCCCTAGCCGGATTTGCGGGCACTTTGGCCTTCTTATGGTTGATTGTGACCGTATGGCTGCAAGCGACGGAACTGCGAGAGCAGCGCGAAGAGTTTGAACGGATGGGCGATGCGCAGGAGAAACAGGCTGTTGTGTTGGAAGCGCAGCGGGTAGTTTTCGAAGATGAACAGAAGCAACGTGATGAGAACCGAGCTGAAAGGTTATTGAATCAGCTTATTGATAACCTTGCTGGCCAAATCCAATCTTGCGAGGCTTCGCACCATGAATGGTACGCGCTTGAACGGTCGGCAGACGGGTTTCACGATACTGTTAGAGTATTCCGTTTCGGCCTGAATCCACTCGCGGAAACGACCGCAGATGACTTCGTTTTAATGGCCGCCGGCGCCGTCATGGGCTTTCACAGCAAGATCGAGAACTGGACGAAGCACGAAGTTAAGTTTGAAGGCGGTGGATCAAAAATTCCTTTTTTACGTCTACTAAGTGTGGTCGACAGAATTCTCACGCAAAAGCCGCGACTGTCTGAGGATCAAAAACAGCGGCTGCTAAACATTGATATGGAGAACCTTAGATTCTTTTTGGCTGCATCGCTGGAGATGGACATTTGGTTGCCTGACGAAATTTCGGGATCGGCAAATGCATAGACTAATCGAACGCGGCCTTATGTTCGGCAATCTGATCCGTGTTGATAGCCCTGTGTTGGTCGACCGGTATAACCGTGCGCTGATGGCGTTGACCGGAAAACAAACCGCGTTGGACGAGTTTCACGTCGACATTGCGGGTTATAGTCCCGAGGTCGGGGACGAGCTGGGTGATCCGCTGTATTTGAACCATCAGGGGGTGAACCGTCAGTTTATCTTGCTTACGACCGAACAGGAAACGGCGCCTTTGCTGGATGCGAAATTCTCGACGTCTCGCGGGATATTACGGCAGTTTATCGAACAGAACCGTGCGCAGTTGTTTGCCCTGACCACGCGCGATGCGGTGGCGGGCGAGTTGGTAAACTCGGTCTATCGGATGGATGGTCCCGCTCGCCTGTTCGACATTCGCAAAATCACAGTTGAGGCCGACACCACCAGCGGCACGGTGGCCACCGCCGCCGAGCTGGCCGAGATGATCGAGACCTTCAAGACCAAGCAGGGTGCGTGGTTTGATGATGTGCTGATCGCGCAGATGATCGGTCTGGCCAAAAAGACCGGTGATGTGACCCGCAATCCGGTGGACCTGGCGCAGATGGAACTGACCCAAGACAATTTTTGGACGGATCATTACGGTGGCCTATATGTGTTCCGCGGGGTCGAACATCCGGCGGCCTTGGCTGCGGGGGACACGGGCGCGTTGGGCGAGCTGCCGATTGCTTATACGTTCGGGTTGGACAACCGTCGTGCGATTGCCAAGTTTTTGTCGCTAAACCGATTGGCCGAACCGATTGTCGAGGCCCGCGGTGTCGACGCTGCCGCGATCTTGCGCCAGAAAATGGATTTTCTGGTGGCATCTGTCGCGGCGCGTATGGGTGAGGATATCAACGGCGCGACCCGCCGTGATTTGCGCCTGCTGGGGCGCCGTTTTGCGCGTGAGTTGCCCAAGGAATGACAGAGTCTGGCCGCCCTGGTCCGATGGGCAGAAGAGGACGGGCCGTGGCCACGGATCACGGCGGATCATCCGGCGTATTTTTATACGCTGCGGGCCACCGATCATGCGGATGCCGATCTGGTGAATATGTTATTGGCGGAACTGACGCCTTTGGATTTCCGGCAGTTGTTCATCTGTCACAAAGAGGCATTTTATGCCGCATATGCCACATGGCCGGACGAAAAACGCGCTTATGTCGTTGATTTTCTGGATGCGGAGTATCAAGTCGACAAGGCAGGCACCCGTGCCGCATTATACGGCCACGAGGCCCCGATGGAACAACCCAAGCCCAAATCCAAGCAAAAAGCGCGGAGCAGGATAGACAGGGTCGGCCCGTGGGGCGCAGTCAGACGAGAGAGGTAAGTCATGGGTTTTATCAGACTGGTCGTCTTTGGGTTTCTGGCCCTTGGGGTCATTTATTTGTCGATCGCGATTTATGCGCGGTCGGTTCACCGTGAGCGGCTAGAGGATGACTGGGCCGAACAGAACCCCGGCAACGACGACATGGCAGCGCGCCGTGTGTTTGTCGACCGCGGCATGGTTGATTACAACACGTCATTCCGGCCCAAACTGATCGGGCTTGTTTTTGTAATTCCGACGATTGCGATTGCGGCAATTGTTTATGTCACCAACGCGAATTGAGGGTCCAGATGCGTAGAATAAAGATTACTATCCGCTTGATTTTGGTCGCCATTCTGGCGCTGATCTTGCATTATTCATTGCCCCAACATGACATCGTTCGGGTGGTCAACACCTATCAGGAACGTCAGGATCTGAACGACTGGACCCGCATGTTCTGGGCGCGTCCCGACGACCAATCAGCGACCATTATCAACCGCGATGTCCAGTTCATCCAGACCGTCAAAAAGAAGACTTGGGTCTTGGGGTTCTTTCAGCGCGACGCAACCGAGGCCATGGTGTACCGCAACGAGGACACCGGTTTTTCGTGGCCGTTCTATTTCAAATTCGACACTGCGAACCTGCAGACAGAAGCGGATGATTTGCGATCAACACCCGAAGACCCCAAATGGGCGGTTGTGACCCATTACGGGTGGCGCAACGAGTTCCTGTCGGCGTTTCCCAATGCAATTGCGATCCGGCCCGTGGCCAGCCCCGACGTCCGGATCGTTCCATGGTTCAACATCTTCTTTTTCATCTTTTTGATCGTTGCGATCGCGTTTTTGCGGGCTATGTGGATGCAATTTCGTGAACGGACGATCGACCCTGTGCTGGATAGTGCAGGCGACAAATACGACGAGGCCAGCGCCGGCCTTGCCGAGCGTCGGGGGCGTATGTGGCGCTGGATGGACACATGGAAATCCAAGAGCAAGCGTTGACCTAAAGGACGGCTGCGCCGACACTATTTTGAAGATTGAAAAAGGGGGCACTGCCCCCTTTTTTGCGCTTAGCCGTTCAGGATGCCGCTGAGTTATTCGCCATAAGGGATCCAGATGTTTTTCACTTGCGTCGCGGCGGACAGATAGTCCTTGGCCGAAGGTGTTCCCATCGGTGCCCACGTTCGTTTTAGGTTCCCAGCGCTCTCGTCTTCGATTGTTTGGGTGTTGCCTGCGCCGCCTAGGTTCCAGACAGCGGCCACATCCAGATGACTGGCGAGGGTTTTGCCCAAATCAGCGTGATCCCCAGTCACGATATTGACGACCCCTGCAGGCACGTCAGAGGTTTCGAGTATCTGGATAAAGTCCGTCGCGGCCAGCGGAAATGCCGCACTGGGGATCAGTGTCGTCCGGTTGCCCATGGCGATCGAGGCCGCCATTGGTGTCACCAGATCCAGCAGTGGCGCGTCGCCGCACATAACGCCGATATTGCCGACCGGTTCCTTCATGGCCAGCGCCACGCCACGGATCGGGACGCCGTGTGCTTGTCCGTCGAATTTGTCGGCCCATGCGGCATAGGTGAACAGGGCATGGATGCTGTTTTGCACTTCGGCCGTGCCGGATTTGCCGGTCAGGCCCTTGATCCGCGCGTCGAATTCATCTGCGCGCGCCGAGAGGTTTTCGGCAATGTAATACAGGATTTGCGCGCGCAGGTGCCCTGTGGTTTTCGACCAGCCGCGCGCGGCATTCATTGCCTCGACCGCATTGCGGATATCCTTGCGGCTGCCATTTGAAAACTGGCCCAGCAATGCGCCTTTGGGGCCGAAAACGGGCGTCGAATAGCCGCTATCGGGCCGCGCCTGTTTGCCGCCGATATAAAGTTTGGCCGTCCGGTCAAGCGCGTCAACAGCCGCGCCGTCACCGGTATAGGGTGTCGCGACGGTGCGCGGTTTGGCTTGGGCCTTGGGTCTGGTATAACCTGCCAGCCCTTCCCATCCGCCTTCGCGGCCAAAGCCGCTCTCTCTGACGCCTCCGAAACCGGCGGCGGCGTCCATCATGTTGGTGCCATTGACCCAGACGATTCCTGCGACCAGCTTTGGCGCGATATCGAGCGCGAGGTTGATGTTCTCGGACCAGACCGACGCGGCCAACCCGTAACGGGTGTTGTTTGCGATTTCGACAGCCTCGGACGGGGTCCGGAACGTTGTGGCACACAGGACAGGACCGAAAATTTCGGTCTGCATCAGGTGCGACGCGGGGTGCAGACCGGTGATCAGCGTGGGCGGATAGAAACAGCCATCAGGCGCGGTGGTCTGGAATACCTCGCCTTCGTCGTTATCGGCCACCAGTCGGGCGATCATATCGCGCTGGCTGGGGTCGACGATGGCACCCACATCGATGCATTTGTCCAGCGGGTTGCCGATGCGCAAGCCTGACATGCGCGATTTCAGTTTCGCATAGAACCGGTCTGCGATCCCTTCTTGCACCAACAAGCGAGAACCGGCGCAACAGACTTGGCCCTGATTGAACCAGATTGCGTCAACCAGACCCTCGACCGCGCTGTCGATATCGGCGTCTTCAAACACGATGTAGGGGGATTTTCCGCCCAGCTCTAACGATAGCGCCTTGCCCGATCCGGCGGTCTGGCGGCGGATGATGCGGCCAACTTCGGTGCTGCCGGTAAAGGCGATTTTGTCGACGTCTGCATCCACCAATGCGGCCCCCGTTTCACCATCACCGGTGACGATGTTCACAACACCTGCGGGCACACCTGCCTGTTCGCAAATTTCGCAAAACACCATGGCCGTCATCGGGGTGAATTCGGCGGGTTTTAGAACAACTGTATTGCCCATCGCCAGTGCAGGCGCGATTTTCCAAGCGAGCATCAGCAGCGGAAAATTCCATGGGATAATCTGGCCACAAACGCCCAAGGCCTCGCGGTCGGGTAGTTCGTCATCCATCAGCTGGGCCAT
This sequence comes from uncultured Roseobacteraceae bacterium, assembly GCA_964022195.1. Lineage (GTDB taxonomy): Bacteria > Pseudomonadota > Alphaproteobacteria > Rhodobacterales > Rhodobacteraceae > Yoonia. The sequence continues at coordinate 5,224 of CAXIAS010000077.1, forward strand.
GCCAGCGTGGTAATAGAAATGGCGGATCGCCAGCGGCACATCGATGTCGCGGCTCTCTCGGATCGGCTTGCCGTTATCCAATGTTTCCATCACCGCCAAAAGGCGGCTGTGCTTTTGCATCAAACGGGCGATCGCATATAGGACGCGGGCGCGGGTGTGACCGTTTGCTGCCCACGATTTTTGCGCCTTTCGGGCCGCTTTGACCGCCTCTTCAACCTCGGCCTTTGTGCCTTTGGTGACACCGGCAAGACGCGCGCCGGTTGCAGGGTTAGTCGTGGCAAAGTCATCACGCAACGCGCCCCATTTGCCACCAATATAATGGCCAGCGATACCTCCGCGATCGGCGATCCACGCCAGCGCCTCGGTGGCGCTTTCGGGGGCGGGACCGTAATCCATTGTCTCGAAAATTTCTTTGACACTCATGCGCCCGTTCCCATCTTCATCTTGGCAAATAAACTCATCTGCGGTGTCCTATCCAATCGCGTGACGCCAGCTGGCGGAATAACTGCCGGTGACATGATGTTCCAACTGTCGTTCGATGTCGCCCAACAGACTAGAGGCACCGAAACGGAACAGGTCAGGCTGCAACCAGCGGTCACCCAACTCGTCCTTGATCATCGCCAGATAGGTGACCGCGTCCTTGGCCTTGCTGATGCCGCCCGCAGGTTTATAGCCGACTTTGAACCCGGTGCGGGCCTCATAGTCGCGGATCGCGCGGATCATTGTCAGGGTGACAGGCAAGGTGGCATTGACCGGTTCCTTGCCTGTTGACGTCTTGATGAAATCAGCGCCAGCCATCATGCAGACCAGCGATGCGCGGGCGACATTGCGCAACGTGCCCAACTCGCCTGTGGCGAGGATGGCTTTGACGTGGGCGTCGCCACAAGCGGCGCGCATTTCGCGCATTTCATCATATAGCGCTTGCCAATTGCCTGTCAGCACATGGCGGCGGCTGATGACGATGTCGATTTCTTGGGCGCCAGCAGCGACGCTTTCACCGATTTCGGCAATGCGCAAATGAAACGGGGACAGACCGGCAGGAAACCCTGTCGATACGGCAGCCACAGGGATACCTGTGCCAGCCAACGCCGCAACAGCGGTGGGCACCATGTCGTGGTAGACGCAGACCGCGCCTGTGGTCAGACCCTGCATATCCAGTGCGGTCAGCAGATCGGCAGACACCGGCTGTCGCGCTTTGGCGCATAGGCGGCGCACGCGGCCTTCGCTGTCGTCGCCCGACAGGGTGGTCAAATCCATTAGACTGATGGCTTTGCACAGCCATGCGGCTTGGTGGTCTTTTTTGACGCTGCGGCGACCGGGCAGGGATGCCGCCCGGCGTTCAATAGCCGAAGTATTGGCCTGCACGGATGCGACCCAATCCAGATCAAGGGCCATACCATCGTTGCGCGCCTCGTGGACTTGGGGCAGCTGGTGGGCTGTGATGTCAGTCAGATCAGTTGTTGGCAAAGTGGCCTCCCTCTCGGTGGCTCAAGCGTGTCATGTTGACCGTGGTTTCGCAAGTTTTGACCAATTGGTCAATAACCGAGGCGACGGGCAGAACCATTGGACGCGACGTCCGTGCTGCGGTAGAGGATCGGCAACCCAAGTGCATCAGAGGATTCCCGCCATGACCTTCGACCGTTCTATCAAAATCGCCCCCTCCATTCTGGCCGCAGATTTTGCCAATTTCGGAGCCGAAATCGAAGCGGTCGAGGCGCAAGGCGCCGACTGGATTCACGTTGATGTCATGGATGGGCATTTTGTGCCTGCGCTTACGTTTGGCGCCCAGACCTGCAAAGCGATCCGCCCGCATGTCAAAACCGTCATGGATGTGCATTTGATGATTTCACCCGTCGATGCCTATTTGCAGGGATTTGCCGACGCGGGTGCGGACATTATCACGGCCCATTACGAGGCGGGGCCACATATCCACCGCACGCTACAGAACATTCGTGATCTGGGGTGCAAGGCGGGTGTCGCGTTGAACCCCGGCACGCCTGCGTCCGTCGTAGAAGAGCTGTTGGATATGGTCGATCTCGTTTGTGTGATGACAGTGAATCCCGGCTTTGGCGGCCAAAAATTCATCGATATGTCCCTCAAGGTGGCCGACCTGCGTGCGATGATCGGCGAGCGCGACGTCCACATTGAAATCGACGGCGGGATGGACCCGAACACCGCCCCGTTGATGGCCGAGGCCGGCGCTGACGTGCTGGTCGCAGGCTCTGCCGTGTTTCGTGGGGGATCTGTCGCGGATCCGGCCCCATACGGCGAAAACATACGCGCGATCCGCGCCGCCGCAACCGCTGCGCAACGTGCTGACGACTGATCTGCACGAAAACTGCACATGTCCCTAGGGGGCGAATGCACGACTGACCCTTAGCTAGGTTCAAAAGAACATAGTTAAGGACAGTGTGATGACCCCAATGACAGTGCGCGGCGTGCCGCGCGGATTGCAGCGCGACGCTTGGTGGATGGCTGCGGACTCTCAAACCGGTGTTGGCCGCGGCAAATCCAAAACCGCGAGCAGGCCTGTTTGGCTCTTGGTCGTATTGATCGCGGCCTTTGATTATCTGGTATTGCAGGTTCAATCTGGATTGGGATTTGTGGCGCTGATCCTGACCCTTGGCGCAGCCGCGCATTTGGTCATGCGCGGTCACGGGGAAGCACGCAGAGTAACAGCTGCGTGGGCTGTGTTGCTGGTGTCGCTGATCCCCGCTGTTGACGTCGTGCAATTCACGTCCGTTGTGTTGGGTTGGCTGGGTCTGACCGCATTTGCTGCGCTGCTGGCATTTGACGATTGGGGCCGCGCGATGGCGCAATTGCCGTTTGCCGGTTTGGTTCGCACCATTGACGACGCGTTGCATCCCCGCGTCAGCACTCCGAAACGGGCGGATCTGATTGATTGGGCTTTGCCGGTTGGGGTCGGGGTGGTCTTTGTCGCCTTGTTCGTTGCGGCGAATCCGCTGATGTCGGGCTGGATAAATGGCATCGATTTCCCCAACGCGCCTGACTTCGAGCGGATCGTGGTCTGGGGGCTCGCCGCGATTGTCATATGGCCGTTGTTGCGGCTGGTTGACCTGTCATTCATGTCCCGCACCCGCAGCAAACGGGCCACGGTCTCTCGTGTTTCGCTGATCTCGCGCCGGTCGGTCATGCGGGCGTTGGTGGTCTTTAATCTGGTGTTTGCACTGCAAACGGTGATGGATCTGGGGTATCTATGGGGCGGCGTTGGTCTGCCTGACGCGATGAGCTATGCGACCTACGCCCATCGTGGGGCCTATCCATTGATGGCGACAGCGCTGTTGGCGGGGGCGTTCGCCCTGATTGCACAACCGTGGCTGGACGGACAGGTGATGAGGGCTCTCATGCTGGTCTGGGTCGGTCAAACGATGCTGCTGGTTATGTCCTCTATCCTGCGGCTGGACCTATATGTCGATGCCTACGGCCTGACCCATCTGCGGTTCGCGGCCTTCATCTGGATGATCGTTGTGGCCTTGGGGTTGGTGCTGCTCGTGCTGCAGATCTTGTGGGAAAGGCCGGTGGTCTGGATGGTCAAGGGTGCGGCGATGATCGGACTGGTCGGGGTCTACGGTTGTAGCCTGACGAATATTGCGGGGATCGTGGCGCAGCATCAACTGACTGTCGGTCCGCTGGATGTGTCTTATGTCTGCAAGCTGGGCGAAGGGGCCACCGTTGCCGTCGCCACAAACGAGCCGGACCTATGCGGTATGCGCATCTGGGACCCGCGCCTGTCCGAGCCCGCGGATTGGCGCGAATGGGGCTTTCGCAATGCGCGATTGCGCCGTAGTTTAGACAAGGTGACCCAAGGAGCGGCACAATGAGCCAGCATATTCTGATAGCCGATGACGATGCCGACATCCGCGCTGTGCTAGCCATGGGGTTGGTGCAGGCGGGGTTCTTGGTGAGCGAAGCTGCCGACGGGCAGCAAGCGCTGGAAAAGGCCGCCCAACTGCAACCCGATCTGCTGATCCTCGACATTGGGATGCCGGAAATGGACGGGTTGACTGTCTGCCGCGAGATCCGAAAATTCAGTGAGGTACCAATCCTGTTTTTGACCGCTCAGGCGGATGAAGTCGACCGGATCGTAGGTCTTGAAATGGGGGCTGACGACTATGTCCCCAAGCCGTTTTCCCCGCGCGAGGTTGTGGCGCGGCTTCGGGCGATCCTCAAGCGATCTGGCGCTACGGTCGCGACCAGTGTGGTGTTGCGCCGCGGCGTCCTAAGCGTTGATCCCGATCGTCACGCCTGCCGTGTGGGCGAGGCCCCTGTCGTGCTGACCTCGCGCGAGATGGAATTGCTGGTAGAGCTGATGCGCCGCCCCGACAATGTGGTGCCGCGTCCCGCGTTGGTAGATGCGGTTTACGGCACAAATATTCACGTCAGTGACCGGACGATGGACAGTCACCTGCGGAACCTGCGGGCCAAGCTGGGGCAGGCCGGATGCCCTGACGCGGTCGAGACGATCCACGGCGTCGGCATTCGGATGGGTCCATGCGCAGGGGCGTAATACGCAAATGGCGCCCACCTTTGTGGCTGGTGACTGGCGGGACATTGGCGACAGTTTTCTTGCTGCCGCTTGTCGGGATCGCCTATTTCAGGGTCGCAGGCGGGGTGTTGGGCTGGGCCGAGACATCGTTGATGATTGTCCTGATGGCGTTGGCGGCGACGGCCTTATTGGGGTGGTTGTTGTTGCGGCTGGTGCTGCGGCCCGTGCAAGCACTGACCGATTATGCCCAAGCCGTCACCCGAGGCGACACCGCCCGGACGCCGGTTCATTACGGGACGCCGGAATTTTCAACGTTGGGGCGCGCGGTCTTGCATATGTCGGGCACATTGCAGAACCGAGAGGCCACCGTCCGGTCCTATGCCGATCACGTGACCCACGAGTTAAAATCGCCGCTGAGCGTTGTCGCCGGTGCGACCGAATTGCTGGGCGATCCGACCCTGCCCGAGTCCGATAGGGTCGCGCTGCTGAGCCGCATTTCCAGCAGTGTCTTACGGATGCAGGATCTGCTGGAGGCGCAGCGCGATCTGGCCCGCGCCCAAGACCCGATGCCCGCCGGAACCTGCGTGTTATCGGCGGTCGTGCCCGACGGGGCAGAGGTCTTGGCTGACGGTCCTGTGCCCTTGCCCGCCGAGGTTATGACGCTGGTTCTGGGTCATCTGGTCACAAATGCCCGCGCCCACGGTGCAAATCGGATCGTTGTTTCTACCGCTGGGGGCATTGTGACTGTTGCAGATGACGGGTCTGGTGTGTCGGCAGGCAACGCCGAGCGTATTTTCGACCCGTTCTTTACAACCCGCAGGGAAAACGGTGGCACAGGGATGGGGCTGCCGATAATCCGCCGGATGCTCGAGGCGCAGGGCGCGTCGATTGATCTTGCGCGCCCGCAACCGCCCATCGGTGCCACGTTCGAGATCAGTTTTGAGGAAATTTAGCACATGAAAGTTATTGTCGTTGGTGCGGGGGTCATCGGTGCGTCTTGCGCCTATCACCTGTCCAAAACCGGTGCAGAGGTGACTGTGATCGACGCTGCTGGTGTCGGCGGCAAGGCCAGTGCTGACAGCTTTGGCTGGATCAATGCGAATTTCGCCGAAACCGAGGGCTACTATCGTTTTCGCCGCGCGGCGATTGACCGGTATCACGCGATGGCGGCGGATTTGGCGCTGCCCGGTCTGCGCTGGAAGGGCGCGTTGTGGTGGGAAGAAGAGGGCGCGTCGTTTGACGCCGAAGTCGCAACGATGACCGCGCGGGGGTATGAGGTTGACGTCGTCGACCGCGACGCGTTTGCCAAGTTAGAGCCGAATTTCGCCCTGCCGCCCGATCGTGCGGTCTTGGGTCGTGTCGAAGGGGCAGTCAACGGGGATCAGGCTGCGCGTGCGATGCTGCAGGCCTCGGGGGCGATAGCGGTTGTCAATTGTGAGGTGACGAGTGTCGCGGAAGGGGCCGTCGAGACATC
>CAXIAS010000078.1:0-11154 GCA_964022195.1 uncultured Roseobacteraceae bacterium
CGTTCTGGTGGATTGGGCGCTGGCGGGTCACGGGATCGCGCTGCGCCCTATGTTCGAAGTCGCCCGCCACTTAGACGCAGGCCGGTTGGTCGTTGTGGGGCAGGACACGCCGCCGGAACCCGCGCAAATGGCTTGTCTATTTACCCACCGCCGCCACCAAGACCCCAAAACCCGACTGTTCATGGATTTTGTGTCCGACAGCGTCGTCAAGGAAATCCGCGGGGCAGGGCGGCCTTTGGCCTAGCTGCCGCGATAGGTCGAATAGCTGAACGGCGAGATCAGCAAGGGCACATGGTAATGATCGGCTTGTGACATGCCGAACCGGATCGGGATCACATCCAGAAAACGGGGGGCTTCGGGTGGGGTGTTTGTCGCATCCAGATAGGTGCCGGCGTGGAATTCCAGCTCGTAGACACCCGTAGCAAATTCATCGCTGGGCAGAATCTGGGCATCGGTGCGGCCATCATCGTTGGTAATCATCTGTTTGAGAAACTCACGGGTTTCGCCTGTCAGTCGGAACAGTTTAATGGTCATGCCCGCTGCAGGGCATCCGCGCGCCGTGTCTAGCACATGGGTGGTCAGATATCCGGACATGGGTTTGGCTCCTTTGTTTGCGGCCAATGTGCGCCCAAGTCAGGGGTTTCACAAATCTGCTCTGCCGAACGCTGTTTCGTGTATTTTTTGAAAAACATCGCTATTGTTTTGAAATATACACCCATCAGGGCAGGAGGGCGCAATTTGAACAGGTATCCACGCGACATGACGGGTCATGGGCCAACCCCACCCGCCGCGAACTGGCCAGGTGGGGCCAAAGTCGCTGTTCAAATCGTCCTCAACTACGAAGAGGGCGGCGAAAATAACATCCTGCACGGCGATCCCGCATCCGAGGCGTTCTTGTCCGAAATCACGGGCGCGCAGCCTTGGCCTGATATGCGCCACTGGAACATGGAATCGCTGTACGAATACGGATCGCGCGCCGGTTTTTGGCGGGTTCACCGGATGTTGTCGGATCTGCCTGTCACCGTCTACGGCGTGGCCACCGCACTCGCACGCGCACCCGAACAAGTGGCCGTGATGAAGTCTGCGGGCTGGGAAATCGCCAGCCACGGGCTGAAATGGGTTGAACACAAAGATATGCCCGAGGATCACGAACGCGCCCAAATCGCCGAGGCGATCCGCCTGCACACCGAAGTCGTGGGATCCGCCCCGCGCGGCTGGTATACAGGCCGCTGTTCCAACAACACCGTGCGTCTGGCCGCCGAGACAGGGCAATTTTCCTATGTCGCCGACAGCTATGCCGATGATCTGCCCTATTGGATGCGGTTCGGGGACCGCGACCAATTGATCGTGCCCTATACGATGGATTGCAACGACATGCGGTTCGGCATTCAGGCCGGTTTTACCACAGGCCAGCAGTTCGAGGACTATCTCAAGGACAGCTTTGACTATCTGTATGAAGAGGGTCAGGCCGGTCGCCCCGCGATCCTGTCGATTGGTCTGCATTGCCGTATCGTTGGCCGACCGGGGCGGGCCGCCGCATTGCGCCGTGCGATTGAGCATTTCAAATCGCATGACGACGTCTGGTTTGCGACCCGTGAAGAAATCGCCAATCACTGGGCGCAGCACAATCCGCCCGCCCCCGCGGACCGCCCGTCGCAGATGAAACGCGACAGGTTCGTTTCCGAATTTGGCGGTATCTTTGAACATTCCGCTTGGATCGCCGATGGCGCGTTCGATCTGGAACTTGGCCCGATGCATGACAGCGCGGCAGGCGTGCATAACGCACTGGCGCGGGTGTTCCGCTCGGCGAGCGAGGACCAGCGGTTGGGCGTTCTAAACGCGCACCCTGATTTGGCAGGCAAACTGGCCGCCGCAGGCAAACTCACCGCCGAAAGCACATCCGAGCAAGCAGGCGCGGGGCTGGACCTGTTGACCGATGAGGAACGACAGACGTTCCAAGACCTCAACGCGCAATACGTCGCGCGCCACGGGTTTCCGTTCATTATTGCCGTCAAAGACAACGACAAGGCGTCGATCCTCGCCGCGTTCCACCGCCGTATAGGCAACGACCGCAACACCGAGTTTTCTGAGGCGTGCCGCCAAGTCGAGCGCATCGCAGAACTACGTCTGATTGACAAACTGGGATGAGCAACCGGATCACCATCCAACCGCTCACGGCCGCAGCCTTCGCCCCATACGGCGACGTGATTGATTGCAGTGGTGACCCCGACAAGATCATCAATGCAGGCCTATGTGGCCGTTATCACGACCGCGCGCAGGTTGACGCAGGTGAGGGCGGGCGCGTTGGCATCAACCTATTCAAATCACAGCTGCGCCAATTGCCCTATGCGCTGGACTTGATTGAACGGCACCCTGACGGGTCACAAGCGTTCTTTCCCATGTGCCAGAATCCGTTTCTGGTCATTGTGGCCGACGACGACCTGACCCCGCATGCGTTTGTGACAAAGGCAGGCCAAGGCATCAATTTTCATCGCGGCACATGGCACGGGGTGCTGACACCTCTGGCTGGGAGCGGCCAGTTTGTCGTTATTGACCGTATCGGAGAGACACCAAATCTGGTAGAACACAGATATTCCACACCCTACATCGTGGATTATGACCACCAAAACTAGATCTGCACCAAGCAGACATATCAAAACCAACAAGGGGACTAAGATGACTGACATAAATTATAGCGATCCGAATGTGACGCCGCCCATGGGGCAGGCGATCCCGCTCGGGCTTCAACATGTTTTGGCGATGTTCGCCTCAAACGTGACACCATCCATCATCGTGGCCGGCGGCTTGGGCGCTGGCTTTGGTTTTGGTTCACCGGAAATGATTTATATGATCCAAATGGCGATGCTGTTTGCTGGTATCGCCACATTGTTTCAGACCGTAGGCATCGGCCCGATTGGTGCGCGTTTGCCGATTATGCAAGGCACGTCCTTTGCATTTGTGAGCGTTCTCGCAGCGCTGGCCGCGACCCAAGGTATTGATGTCGCACTGACGGCCTGCATCATTGGTGGTGTTATCCACTTTGCACTGGGATCCGTGATCCAGCACCTGCGTTGGTTGTTCCCACCGCTGGTCACTGGCCTCGTGATCCTGGCCATTGGTCTGTATCTGATCCCAGTTGCGATCAAATACGCTGCCGGTGGTGCCGCGTCCTTCCAAATGGAAGCCGATAGCTTTGGCTCGTTGATGCACTGGTCCGTTGCGCTGACAGTGATCGTCGTGTCACTGGGTTTGAAGTTCTTCACCAAAGGTGCGCTAAGCCAATCTGCAATCCTGATCGGCCTGCTGGCAGGTTACGCACTGGCGTGGATGCTGGGTATGGTGAATTTTGGCGCGGTGGGCAAAGCATCTTGGTTCAATATGCCAAGAGCGTTGCCATTCGGTTTTGAATTCAACCTTGGCGCTGTGATTGCTGTGACGCTGGTATCGATCGTGTCTGCGATTGAAACCGTGGGCGATGCATCCGCAACAACCAAAGCAGGCGCAGGCCGCGATGCAACGGATGCGGAAATCGCTGGTGCGACATATGCGGATGGTCTGGGCACAGCGGTTGCCGGTGTGTTTGGCGGCCTGCCTAACACCTCGTTCAGCCAGAACGTCGGCATCGTCGGCATGACGGGCATGATGTCGCGTCACGTTGTGACAATCGCGGGTATCATCATGGTCATCTGTGGTCTGCTGCCAAAAATCGGTGCGGTGATCGCGTCCATGCCTCTGCCGGTTTTGGGCGGTGGTGTGATTGTGATGTTCGGCATGGTTGCTGCCGCTGGTCTGAATATGCTGTCCGAGATCAACATGAACCGTCGCAACATGGTCATCATCGCGGTGTCCTTGGCGTTCGGTCTGGGTCTGAACCTAGTGCCAACAGCCGTTCAGTATCTGCCCGGTGTGGTCAAGATCTTGGCGACATCCGCTGTGGCCCCGACGGCCCTGATGGCGATCGTTCTGAACCTGATCCTGCCAGACGACATCGACTAGGTCTGACAGTATACCAAAAGAAAGGGCGCCCCGATCGGGCGCCCTTTTTTCATGTCACAGCTTTAGCGGCATATGCCGGTTCACGTCCTTGTATAGCAGATACCGGAACCGCCCCGGACCGCCCGCGTAACAGGCCTGCGGGCAGAACGCGCGCAGCCACATGAAATCGCCAGCCTCGACTTCGACCCAGTCTGTGTTCAGGCGGTAGGCGGCTTTGCCTTCCAACACATACAGCCCGTGTTCCATTACATGAGTTTCCAGAAACGGGATCACGCCACCGGGTTCAAACGTGACGATGGTCACATGCATGTCGTGGCGCAAATCGTCGGGGTCAACAAAGCGGGTTGTGCCCCATTTGCCATCTGTGCCCGCCATCATAGTGGGGGCGATGTCGTTCTCGTTGGCGATGATCACCTCGGGGTAGGGCAGGCCTTCGACCGCTTGATAGGCTTTGCGGATCCAATGGAACCGGAGCATGTCGTCGGTGGTGTTGCGGACCGCCCAATCAGAGGCGGGTGGAATAAACGCATAACCGCCTTCGGTCAGGGTGTGTGTCGCACCATTGATGGTCAGGGTCAGACTGCCTTCGACGACAAACAACACGCCTTCGGCGTTTGGATCATCCTCGGGGCGGTCGGAACCGCCGCCGGGGGCTACTTCCATGATGTATTGCGAAAACGTTTCCGAGAACCCCGTCATCGGGCGAGCAATCACCCACAGGCGTGTGTCGTCCCAAAACGGCAGAAAGCTGGTCACGATATCGCGCATCGTCCCCTTGGGGATCACGGCATAGGCGTCGGTGAACACCGCGCGGTCGGTTAGCAACTGGGTCTGCGGCGGATGGCCGCCTTTTGGGGCGTAATAGTTGGCGGTCATAGGCTCTCTCGGTTGTGGTGGTTGCAAGTATGCGCCATCTGCCGCCCGCGAACCACAGCCCTAGATAAGACAAGAGTTGTCAGCAATTTTTGACAGTCTGGCCTAGGGCCGGTTCGCCAAAGCGGGAATTCAAAATGGATTTGTCCGGAACTGTTCCACCGTCCAATCGTCGTAATACAACGTATGGGAATAGGGCACTTTGTCCCTGTAGGGACCAATCCGCATAACCATGCCAAAGCCGTCATTCGGGTCGCTGTCATGCCCAGACCTTTCGACAATGACACGACCATCAATTGTAACGCGGCAAAACCCATTGGTATTGGACATGTGGAATTCCATCACAACCGTGTGCCACCGGCCGTCTAGCATATTGACCCCCTTGGGGCGGGTGTCGATGATCCGCTGATCCTGACCACCGCCGGAATAATCAATGCATTTAGCATTGCCCCCGTTGGTCATGTAAACAGCAATGGCCGGTGAATGTGCGGTCGGCCCGTCAGGTTTGACTTGCGCGATCAACAGCCGTTCAGGGGCCCGTGTTGTCGCATCGGCTCGAACCCTGAACGACTGCCGCACATAGGCGCTTTTATTGACCTTTTGCCCCATTTCCGCACGCTCGGTGCCGTTGCGAACGTCGTAGTCACCCGTGATAAAGCCGGGGTCGATTTTCCAAATAGCCACCCCGTTTTCAAAGGTTGTGGCTTTGCGTGCCAGATCAGGGCCATGCGGCGGGTAATAGGAGGGGCGTTGATCAAAGTTCGATTGAAACACTTTGAACGGCTGCGACGGTCCATCTGTTGTTTCGGCGACATCAACAGAGGCAGGTTGACACGCGGCCATCCCCAAAACCGCAGCCGCAATCGTTAGAAATCGTCCCATGTCAAAATCCTTTTTGTGCCAAAATCAGACAGGCCTGGTGTAACTACCTGCCTTGATTGCTCAACTTCGCTTTGCTTTCAACTCCAAACGGCGCTTGTGCAGCGTGGGTTCGGTGTAGCCGGACGGATCGTCGGTGCCGCCCAGCACCAGATCACAGGCGGCCTGAAATGCAATGCTGGTAAAGTCAGGGGCCATCGGCTGATACAGCGGATCATCCGCATTCTGACCATCCACTACGGCGGCCATTTTCTTGAGCGTGTCCAAGACCTCGGCCTGGGAGACAACATCATGGTGCAGCCAGTTGGCGACGTGCTGGGCGGAAATCCGGCAGGTGGCGCGGTCTTCCATCAGGCCAACGTTATTGATGTCGGGCACTTTGGAACAGCCAACGCCCTGATCGATCCATCGCACGACATAGCCAAGGATCCCTTGGGCGTTGTTTTCGACCTCGCGCATGATCTGGGCGCGCGACCATGCAGCATAGGTCGCTGTCGGAATGTCCAGAACAGCATCGACCTGCGCGCGCCGGCCACCGGTGCGCAGCTTGGCTTGCACGGCAAAGACATCGACCTTGTGGTAATGCATTGCGTGTAGGGTGGCAGCCGTCGGGCTGGGCACCCATGCACAATTGGCGCCCGATTTCGGATGGCCAATCTTGGCCTCGATCATCGCGGCCATACTGTCGGGTTCGGCCCACATGCCCTTGCCGATCTGGGCGCGACCCGACAGACCGCATTCCAGACCGATATCGACGTTCTGATCCTCATAGGCCTGAATCCAGCCCTTGCGTTTGATAAAATCCTTACGGCTGAACGGCCCTGCCTCCATCGAAGTGTGGATTTCATCACCTGTGCGATCCAGAAAGCCGGTGTTGATGAAATAGACCCGCGATTTCGCGGCGCGAATGCATTCCTTTAGGTTCACAGAGGTGCGGCGTTCCTCATCCATGATGCCCAGTTTGACCGTGTTCGCAGGCAGGCCAAGGGCTGCTTCGACGCGGTCAAATATCTCGCTGGCAAAGGCGACTTCGGCGGGGCCGTGCATCTTGGGTTTGACCACATACATTGACCCCAAGGTCGCGTTGCGTGGGCCTGCGGTTTTGGCGATGTCGTGCATCGACAGCAAGGTTGTGACCATTGCGTCCATGATGCCTTCGAACACTTCGTTGCCGTCGCGGTCCAGAATGGCGGGGTTTGTCATCAGGTGACCGACATTGCGCACCAGCAGCAAGGCGCGGCCTTTGATTGTCAGGTCCGACCCGTCAGGCGCGGTATAGGTCCGGTCGGGGTTCAACGCGCGGGTGACCTGTTTGCCACCCTTTTCAAATGTCTCCGCCAAATCGCCCTGCATCAGGCCCAACCAGTTGGAATAGGCCACGACCTTGTCCTCGGCATCGACACAGGCGACGGAATCTTCCATGTCCACAATCGCGGATAGGGCGGATTCAAGGATCACATCGGCCAAACCGGACGCAGTTTGCGCCCCGATCGGATGGTCGCGGTTGAACACCAGTTCAACATGCAGCCCGTTGTTGCACAGCAACACGGCGCTGGGATCAGACGGATCACCACGGTAGCCGCGGAACTTGGCGGGGTCCATCAGCCTCGAGCCGTCAACAACCAAGGCGCCATCCACAACGCTATACTGTTGTGCGCGTCCGTGGCTGGTGCCCGTCAGGGCAAACGACTGGTCCAGCAACACCGCAGACCGCGCCACAACCCGCGCGCCGCGTCCGTCATCAAACGGGCCGCGCACAGGCCGCTCGCCATTGGCATCCGTGCCATAAAACGCATCATACAAGCTGCCCCAGCGGGCATTGGCGGCGTTCAAAACGAAACGGGCATTGGTGCTGGGCACGACCAATTGCGGTCCGGCAACCGTCGCGATTTCGGGATCGACGTTCGCGGTGTCGATCTCGAACGCGTCGCCCTCTGGCAGCAGATAGCCGATGTCGCGCAAAAACGCCTTGTAGGCAATCGCGTCATGCGGTTGCCCGCGCCGCCCGATATGCCAGTTGTCGATGGCGGTTTGCAGGTCTTCACGCTGCTTTAGCAACGCCGCGTTCTTTGGGCCCAGATCGTGCACAATGTCAGACAAGCCTTGCCAGAAATCCGCGACCTCGATGCCAGTCCCGACAATCGCGCGATCCTCGATAAAGGCGGCCAATTCAGGAGAAACGGATAGGTCGGCGCGATGTTGACGATTTTCATGAGGTGAAGACACGAGGGGCAAGGTCCTTTTGAATGCGGTCTGATCAGTTTGACTGGAATATAACCCAGTCGCGGCGGTTGTATAGATCGGTGCCACAGGCGAGTATTTCAAAAATTCCGATAAAGACAAAACGCGCGACGCCCCGACATCGCAGGGACCACCGCGACCTATTTGCCTGCCTCAAGATGCTCAAAACCTGAGCGGCGCTGTATCATCCATTTCTCATCGCAATTCGCCTCAGGTTTTTTGCCGAAAGATGCACCTTTTGATCACCACCAATTCTAGGGGGGCAGTGACCGAATATCGCGAACAAGTTTGGGATGAAGATTTTGCAAAGTAGATTTCTGGTTGGCCCGCGCTGCGTTTTCACAATACGCACCGGGCGCACGCTTGAAATTCCGACGCTGATGCAAACTGCGCCTTGTTGTTGATCTCGCGGTCGTCGTTTTACTCCGAGCCGAAGGGCGAAAGCGGGATGAACTCCGATCTGATACGGTTGATGGGTTTGATGCCGATCTAATTGTCCAATCTTTTGGGAATACCCCATTCCGGATGCCCGCCTTTGCAGGTGAATGATGGGTTGAATATGTGGCGCGCCGACCCCGGAGCGTGAATATTTCGCCCCAAAGCCGCACACCAAAGCGGGTGACGTTCGTCGCGCAACAACATCTGATCATGTCGACCGGGCCTTCGGAGAGGTCGATGTTGTCGACAGCAGCGATAAACATGTCACCGACGTTTTGCAGAAATAAGCTGCTCATTCCGCGGCCTTACCGTAACCGCCGCCGCCCGGCGTCTTCATCACAAACACATCGCCGACAGCGAGTTGCGCCTCATCATTGCCTTTCATTGCATTGATATGGCCATCGGCACGTTCAATGCTGTTTTCGCCGACCAATGCCGCGCCGCCACCCGCAGCGCCATGGGGCGGCACATTGCGATGTGATGACAGGACCGTCACCGTCATTGGCTCGAGAAATCGCAATCGTCGGACAATCCCGTTCCCGCCAGAGTATTCGCCAATTCCCCCAGAGCCATGTCGGATCGAAAACTCTTCAACCCGAACAGGAAACCTTGTTTCCAAGATTTCAGGGTCTGTCATTCGGGTGTTTGTCATGTGGCTGTGAACCGCGCTGGTGCCATCAAAACCGTGGCCAGCCCCAGTACCACCACAGATGGTTTCGTAGTTCTGATGCACGTCGTTGCCATACACAAAATTGTTCATCGTGCCTTGGCTGCCTGCGATGACCCCAAGCGCACCATACAACGTGTCAGCAATCGCTTGGCTAACCTCGGTATTGCCCGATATTACAGCCGCTGGCGCCTTAGGGTTGATCATACTGCCTTCGGGGACGATGAGGCTGAGAGGTTTCAGGCACCCTTCGTTCATCGGGATATCACTGCCGACCAATGTGCGGAACACATACAAAACCACCGCACGGCAGATGGCCATTGGAGCATTGTAATTGAACTCGTTTTGTCCGGATGTTCCTGTAAAGTCGATTGTTGCTTGCCGTGCAGCTTTGTCGACAGTGATCGCCACTTTGATCTGGTCACCGCTGTCGAGCGGATAGACAAAGTCACAGTCCCGCAGGACGTCAAGAACACGGCGCACGCTTTCTTCGGCATTGTCCTGCACATGGTTCATATAGGCGTGGACAGTGTCCAACCCGAATTGCTGCGTGATCTTTGTCAACTCAGCAGCGCCCGTCGCGTTGGCTGCGATCTGGGCGGACAGGTCTGCCATGTTCTGATCAATGTTGCGGCAAGGATATTTGCCTGAGGCCAGCAATGCGCGCGTTTGCGCATCTTGCAACTGACCCTGTTTCACCAACAAGAAATTATCGATTAAGACGCCTTCTTCTTCGATCACGCGGCTGTCTGGCGGGGCAGATCCGGGGGTCTTGCCGCCGATATCCGCGTGGTGTCCACGGCTGGCGACGGTGTAGATGATCCGTTCACCGGTTTCGTCGAATACAGGTGTGATCACCGTCACGTCGGGCAGATGTGTGCCGCCATTGAAAGGGTTGTTCATCATAAACACGTCACCGGGGCGAATTCTGCCTGCGTTTTGGCGCAAGATGACCCGCACGCTTTCGCTCATGCTGCCAAGGTGAACAGGGACGTGCGGCGCGTTCGCGACCAAATCTCCTGCTTCATCAAAGATTGCACAAGAGAAGTCGTAACGTTCCTTGATGTTGACCGAATATGCAGTGTTGGCAAGCGTTGCACCCATCTGATCGGCGATCGACATAAAGAGGTTGTTGAAGACCTCAAGCATGACAGGGTCGACCTTTGTGCCAACGGCCTCTTTGCGCGCAACCGCAGAGGTTCTGCGCAAAACAAGGTTTCCGCCACTGACGCATTCAGCTTGCCAACCTTGCTCGAGAATATTGGTCCCAGTCGGTTCCGCGAGTATCGCCGGACCCTCAACAACGTCGCCGATACCCATTGTCGTTCGATCGATCACTGGCACGTCGCGCAGCTTACCATTTGACCACATCCGAGAGCGTTTAGATGTGGCAGAAGCCTTGCCCGTCTCTGGCAATGTCACCGTTTCACCCGTTGCGCCAATCGCTTCAGCAGTCAGGACATCAATCATCAAGGTAGCGTCTTCAGGCACGAAACCGAACCTTTGCATGTGTGCAGTTTCAAACGCTTTCGTCATTTCGGTGACTGTCCCGAACGGCACCTCAAGCGTTTGTTGTGCCCCGTCAGGACGGATATGCGCCATCGTGACGGTTGTAACTTGCTCTGGTGGAATACCCTGTCCGGCCACTTCGGACTCAGCGGCGGCAATGAGGCGTTCCAGCACGTCCTCGGCGCTGTGTATTTGATCAATGCCCATACCGAATTGGTGTTCGCGCATCGCTCTGACATCTGCCAATCCCATACCAAAAGCCGACAGGACACCCGCGAATGGATGAATAAAGACGCTTTCCATACCTAGCGCATCTGCAACCAAACAGGCGTGTTGTCCGCCCGCGCCGCCAAAGCAATTCATGGTGTATTTGGTGACATCATAACCACGTTGCACACTGATTTTCTTAATAGCATTTGCCATGTTCTCAACAGCAATGCGCAGAAATCCCTCGGCCATTTTCTCGACCGACATTTCGCCGCCGATCTCGGCGGCTAGTTCTTCGAATTTCGCGCGAACAACGTCTACATCCAATGGCTGATCCGCATTCG
>CAXIAS010000079.1:0-10858 GCA_964022195.1 uncultured Roseobacteraceae bacterium
GCCAGAGCCAGAGCCAGAGCCAGAGCCAGAGCCAGAGCCAGAGCCAGAGCCAGCCGTCATCGACGCGGTCGAAGTGGTGGCCGATGTTCTGACGACCGAACAGGTGTCGAATGTCGAAGCCTCACAAGCTGACGGCTTTGATGATACTTTGAGCGATGAAGAAATCGACGCCTTTGCGGATGAAATCGAAACCCATATCGAAGCGGCCGCCCAAGCGCCTATGGTGCGCGAGGCGGTTGTCGCCCCGATTACGACTTTGGGTAAATCGGCTTTGGATGAAGAAACACAAGCCGAGGCTGACCCATCGGGTCTGTTGGGGCGGTTGTTCAAACGGGATGCCAAAACCGTTGTCAAACGGGTGCTGGATGACGAGATGCTTGAGCAGCTCGAAGAATTGCTGATCACAGCTGATATGGGGGTCGATACCGCCCTGAGGGTGACCGCAAATCTGGCCGAAGGGCGCATGGGAAAAAAATTGTCGGTCACCGAAATCAAACAACTGTTGGCGGACGAAATTGCGCGGATCATGGAGGGTGTCGCCCGCCCAATGCCGCTTTATGCCCACACGCCGCAAGTCGTTCTGGTCGTCGGGGTTAACGGGTCTGGCAAAACGACGACGATTGGCAAACTAGCCAGCCAGTTCAAGGCCGCCGGAAAATCTGTTGTGATCGCGGCGGGCGATACGTTCCGCGCAGCGGCTGTAGAGCAGCTTCAGGTTTGGGGCGACCGTGCTGGTGTGCCAGTCTTGACCGCGCCCGAAGGGTCCGACCCAGCGTCGCTTGCGTTCGACGCCATGGAACAAGCGGCGGCAGATGGTGCCGATTTGTTGATGATCGATACCGCGGGCCGTTTGCAGAACCGCGCTGATTTGATGGAAGAATTGTCCAAAATCGTGCGGGTCATCCGCAAAAAAGACCCCGAGGCGCCGCACAACACATTGTTGGTACTGGATGCCACAACCGGTCAAAACGCTCTAAATCAGGTCAAAGCATTTCAAGAATTGGCGGATGTTTCAGGCTTGGTGATGACAAAATTGGACGGCACCGCAAAGGGCGGCGTTCTGGTTGCACTGGCTGACAAATTCGGCCTGCCAATCCACGCCATTGGCGTGGGCGAACAAATTGATGATCTTGCGCCGTTTGACCCTCAGGATTTCGCGAACGCGCTGGTCGGAATCGAATAATAACCCCAAGACATGAAGTGATGCACTGTCAAACCGGCAGTCGGGCTGGCATGCACGAACTCAGCAGGAGTGGCCAATGCCGCAAAAGCAAATTAACCCCGTCCTAAAGCAAGTCTTGGAACTGGGCCCAACGATCGTCTTCTTCCTGATATACCTACGGATAAAGGACGAGGTTTTTACCTTTGCCGGAACGCAATACACTGGATTTATCGTCGCGACACTTGTGTTCGTGCCGATCTTGTTGGTTGCAATGGCGGCCCTGTGGCACCTGACTGGCAAGTTAAGCCGGATGCAGGTCTTTACCGCGTTTATGGTGATCTTTTTCGGCGGCTTGACCGCTTGGTTCAACGACGAGCGGTTTTTTAAAATGAAAACCAGTATCGTTTATGGGGTATTCGCGGCGTTGCTGGGGATCGGCCTGATGCGCGGACGCAGCTATTTGCGCTATATCATGGAAGATTTTCTGCCGATGCAGCAGGCAGGATGGATGATCCTGACACGCAGGTTGACGGTTATGTTCGCAGTTCTTGCCATCGCCAACGAGGTAATCTGGCGCACACAATCCACCGACCTATGGGTCAAGTTAGAAACATTTGCGTTTCCAGCCGTTCTGTTTCTGTTTTTGTGGTCGCAAATCGTGGCATTGCAAAAATACCTGATCGAACCGGACCAATCATAGGGTTTGGGTCAACCCGTTCTGACCGGTTGGGGTGTGCCTACGAATGCCTGCGCGATTTCGGATCGCATCGATCTGGTCGATCGTGATCCTGGGATGGAACGATAGACCTGCCCGCCCGCCTGCGGCCCATTGCACAATGGCGCTGATACGTTCGTGCAGCACCTGAAACTGGACCGGGTCGCCGACGTTTAGCCCGACTGCGTCGCGCAACTGCGCGCCCGCTTCGTTCACGTTGGACACAGCGGCCCGCATATTGCCCATGGGGGCGTTGACGTGCACTGGATAATCTGTGGTGTAGCGATGTGCTCTATACTGCATTGCAATTTCCCCTTGTGATGATCCCTTTGGTTTGAATCAATTTCCTAAATTTGAAGTTAACAACCCAACTGTGTTGACCTGAGCCCGGTGCGGGCGTAACGAGTGCCCCGTGGCGATTTGATTACCGGATTGCGGGCCACGTTAAATATTCCGCTAAAAGGGTAAGGGACGTTTAGCCCCGATACCTGACCGGTGTCGGGGTTTTTTTGTTGCCCGTGTTCGGGCCGAGGATAAGAAATGACAGATTGGAAAAAACGCACCAAAGCCGTCCACACAGGCACGCGCCGCAGTCAGTATAACGAGGTCAGTGAAGCGATTTTCATGACCCAAGGTTTTGTCTACGACAGTGCTGAACAAGCCGAGGCCCGCTTTATCGAAGCGGGTGAGGACGAATTCATCTATGCCCGATATGGCAACCCTACGGTTGCGATGTTTGAAGACCGTATCGCTGCGATCGAGGGCGCTGAAGATGCCTTTGCCACTGCATCGGGCATGGCGGCTGTCAACGGGGCGCTGACGTCGATGTTGAAGGCGGGTGATCATGTCGTATCCGCGCGGGCGCTGTTCGGGTCGTGTCTGTATATTCTGGAAGAGGTCCTAACCCGCTACGGGGTCGAGGTGACTTTTGTCGATGGAACCGATCTGGATCAATGGCAACAGGCAATCCGCGACGATACCGCGGCTGTGTTCTTTGAAAGCGTCAGCAACCCGACGCTAGAGGTGATCGACATTGCGGCCGTGTCCCAACTGGCGCACGCGGTCGGCGCAACTGTGGTGGTCGACAACGTGTTTGCCACGCCCGTGTTTTCAAATGCAATTGCGCAGGGCGCAGATGTCGTTGTTTATTCCGCAACGAAACATATCGACGGGCAGGGGCGTGCGCTGGGCGGCGTTATTTTGGGCACCAAAGATTTTATCCGCCAGACGGTTGAGCCTTATATGAAGCACACTGGCGGCTCTATGTCTCCGTTCACTGCTTGGATGATGCTAAAAGGCCTGGAAACGCTGGACTTGCGGGTCCGAGCGCAAGCGTTTTCCGCCATGCGCATCGCCGATGGGTTGGCTGAGGACGGCGCGCTGGAACAAGTCATCTATCCCGGTTCTGACCAACACCCGCAAGCTGATCTGGTGACACGCCAGATGGGCGCAGGCGGCACGGTTCTCGCAATTGATGCAGGCAGCCAAAAAGCGGCGTTCAAGCTGTTGAATGCTTTGCAAATCTTTGTGATTTCCAACAATTTGGGGGATGCGAAATCTATCGCAACCCATCCGGCCACAACGACGCACCAACGGTTGCCGGACGTCCAAAAACAACGTTTAGGCATCACCCCGGGTCTGATCCGTCTTAGCATCGGGTTGGAGGACACAGATGATTTGCTTGCTGATTTGCGGCAAGCAATTTCAGCGAGATGATAACTGTTCGGGATTATCGGGCGTCAGATGCAGCAGCGCTGGCGTCCATTTTCCATCGCTCTGTTCAGATCGGCGCGAAACAGCATTATACGGCGCCACAACTGGACGATTGGTCGCCCGAATGCCCAGCAAGCGGCGCCTATCAAGAGCGGCTTGAGGGGTTGCGGGTGTTTGTTGCTCAGGTGGCAGGCGACCCTGTCGGGTTTATGGCCCTGCGCGAAAGCGATGGTTATATCGACCTTGCCTTTGTTGCCCCTGAAATGATCGGCAAGGGGGTCGCGTTCGCGCTGTATGGACGCGTTCGATCATTGTGCCGCGATTTGGGCCTGTCGCGGATGACCGTCGAGGCAAGCGCGCAAAGCTATGTCTTTTTTTCGCGGCAAGGGTGGTCGGTGACGGGCCGCAAGACGCGTGGTTCGGGCAAGACCGAACTGCAGACCTGGCTTATGGACAAACAACTTTGAAACGATGATGCTGGTGCTATGACTGATCTAAAGGCAGAATTATCGCGTATATTTCATGAAAACCGTGAAAAACTGGTGCAGGGTTCCCATGTTGTGGGGGCACAGACTGACAAAGGCAGCGATGAAATGAATGTTCATGCGTCCGATCTGGAAAAACATCCAAACCGGCAAGAAGCCGAGGCGGCGCTTGCGCTGTTGCGTCGATGGGCCCAAGACGTGACACCCGAAGAAGTGTCCACCCTTGACCCGCTGGTCAGTCGCCTGATCCCGGGTCAGGAAGTGAGCAATTACCCCGCCATGGCCCGTGCCTATCCTGAGGCGTTCGAGGTTGATGAGGCATACAAAGCATCGATGCCAGATTTGCAAAACGGCCCCAGCAGCCTGATCCGCGGCGCGAAACAACAGATCCAGCACGTCGGCATCAGCAATTTTCGACTGCCCATCCGGTTTCACGCCCGCGATGGTGGCGAATTGGTGCTCGAGACATCCGTGACAGGCACTGTCAGTCTTGAGGCCGAGAAAAAGGGCATCAACATGTCCCGTATCATGCGGACATTTTACAAACACGCCGAGGAAACTTTCAGCTTTGAGGTGATCGAACGCGCGCTTGACGCCTACAAGACCGACCTCGACAGTTTCGACGCGCGTATCCTGATGCGGTTCAGTTTCCCGATGAAAGTCGCCAGCCTGCGGTCGGGGCTGTCGGGTTACCAGTATTACGATATCGCGCTAGAATTGGTCGAAACATCCGGTGTGCGGCGCAAGATTATGCACCTTGATTACGTCTATTCCAGCACTTGCCCGTGTTCACTGGAATTGTCAGAACATGCCCGCCAGTATCGGGGCCAGTTGGCCACACCCCATTCACAGCGATCCGTTGCCCGCATGTCGATGGTTGTCGAAGGCGATCAACCCTGCCTGTGGTTCGAGGATGTGATCGATATGGCCCGCTCGGCTGTCCCAACCGAAACGCAAGTCATGGTTAAACGCGAGGATGAACAGGCATTTGCCGAATTGAACGCAGCCAACCCGATATTTGTCGAGGACGCGGCGCGCCTGTTCACCGAACAGATGCTGGCCGATCCGCGGGTCGGGGACTTTCGCGTGGTCGCGAGCCACCAA
This sequence comes from uncultured Roseobacteraceae bacterium, assembly GCA_964022195.1. Lineage (GTDB taxonomy): Bacteria > Pseudomonadota > Alphaproteobacteria > Rhodobacterales > Rhodobacteraceae > Yoonia. The sequence goes on from CAXIAS010000079.1 coordinate 5,180, forward strand.
GAAAGCCTGCATTCACATGACGCGGTTTCGGTTCTGACCGAAGGGCCAACGTTTGAAACTACGTCCATAGATCCGCGCATGTTCCAAAGCCTGTTCCACACAGGCTAGGGCCTGCGTTGTTGGTCTTGACTTGACCGGATGGACAGGCCAACCGTTGGCTATGGATGATCTACGCCCCGTTGGATATGTCATTGGCCTGCTTGTGGCGTCACTGGGGCTGACGATGCTTGCTCCCTTGCTAGCCGATTTGGCCGCTGGCAACGGCCATTGGCCCGTTTTTCTAGAATGCGCAATTGTCACAACTTTGACTGGCGGTCTGGTCTCAGTCGCCTGCTCGAACGGGGTAACCGCGGGGCTAAGCCTGCGGCAGACGTTCCTGTTGACCGTTCTTGTCTGGCTGACCTTGCCGGTTTTCGGGGCGATGCCGTTCATCATTGGGGCCACAAACGCCGGCGCAACAGACGCGTTTTTCGAAGCCATGTCGGGGCTGACGACGACCGGTGCCACGGTGTTTAGCGGGCTAGAAGCATTGCCTGATGGGTTAAAACTGTGGCGTGGTATTCTTCAGTGGCTCGGCGGTGTCGGCATTATTGTTGTGGCCATGGTGTTCCTGCCCGAACTGCGGGTCGGCGGTATGCAGATTTTCCGAACCGAAGGGTTCGACACGAGTGGCAAGATCCTCCCCCGAGCTGGTGAAATCGCGAGCCACATCTCGGTCATTTATGTGGGGCTGACACTGGTTTGTGCGCTAGCCTATTCGGCTTTTGGTATGACGCCGTTCGACGCAATGGTGCACGCGATGACAACAATCGCGACAGGCGGGATGGCCAATGCGGATGCGTCATTTGGCGGCTACGGGCCGGCGGTGCAGTATACGGCAGTGACATTTATGATCCTGGCGGCGCTGCCGTTCGTCCGGTATGTGCAGATATTGGCTGGATCGGCCAAACCACTGTTTGTTGACAGCCAGATCCGCGTGTTCTTGGGTGCAATTGCCGTTTGCGTCATGTTGATTGCCGCATGGGTCGGCGGGCGTGATGGCGGCATCAGCGAGGCGGGTTTTAGACACGCTCTGTTCAATATTACTTCGATTATGTCAGGAACAGGATACGCCAGCGCGGACTACATGACATGGGGCACCTTTCCGGTCACGATGTTCTTTTTCATCGGCTTGATTGGCGGATGTGCGGGGTCAACTGCCTGTTCGGTCAAAGTGTTCCGGTATCAGCTCTTGTTTGCGTCAATCAAGAGCCAGATCAGCCAGATCCACTCGCCCCATGGCATGTTCCAGCCGCGCTATAACGGTCGGCCTGTTTCCGACGACGTCCTCAATTCGGTGATGGCGTTTTTTGTGGCCTTTGTGCTGTCGCTTGGCGTGGTTTCAGTTTTGTTGGGCATGACAGGGCTGGACTTTGTCACTTCGGTTTCAGGGGCCGCTGCCGCGCTTGCCAATATCGGACCGGGGCTGGGTCAGGAAATCGGCCCTTCTGGAAACTACGCGGGGCTGAATGATACCGCCAAATGGATCCTTGCGATGGCGATGCTGGTGGGCCGGTTGGAAATCATGGCCGTTCTGACGATCCTGTCTGTCAATTTCTGGAGACCCTAAATGACAAACCGACCCCTAGGAGCCCAGATCAGTCATATGCTGAGAGATCGCGGCGTTGATGTCATCTTTGGCATTCCCGGGGTGCACAATCAGGAAATGTACCGCGGTATCCAAGAGGCAGGGCTGACCCATATTCTGGCGCGCCACGAACAAGGCGCGGGGTTTATGGCTGATGGATATGCGCGGGCGACGGGTCGACCCGGTGTCTGCTATGTGATCACAGGACCGGGCGTATGTAATGTCATGACGCCAATGGGGCAGGCCTATTCTGATAGTGTGCCAATGTTGGTCATCTCTAGCTGTCTGGACGAAACAGCGGCCCATCGTGGCCAATTGCATCAGATGAAAGATCAGCAAACGGCAGCAGGAACCGTTTGCGACTGGTCAGAGACAGCCCGCAGCCCGCAGGCCGCATACCAATTGATAGATCGGGCTTTGCAGGAGTTTGCGACCAAGCGGCCTCGCAGCAAACATATTCAGGTGCCTATTGCCCAGCTGATGGCTCCGGCGGGCGCCGCCCCGCAGGCAAAGGCCGAGACCGCAGCATTACCTGTTCCCGATGGACGTGCCGTTCAATCGGTCTTGGATCATGTTACCGCCGCCCATCGCCCGTTGTTCGTCATCGGTGGCGGCTGCGTCAAAGCGGCAAAAGACGATAAGATTGCACCCGCCCTGCAGACCACGCAGCCTGCGGTATTCGTCTCGTATGCCGGTCGCGGGTGTGTATCACCCGCGTACCCACTCTTTCTAGGGTCTGCGCTGGCGCGCCCCAGCAGCGACAAGGTGTTTGAACAGGCGGATGTCGTCGTCATCATTGGATGCAATATGGATGAGGTTGATCTGTGGCGCGAAACCGCGTCCTTTGCCGATGACGCTGTTGTCATTCGCGTCGACATCGACGCGGAAGTTCTGGCAAATGACACGCGTGCGAACCTATGCGTGTTAGGCGATGCTGCGTCCGTGTTCGAGGCGCTGGGCGACACCGCCTGTCAGACGTCCGACTGGACCAAGGTTGAGATACAGAACCGCAAGGATGGCTGGCTAAACGAGGTTACGGCCGAGCGCCCTGGCATAGTTGAGGCCGCGCAGGCGCTGCGCGCGGCCCTGCCAAATGGCACGATGGTTTATTCGGACATGACCCAGTTTGCATATGCCGCCAAAGAGGTTTGGGATATGGACGAGCCGGGGCATTGGCATCATCCAACGGGATTTGGCACATTGGGCTATGCCCTGCCTGCGGCAATCGGCGGCAAAATCGGGTGCGCGGCTACGCCGGTAATTGCCATCGCTGGGGACTACGGTTTTCAATACTCGGTCCAGGAACTCATCGTTGCCGTCGAGAACAAGCTTTGTTTGCCGATTATCTTATGGGACAATGGCAAGCTAGGCGAAATTGAAGCCAGCATGATCGCGGCACAAATTGCGCCTAACGCCGTGGATCAAATGAACCCGGATTTTGTAGCATTGGCCCACGCCTACGGGGCAGCAACGGCACGACCTCAGTGTCTGTCCGACATCGCCAAAGCCATTGATACCGCACTGGGCCATGACGGGCCGACCTTGATCTACTTGTCGTCAGACATCGCCTAGGCGGTTTGCGCATAGGCGGACCAAGTGTTCTTGCGGCTATAGGGTCGCCATGGGCTTAAGCCCATGGTCACCAACAGCTAACCAGAACAGCCGTGTCCGCAGCACGCATCGTCAGTTCGCCTTTTGGCATGAATGCTATGCTGTCTGTTACGCGGACGTTAATTCCCGCTTCCGACAACGAGCCAATGATCTGGTCCGAGTCGATCGAAAAACTGACTTCGGCGGGTAGTATCTGACCATTTTGATCGGATCGCGGCAGCAACATCCCTAACACGGCGCCGCCGTTGTCAAACACCGGTCCGCCAGCGTCACCCTCTTGGGCGGTCAAGGTGAGCCGTTTAATAGTCTCTTCACCATTCAACCCGCGTAAATCGGCCAATTTGCCAAATGTCAGCGACGGGGTGACAAGAACACCACCATAGGGGAAGCCCGCGACGGCCACTTCTGACTGTAGACGCGGCGTGCCAGTTTGGAAAACTGCAGTATCCAGCGGCGCAAGAGGGGCATTGGGCCGCAACACAGCAATGCCCAAGGCATCATCAATATGCACTACTTGTGCGTCATGCTCGCTGTCGATTGTTAGTTTCTCGCATCCATCAACCGCAGTCGAAGATGTTAGAACCGTGCCGCCAGTGTCGATATAGAAACCAGAGCGTGACAGTCGCGGTTTGCGGACTTGCAGACCGGAAATCAGATCAATGGCTTGATCTTCATCGGGTTTCGACAATGATGGATCCAGAACGCCGTCGAATGTAGCAAAGCTGTCTTGCATCTCTTGCAAAATCCGGCGCCGGCGCTCGTCATCACCTGCAGGCCAGATCAGAGTAAACCCTTTGATCTCGCCGTTTTTCAGGCGTGCAGTTGTGTAGGAATGGATGTCATCGCCGATGCCTTCCAGCTCGAAGGACGACTTGCTGCGGGATCTTGGCCCTTCCGAGGGGACAATTTTCAACGTTTGCAGGATTTCATACAGGCCAAAAAGCCGGTCCTGATCGCCGTGTTGGGAAATCAGCAGGACCCTTGCGTCCAGATCACCCTTGGGTTCGAACCGCACGAATGGCGGCTCGTAGTCTGCGAATGTGACCACACCACCGGGAACAAGAACTTCGATACCCGATGCGTCGTCACGGATCAGTTGCATGTCCACCCCGTCAAGGACTGCATCGTAGGCCGCGCGCAGTTCAAGTCGCTGACCGGTTGTCAAAATTCCCGTTGGCTCGTGCTTGTTGGCCTCTTGCCAATCACGCATCGAACGGCGGGTGCCACGTCCAAAGGCGCCGTCGATTGCGGCTGAATAAAAGCCAGCCCATTGCAGCGCGACCTGCAAATCCTTGCGCTCTTGACGGCTCAATTGCGCCTCGCTTGCGCGGGCTTCGCGTGGGGTTTCATCAGGGACCGCGATCAAAGTCACTTCGGCGGTAGGTGCTTCAGTTTCGACAGCAGGAGTCTCAGGTTCGGCAACTGGTGTGTCTGGGTCGGTTGTGGTTGGCAGCGGCTGGGCCGTAGTCGGGGCTCCGACACCAATGGGCCAGAATTGCTGCCCGAATGAATTGCCCAAGGCGATGAAACTGTCCGCCGGAATGCGGCGCGCGCGTTTGAGATCGACCAACAGGGCCGTCGCGTCGTCACGCAGGTAGGGGCCAAGAACAATTCCGTACCAACGCCCCCCGAGCGAGTAACCCGCAACATCATCAAGATCAGCGTCAAAGCTGCGTGCCCGGTCTTGGGCCGATGCCAATGTCGATTTTGCCTCGACCTGAATCCAGACTACGTCTTGCGCTATGGCTGCCGCCGTAGATGCAAACCAAACCAATGCGGCCAAAATAAACCGGATCATTTATACCCCAATCCCTAAATATAGCGAGTCGCCCCGACGACTGGGCGAAATCTAGCAGAAGTGCGGCCCGATGCAGCAGGAATCTGCCCTTGCGCGTAAAAATTAACCCGCCCTCGCGCAATTGACGCTGTTGACCCATAAGCCTATGACGTGAGCAGACCATACAAGAGGGCCAACATGGCACAAAAACCCCGTAGTTTTCAGGAAATCATCCTGCGTCTTCAGGCCTATTGGGCGGCCAAAGGATGTGCCATTTTGCAGCCCTATGATATGGAGGTTGGCGCCGGCACGTTTCACCCTGCCACAACCTTACGGTCTTTGGGCGATAAACCTTGGGCTGCGGCCTATGTGCAGCCATCGCGCCGCCCGACTGACGGGCGCTACGGGGAAAACCCGAACCGACTGCAGCACTATTATCAATATCAGGTCATTATCAAACCCAGCCCGCCTGACCTACAGGACTTATACCTTGGTTCGCTTGAGGCGATTGGCATTGACGCGTCAATGCATGACATCCGTTTTGTCGAAGATGACTGGGAAAGCCCGACCATTGGCGCTTGGGGGCTCGGTTGGGAGGTCTGGTGCGACGGCATGGAGGTCAGCCAATTCACCTATTTCCAGCCGGTCGGCGGGCATGATTGCC
>CAXIAS010000080.1:0-10805 GCA_964022195.1 uncultured Roseobacteraceae bacterium
ATGCATCACGGCGAGGCCTTCGGCGGTGATGTCGGCGATCACTTTTTCACGGGCAATGAACCGGTCCAACCCACGATATTCCTCGGGGACCATGTTCATCGCGGCGATCATCGCCTCATCAAACTCCTGCTCGCCGCGCGCGATGGCTTGGGCGGTGGCGGCTTCTTCGGCGTAGGGTTTTCCGTCAGCACGCATAGCCCCCTTGGTGTCCATCAGCGCATACATCGGCAGGTTGCCACGTTTGGCGACCTCGTAGTCGTTGAAATCATGGGCACCTGTGATTTTCACAGCACCCGAGCCGAAGGTCATATCGGGGTAGGGGTCGGTGATGATCGGGATCAGGCGGCGCTGTTCTTTGGGTCCAACCGGAATTTCGCACAGTTTGCCCACGATTGGGGCATAGCGTTCGTCGTCCTTGTGCACCGCAACAGCACCATCACCCAGCATCGTTTCAGGGCGGGTTGTGGCGATGGAAATGTAGTCGCGGGTCTCGCGCAGGACCTCATTCCCGTCCTCGTCCTTTTCCACGTATTCATAGGTCTCGCCACCTGCGAGCGGGTATTTGAAGTGCCACATGTGGCCGTCAACTTCGCGGTTCTCGACCTCAAGATCGGAAATCGCGGTTTCAAAATGCGGGTCCCAATTGACCAGACGCTTGCCGCGGTAAATCTTGCCGTCGTTGTAAAGCTTCACAAACACCTGCAAAACAGCGTCGTGGAAATTGCCGGGCTTTTCAGTATCAGGGGCAGATGACGCGCCCGACATGGTAAAGGCCGAGCGCGAGAAATCCATGCTGTCGCCAAGACGTCGGGCCTGTTGTTCGATCATGCCGCCTTTGGACGCTTTCCATTCCCAGACCTTTTCAAGGAACGCCTCGCGGCCCAGCTCGGTCCGTTTTGGTTGGCCCGTTGCGGCCAGATCTTTTTCCACCATCAGTTGGGTGGCGATCCCCGCATGGTCCAAACCCGGCTGCCAAAGGGTGTCGAACCCTTGCATCCGTTTCCAGCGGATCAGGATATCCATCAGCGTGTGGTTGAATGCGTGACCGACGTGCAGGTGGCCCGTGACATTCGGCGGCGGCAACATGATGCAATAGGTGGATGCCCCGTCGCGGGCATTTGCGCCTGCTTTGAACGCGCCTGCGTCCTCCCACATCTGATAGATGCGCGGTTCAGCAGTGTTTGCGTCGAATGTCTTTTCCATCGCCATTGGTCTGTCTTTCCTGATCGGTTCGCTTGCGGGTTTACCCAAAGGCGTGGACAGGGGAAAGACCTATGTGACCAACGGTTCGCGCACCCCGACCCTGATGACGTCCGGATCATATGGTTCGCGGGCGAACACCGCGCGCACCCGATCAGCAAAGTGTTCAATCGGCAGGGTTTCATAGTCTGGATCAAACGACGATTGGTCCCAGCGTTCACAAAAGGTCGCGCAATCGTCAAAGTAGGGGTGACCGGCGTAGGATTGCCGCTTTTCGGGATCCGCGCCAACGTGTTCGCCGTAGTATACCAGTTGGAAATCGCCGTGCTTTTCCACGACCCATGTCACCTGTTCGCGCACAAACGGGCGCAGGATGCTGGCCGCATATTCGTCGTGATTATAGGGGGCAAAGATGTCGCCGATGTCATGCAATAGGGCTGCCACGATCCAGTCGATATCGGCGCCATCCCGTTCTGCCCGCGTGGCCGATTGCAGCGAATGGCCAAGGCGGCTGATCTGATAGCCAGACAGCCCTTCGTCCAGATCAACCAAAGCCTTTAGCAGCCGGTCTGCTGTGCCTTTGGTGTGATCGACCTCGTGGGCCATCAGGAATTCGTAGTCTTCCTTGTCGCCGTCATTCATCGCGGTGAATTTTACACGGTCCATCTATTCCGCCTTCTCATAAAAGCTGCTGGCCTTTTTGGCGCCGCGCATCATCACGGCTGTTTGCAGTTTGCGGATTTGGTCGTATTGCGCAAGGGCGTCTGGCTCGAACGGGGCTTGTGGCACGCGGTAGGCGTTCCAGTTGTCATAACTGTCCGTGCCGCGGGCCAGATGGGCATAGTCACGCTCGCCACCTGATTTGCTGATCTTGGGGGACAGATAGCGGATCACCACGCCGACGCGGCGGTCATCCGACACATTGGGGCCGGATCCATGGATCGTCAGTCCGTGGTGTAGGCTGATCTCTCCGGGTTGCAATTCCATCGAGACCTTATCCTTGTCAGCCACCTCGACACGGATTTCCTGCCCGCGCGACAGCAGGTTGTCGCCGTCAAACGTGTCCTCATGCGGCAGGATCGGGTTTTTGTGACTGGCGCGGACCACATCCATACAGCCGCTGGCGCGGGTCGCAGGTGACAGGGCCAGCCACGCGGTCGTCAGCCCGTCAATCTCGCCCATCCCCCAATAGGTCAGGTCTTGGTGCATGGTGACCACAGCCTTGGTGCGCGGTTCCTTGATCAGGAATTCGACGGAATAAAGCATGACATCAGGGCCTAGCACGCCCTCGACCACATCCAGAATGCGGGAATGGGTGCCGATCTGCTGGGCGATGGGCAGGACCACTTGGGCGTTGACCCGTTTATAGGTGTTTAACGGATGGGGCAGGTCGGCAGGCAGCCACTCGGCCTCTAGCGCCTCGAACTGGGCGCGCAAATCAGCGGCGTCTTGGGGGGACATCACGCGGATGGGATACAAGTAGCCGTCATCCCAATAGGACTGGATTTGCGAGGGGTTCAGATGGTTGGACATAGGCGGCTCCGGCTAGGGTTGTCCCGACCCTGAGCGCCAATTTGCGACCTGTCTTGCGTGTTTTCGACAAACTGTTCGCTGGACAGTAACCCGCACGGGTTTAGGGTGGGGCAAAGCCCTAACGATCAAAGGTCCCCCTTGGCGATACGCGACTGGCTATATGGATTGTTCGCCAGCAAAGCGCGAACCGAGGACGACGGCCTGCGCAGGCGCGGGCCTGCGACCCATGTCGTGATCCTTGACGGCACGATGTCGTCGCTGCGCAAGGGGCATGAAACCAACGCAGGCCGAACCCTGCGACTGCTGCAGGAACGCGGACAAACCGCCAACCTGACCGTTCATTACGAGGCCGGTATCCAATGGCGTGACTGGTATGGCACATGGGGGGTGATGACCGGCAAGGGGATCAACAAACAGATCGAACGGGCTTACGGCAGGCTCGCGTCGCGCTACCGGCCGGGTGATAAAATCGTGCTGATCGGATATTCGCGCGGGGCCTATGGGGTGCGGTCGCTCGCGGGGGTGATCGACTATGTCGGGCTGTTGCGCAGCGAAGAGGCGACAACCCGCGCAGTGCGCCAAGCCTATCGCCACTACAAGATTGGCGCGCGGTCTTTTGCGTCCACAAAGTTCAGCGAGCTATACTGCCACCCCGACACAAAAATCGAAGCGGTGGCCGTCTGGGACACCGTCAAAGCGCTGGGGCTGCGATTGCCGATCGTCTGGCGCTGGGCACAAGCGCAACATGACTACCACAACCATGCACTGGGATCGCATGTCAAAAACGGCTTTCATGCGCTGGCTTTGGACGAACGTCGCGAAACCTATGCGCCTGTGATGTGGGACTGTCCGGCGGGTTGGAACGGGCATGTCGAACAAGTCTGGTTCCGCGGAACACATGGCGACGTGGGCGGGCAGCTGACCGGGCATGAACGCGCACGGCCGCTCGCCAATATTCCACTGGTCTGGATGCTGGACCGGCTGGAAGCCTGCGATCTGCCGTTGCCGCCAGACTGGCGCGATAGGTTCGAGACGGACGTTAATGCGCCATCGGCGGGGTCATGGGGCCGCTGGGGGTGGCTGTTTTTGTCACGCAGGCGGCGGATCATGCTAGCGGACCCGTCCGAGCGGCTACATGAAACTGTCGTCAGCTATCTGTCATCTTCATGATCAAACAGGTGGTCGACCCGGTGGCGTAAATCTTGCCATCTTGCGCCCCTCGGATGGTGCCGTGGGCGACACCGGTCGTGCGGCCCGCATGATCGATCACACCTTCGGCCACGATTTGCGTGCCAAGCGGGATCGCACGGGTCAGGTTCACCTTGTATTCCAGTGTCGTATAAACCGAACCGCGTGGCACGGTTGTCATCACCGCACAGGCCATGCAGCTGTCCAGCAACGTGCCATACCAGCCGCCATGAACCCCGCCCATCGGATTGGTATGTTCGAATTCGGGCGTGCCACGAAACACAACGCGGCCCTGTTCGACCACATCGATGGCGTAATTCAACACCGCCGCGATTGGCGGATGGGCCAAAGTGCCATCGCGCATCGCTTGCATAAATTCCAGACCCGACATTGACAACAACGTGTCGCGGTCGGGCAGCTCATTGGGGGCGGAGGCTTTCATCATGGCGCCACGCTGCAAATTTAGGCGACCTTTTGCAAGGGGCGTTGCACCGAATATCCCAGCGCATGGCAGACATCGCGGGTCAGTGTGGCACGGTTGAGCGTATAAAAATGCAGATGATCGACACCTTGGGTCGTCAATTCATCGCATAGTTCTGCTGCAATGGCTGTCGCAAACAAACGGTCGGTGCCGTCGCGGGTTGCGTGGTCGAACCCGTCACGAATGACTTGCGGAATGTGCGTGCCGCAGCTGGCTGCGAATTTCTGAACGCCCGCCCAGCTTTCGACTGGCAGGATGCCGGGGATGATCTGGCCGGTGATCCCGGCCGCCGCGCAATCGTCACGGAACCGCAAGAACGTGTCCGCCTCAAAGAAGAATTGCGTGATCGCCGATTTGGCTCCGGCGTCGAATTTGGCCTTGAGGTGGTCAATGCAGGCCTTGCGGCTCGATGCTTCGGGGTGGGTTTCGGGATAGGCGGCCACGTGAATGTTGAACCGGTCTTGGGCGGCCAGCGCGTCGATCAGTTCCAGACTGCCGGCAAACCCGTCTTTGTGTTGCGCAAACCCGCCAGTGCCCTTTGGGGCGTCACCGCGCAGGGCCACGATGTCGCGCACGCCCGCGGTGGCATATTCCTCGGCCACCTGCATGGTTTCTTCGCGGCTGGCGTCAACGCAAGTCAGGTGGCCTGCAACTGCTAAACCGGTGCTGTCATGCAAGGTTTGAACCGCCGATCGCGTCAGGTCGCGGGTTGTGCCGCCTGCGCCGTAGGTGACTGACACGAATTCGGGCCGGAACGGCGCAAGACTGCGAACCGCGTCCCACAGCCGGAACGATCCTGGCAGGTCTTTTGGCGGAAAGAATTCAAACGACAGGGCAGGGCGGGTCATGATGGGATCCTTGGTTTGGGTTCCCCCTTGTCCCTCATTCTACTATATGAGACAAATTCATAAATTTCACATTTAATATGCGGACTATTCACATATGCGGATCGAGTTCCGGCACCTGCGCACAATCAAGGCGATCCATGACACCGGTGGACTGGCGGCTGCGGCGGATCATTTGAACATGACCCAATCGGCACTATCCCATCAAATCAAAGGGATAGAGGACCAAGTCGGCGTGCCCCTGTTCGCGCGGCGGACAAAACCGTTGCGCCTGTCCGCCGCGGGTCGCAAGCTTTTGGCGGCCGCCGAGGATATTTTGCCGCGCGTCGATGCAATTGAGGATGAATTCACCGGTCTGATTGCAGGGTCCAAGGGGCGGATGCACATCGCGATCGAATGCCATGCCTGTTTCGAATGGCTGTTGCCCGTGCTTGATCAGTTCCGCAAGGCATGGCCCGATGTGGACCTCGATATCCGGCCCGGCCTTGCGTTTGATGCCTTGCCCGCCTTGCGGCGCGAAGACGTCGATCTGGTCGTATCATCGGACCCAGAAGACGCGGCCCAAACGGATTTCACACCTCTATTCGACTATGAACCCGTTCTTGTCGTTGCCAAAAACCATCCGCTGGCCGCCAAACCCTATGTCGAGGCCGCGGATTTTCGCGATCAGACCTTGATCACCTATCCTGTGGAACGGACGCGGCTGGATGTGTTTACGCAACTATTGACCCCCGCCAAGGTTTCGCCCGCAGGTATCCGCCAAGTCGAACTGACAGCTGTCATCCTGATGCTGGTGGCATCAGGGCGCGGGGTTGCAGTCTTGCCTGACTGGGTGGTGCGACAGGATCGGATCGGCACCGACTATGTGACGCGGCCGCTGACCAAGACCGGTATAACGCGGCGGCTGTTTGCCGCCACCCGAGCCGAAGACACGGGCCTGCCGTTTGTCGCACATCTGATCCGTCTGGCCCGCCAAGAGGCGGTGCGATTACAAGGGCGCTAGGCCACCGACGGCGCGGCCTTGGCATCACGCAAGAACGCGTGGGCCTTGTCCAGCGGGACAGCCTTTGAAAACAAGAAACCTTGCGCGACTTCACAGCCCATGGACAGCAGAATGGATCGCTGCGCCTTGGTTTCGACCCCTTCGGCGACGACCTGCACGCCCAACCCTTTGCCAATCGTTAGAAAACTTTCGACCAGCACATCATCCGCGGGGTCCACGCCCAGACCTTGCACAAAACTGGTGTCGAGTTTGAGTTCGTCAAATTCCAGATCGCGCAAATGGCTGAACGAGGCAAACCCCGTGCCGAAATCATCCAGCGAAATGCGCACACCTTTGGAACGAAAGTCGCTGATCGCCGCCGCGATCACGTTGCCTGATCGGGCGATGAACACGTCCTCAGTTATTTCGAACGTCAGATTGTTGCGCATTTGCGGGTAGCGGTCGATCACGTCGTTCAACTCTCTGCGGCCACTGACAGTTGCAAGGGCTACCTCGGGCACATTAATGGAAATCTGTCCCGGATCCAGACCGTCGCTTTGTATTGCGCTCATATCGCGCAAAGACGCCTCGGCTATATGCACCATCAGGTCGCTGCTTAGTCCGAAATCCTCGATTTGGGGCAAAAACGCGACGGGCCCCAGAATACCGTCCGTGGGGTGATGCCAGCGGGCCAGCGCCTCGAACCCGATGACCCGCCCGCTCGCAAGGCAGACCTTGGGCTGGTAATGCGGGCGAATATGACCTTTGGTGATGGCGGCGACCAGCCGGTCGCGGTCGTCCAGCGTGGCCTTCTTGGGGAATACGGCAGGATCGTATTTGAACACCCTGCACTCGGCATCCTGTTTGGCCAGATACATCGCCTGATCGGCGTTTGAACACAAGGACACCACCGTCTCGCCCTTGCGACGGGCGCGGGCAAACCCGATCGAGGCCCCAACGCTGAGCTGTTTGCCATTAAAGGCGATGGGCCGCCTGATTTCATCCAGCAACCGCGTGGCCATCGCGGTGGTTTTTTCGTCCGTATTCAGCCCTGTCATCAGCATTGCGAATTCGTCGCCACCCATACGCGCGACATCGGCGCGGGACGCCGCAACAGCCCTAAGCCTGTTGGCCAGCTCGCACAGGACCGCATCACCGGCAAGGTGGCTGTAGGTATCATTGATCGGCTTGAAATCATCCAGATCTATGATGAACAAATGCACGTCGCGGGCGTTCGATTTCAAAACGCGGGCGAGGTGCTGGTCGAACGCGCTGCGATTGGCAAGCTCGGTCAACGGGTCGTGGCTGGACAAATGTTCCAACTGACGTAACCGATCCGCCGCTTCTGATTGCGCCTTTGCCAATGCGGCTGTGGTGTCCTTTTGCCGCCCAAGCGTTTCATGTGTGTTGATGATGTAGACGCACATCAGTGCGGCAGTGAAATACCATTCAAACATGCTGCTTGGACCGAATTCTGTCTGCGATGCGGCGATAAAAACGGCAAATGCCCCCAAATAGGACGGCACCAAAAGAGACCAATTGTAGATCGGCAATTGCACATAGGTGTTGGCTGTGTGGACGTATAGCGCAAACAGCCACATGTAGCCCGCCAACAGCAGCGCAGTCGAAGGCTGGGCCGCCAATATGACCGAGAACGAAATATAGGGGATGATGGAAATCACGGCGTTGACCCAGATCATCACCGAAAACCGCATCGTGACGAGGGACCGGTCCTTGGGCAAGGATCCCGCCAGATAGCGGACCATAATTTCTGTTAACATGATCAGCGCGGCTGCCATCAGGGCAGGGTTTAACATGCCACCGCGATCGCAGATCCACACAATCAGCGCGACCGACATCAAGCGTTTGCCCAAATCACGGTTGGCTATATGAAGTGCGACGCGCGACTGTTCAATAAACCGGTTCTGAAAATTAGCGCCAAACATCAATCACGCCCATCGTTACTTATCTGTGAATATAGACTGTTCGCACACAAATGGTTAATGACAGTTGTTTTCCTTTGGCCCCCTTGTTTGCGCGACAACGGGCGTCTATACGCGCGGCTTGACATGACATCGGAGTCCCGCAAATGGCCGGCAGTGCAAACCTGAACGTAATGATGAAAACCGCCCGCAAAGTGGGCCGTGATTTGCTCAAGGACTTTACCGAGGTCGAAAACCTTCAGGTATCGACCAAAGGGCCGGGCGACTTTGTCAGCCGCGCCGATCGTCAGGCGGAACAAACAATCCGCGAGGAATTGCTGCACGCGCGCCCTAGCTACGGCTTTGTGGGCGAAGAAGGCAAAGAGATAGCAGGCGAGGACCCGACCCGCCGCTGGATCGTTGATCCGCTGGATGGAACCACCAATTTTTTGCACGGGCTACCCCATTGGGCGGTATCCATCGCGCTGGAACATAAGGGCGCGATTATCGCGGGCGTTGTCTATGATCCGGTCAAAGACGAGATGTTCTATGCCGAAAAGGGCACAGGCGCCTGGATGAACGAAAGCCGGATCCGCGTCTCGGCGCGGCACCGGATGATCGAATGCATCTTTGCGACGGGTTTGCCGTTTGCGGGCCGTGCTGATCTGCCGCTCACTCTCCAAGACCTCGCGCGGCTCTTGCCATCTTGCGCCGGTGTGCGCCGGTTCGGAGCGGCGTCGCTGGATTTGGCCTATGTGGCTGCGGGGCGTTATGACGGGTTCTGGGAACGCCGTTTGCAGGCGTGGGATATGGCCGCCGGTCTGATCATCGCCCGCGAAGCAGGTGCAATCGTTGAACCGCTGAACAAAGGCGGCGACATCATCGCTGATGGCGAAGTGATCTGCGCGAACGAGCCTGTCTTTGACGCCTTTTCCAAAGTGATCCGCAAACCAGCCTAGTCACTGGGGTGGTTTCGGCCGCTCACTTCCCCGATTTCTGCGGCCACAAACCCGTCGATGGCACCAGTGTTGACGCCAAATGTCGCGGGATCAACACGCCGTTTGTGATGGGTGTAGATGCCGCAGGTCTTGCAGAAATAATGCTCGGCTACCTTGGTGTTCCATTGATATAGCGTCAGGTTCTGGGTGCCTTGCACAATGGTCAGCGCGTCGCGTGCAACAGCTGCAATTGCGGCACCCTTGCGGCGACACAGCGAACAATCGCACCGATAGGGGGTGCCCAAATCGGCGACATTCAGATCAATCTGCACCGCGCCGCAATGACAGCTTAGGCGATAGGTCATTTGCGGGTCACATTGGGGATGCGCGATTGCAGCCGTGGATAGGTGGCATCAGGATGGGGTGGATGGTAATCCGTGTCGCGCCACCAGCCGCCAGCCCCCAGCCGCAGCCATAGGGGCACCGTCAGGATGAACCCCACGAC
Source organism: uncultured Roseobacteraceae bacterium (assembly GCA_964022195.1). GTDB lineage: Bacteria > Pseudomonadota > Alphaproteobacteria > Rhodobacterales > Rhodobacteraceae > Yoonia. The sequence continues at coordinate 9,595 of CAXIAS010000080.1, forward strand.
AAACCCGCCTGCATGCGCCCAATAGGCCACGCCGCCGCCCGTCGGGTCCAAGGTCACACCGTTGAACACCTGCAAGGCAAACCAGAGCCCCAACATGACAAACGACGGGATCGGAATGATGCGGATGATGATCACCAAAAAGATAAAGATATCGACCTTGGCCTTTGGGAATAGCAACAAATAGCCGCCCATCACACCGGCAATGGCACCCGATGCGCCAACCGTCGGGATTTGCGACTGCGGGTCCAGCGCGAATTGGGCCAAATCGGCCCCGATACCGGACACAATATAGAATGCCAGAAACGGGAGATGCCCCATCTCGTCCTCCATATTGTCGCCAAAAATGTATAAAAACAGCATGTTACCTGCTAGGTGCATGAACCCCGCGTGCACAAACATCGAGGTAAACAGAGATAGGTAATTCTCGCCTGCGGTGATGCGGGCGGGGATCATGCCATAGTCGAAATAGAACCGGTTGATATCAGCGTTGGTCGCAAGATACGCCAGTCCGTATAGGAAAACGGCGATGTTTATCGCCATCAACACATAGGTGACATAGGGCGTGCGCTGGGACGGATTGTGGTCGCGGATAGGTAACATATCCGCGACCGTGCAGCGCTTTGGCCGATTGGTCAAGCGCGGCGTTTATGCCCCGATTTGGGCCAACAATGCCGCATTGCCACCCGCCGCCGTGGTGTCGATGCAAACGTGGCGTTCCTGCATGACATGGGCCGTGTCGGGCATTGCTGTCACCAGCGCCACAATCGGGCCGTCACGTTGGGCCAGCGCGGCCTCTAGCTTGCGGGCGGTGTCGGCACCACCCCACCAGATAACGCCGCTGATATCACCCAATTGGTTTAGCGCCGACGGGTCCACTTGTCCGCTTGCGGCAACGCCAACCCCCCCGAGGCTGGCGACGGCAGCTACCTGCGCTTTTGCGGCCTCGGCTGTTGGGCCAAGACACAGGATCGGGCCGCGTGGCGACAGCCGGTGACGGTTGGATTCACCCGTTGGGCCAGGCAAGTCGGTGGCTGTGCGGGCCGGTGGCACCACGGCATTGGCCAAAGCATGGCGCAACGCGGAGATGTCGGCTTGTCCGTCCCATGTGCCGTCAACCGTCGCGGCCTCTGGCTTGGTAAAGCGCGGCAGGTAATGCGGGCCGCCCGCCTTGGGGCCGGTGCCCGACAGGCCTTCGCCGCCGAACGGCTGGC
>CAXIAS010000081.1:0-10639 GCA_964022195.1 uncultured Roseobacteraceae bacterium
GCGGACCTACTGATTACAAATCAGTTGCTCTACCAGCTGAGCTATAGGGGCACTCTGGTTCGCGCCGTATAGCAACAGATTGCTCGGGGGTGCAATGCCCTTTTTTGCCCTTTTGTGCAATTATTTTTGTGAATGGTTCTGGCGTGGTTCTTGCCGGTGGCTTGGTGCTTCTTTGTTAGTGGAAATCGCGGCTTTTGGGGATGATGCGGGCGTTGCGCGGGTGGCGGTGTGTCGGGGCGGGTAGAGAGCCGTCTGCGGGGTTGTCCTCGGGGCCATCTGCGGCCAGTCGTATCAGTGCGTCATTGCGGTCCACCAGATGGGTTGCGACCACATGGATGATGGTGTCGTCCCGCTGCACGTAGCCTTCGATCATCAATAGGCGCGATTGCATGACGGTTTTGCGGTATTGCTCCATTACTGTCGGCCAAACCACGAGGTTGGCGACGCCGAATTCGTCTTCGATGGTGATAAAGCACACGCCTTTTGCTGTTCCTGGCCGTTGCCGGATCAGGACAAGGCCTGCCATCTTGACCCGCTTGTTGGGGCGCGCGTCCAACAGGGCGCGAGTGTTGGTGAACCCTTGTATGTCCATTGATTTGCGCAGGAATGACATCGGGTGCGCCTTAAGCGACAAACGCAGCGTCTGGTAGTCGGCCACCACCTGTTCGCACACAGGCATGACGGGCAGTGGGACGGTGACCTCGCGGCCTTCGTCAGCGGTGTCTTGGAATAGCGGCAGGTCGGGGGCGTCGCGCAAGGCCTTTGCCTCCCACAGGGCCTGCCTGCGGTCGATGAACATGGATCGCATCGCGTCTGCTTCGGCCAGACGGCGGACATGGGCGGCCCCGATCCCCGCCCGTTTCTGTAGATCGGCAATATCGGCATAAGGCGCGTCTCGGGCGGCCATGATACGGGCTGCAATATCCTCGCGCAGCCCGCCCACCTGACGCAAACCCAGACGCAAGGCCCAGCCGCCTGTGGTTTTGGGTTCCAAGGTGCTGTTCCAATCGGAAAAGTTCACATCGGGCGCGCGCACTTCGACCCCGTGGTTCTGCGCGTCGCGCACCAATTGGGCAGGGGCATAGAACCCCATCGGTTGTGAATTTAGCAAGGCTGCGCAAAACACGTCGGGAAAGTGGCATTTGAGCCAGCTAGACACATAAACCAGCTTGGCAAAGCTGGCGGCGTGGCTTTCGGGAAAGCCGTATTCACCAAAGCCTTTGATCTGGTTGAAACAGCGCGCGGCAAATTCGGGGTCATAGCCGCGCCGGATCATGCGCCCGACCATTTTATCCTCGAGTAAGCCGATGGTGCCCTTGGACCGGAACGTGGCCATGGCTTTGCGCAGATCATTGGCCTCGGCGGTGCTGAATTCGGCGGCGTCCATGGCGATTTTCATCGCTTGTTCCTGAAAGATAGGCACACCCAGCGTGCGTTCGGTGATCGCCTTTAACTCATTGGGGTCATGGGGCGGTTTGGGCGAGGGGTAGTCCACCTGTTCCAGCCCTTGGCGACGGCGCAAATACGGATGGACCATATCACCCTGAATAGGGCCGGGACGGACGATGGCGACCTCGATCACCAGATCATAAAACGTGCGCGGTCGCAGTCGTGGCAACATGTTGATCTGTGCGCGGCTTTCGACCTGAAACACCCCGATGCTGTCGCCGTCACACAGCATATTATAGACGCGCGGGTCCTCGTTTGGCACGGTGGCCAATTCGAACCTGCGGCCATAATGTGCCTCGATCAGGTCAAAGCTTTTGCGGATAGCCGTCAACATGCCCAGCGCCAGAATATCGACTTTGAGAATGCCAAGCGCGTCGATATCGTCTTTGTCCCATTCAATAAATGTGCGGTCGGGCATGGCGCCGTTGCCAATGGGAACCGTGTTGATCAGCGGATCTTGGGTCAGGATGAACCCGCCGACATGCTGACCCAGATGACGGGGCATTCCGATCATTTGCTGGGCCACGATGATGGTGCGCCGCAGGGTCGGGTCAGACAAATCCAAGCCTGCCTCGTTGACATGTGTGCCATCGACTTTTTTGCCCCACGATCCCCAAACTGTTTTGGCCAGCGCGCCAGTCACATCGTCGGACAGGCCCATAACTTTGCCGACTTCACGGATAGCGGACCGCGGGCGGTAATGGATCACGGTGGCGCACAGCCCCGCGCGGTGGCGGCCGTATTTCTGATAGATGTGCTGGATGACCTCTTCACGGCGTTCATGTTCGAAATCGACATCGATATCGGGCGGTTCCTTGCGCTCTTCGCTGATGAACCTTTCGAACAAGAGCGCATGTTCGGCGGGATCAACCGATGTGATCCCCAGCACAAAACACACGGCCGAATTCGCCGCCGAACCGCGTCCCTGACATAAGATACCCTTGGCACGGGCGAATTGGATGATGTCATGAATGGTCAGGAAATACTGGGCGATGTCGAGCTTGCCTATCAAGGCGAGTTCCTTGTTCAAGACGGCGCGGGTCGCGGGGGCCACCCCGTCAGGATAGCGCACGCGCGCGCCTTCCCATGTCAATTGCGTCAGATAAGCGAGCGGTGACATGTCCTGCGGGATCACCTCGGACGGGTATTCATAGGCCAGCTCGGTCAGCGCGAATTGGCAGGCATCTGCCACTTGCCTTGTGGCGGCAATAGCTTGCGGCCATTTCGAGAACATCGCACACATTTGCGCAGGGCTCTTGAGATGGCGTTCGGCGTTCGGCTCTAGCAGGTATCCGGCCTTGGCGAGGGTGGTTTTTTCACGAATGCACGTCATGACATCGTGCAACGGGCGCCGTTCCGGGCTGTGATACAACACGTCATTGGTCGCCAGCATCGCAAGGCCGTGATGGCGGGCCATACGGTCAATCCGGTTGATCCGCGCCGTGTCGTTGCCGCGATACAGATAACTGGCCGCGACATGTTTGAGGGTCGGCAACATGCGGATCAGATGCGGCAACCGTTTCTCGAATGGGTCCAGATCGACAGGCGGAATGGCGATCAGCTGAATTCCCTCGCTATGTTGTGCCAAATCACGCAGGCTTAGATCGCAGACACCCTTGGCCTGCCAGACCCCGTCGGGATCACGGGTGCGGCCTTTGGAAATCAAGGCAGATAAACGCCCGTAGGCCGCGCGATCACGAGGGTAGGCCAAAAAATCATCGCCGGAAATCAAGGCAATGCGGGCCCCGATCAGGGGACGTAATTTGACGGTCGTGGCCTCGGAATGCAGACGCACAACCCCCGCTAATGTGTTCCGGTCACAACACCCAATAGCATGATACCCCAAGGCCCAAGCCTCGGCGGCCAGATCAACGGCATCCGAGGCGCCCCGCAGAAACGAAAAACAGGTGGTGATGCCCAGCTCGACAAAGTCGGCTTGCGGGTTGGCGGTATAGGTTCCGTTTTCAGGAAGCGTGCGGCGGGGGTGCGCATGATCATTTTCGGGCATAACCGCACCTGTCTGGTTGAGGGGGCAGAGCTGCCAAACCAATAAAATGAAATGCGCCGTAGGCGCCCATTAGGATCACGCAAAGACCCCATGCACAAACCAGCGCGGAGTGGCCCCGCGTGTATCCCCCAAGACCCCGTCCCGATATAGCCAGTAACGTTGCGCCGTGCGCACTTCGACTTTGTAGTAGTCGCGCAGCCGTGTGCCCGGCATATCCGCCCACCACTCCGGTGCGATCCGTTCGGGGCCGTTGTAGCGAATGATCTTATGGGTTTGTTTACGCCATGAAAATTGCGCGGGAGGGCCTTCGGGGACTTGATACAAAACGTGGATTTCTTCTGGTGGAAAGAGCAGTTTTACAGGGCGTTTGCCCCGAAAGTCTGTGTGAATGCTTGTCGCTGAAGTGGATGCCGCAATATGTTTGACGGCCCGTTCGGGGATATGGCTGGCGTGTGGTGCGAGTTGGCGGACCTTGTGCGCGCCCAACCGTGCACCAAGCCGGTCGATCAATTGCGCCAGTGCGGCACCATCGCTGCTGGTTTGGTCCAATCGGGTCTGTATCCGCGTCAGGCTTTCGCTTGTCGGGGCCGTGAGGGTGATTAGATCGAACCCGAAACCGGGATCGATATGGTCCAGTTTGCCATCAAACAGCCGACATAGGTGCTGCGCGTCGTGGCTGGCTTTGGCTATGTTCAACGTGACATGTCGCACCTCGCCGTCGGTGCGGTAGATACTAAGGCAGAGCCGTCGGGCCCCGAAATTCTGAGCGGCCAGATCCGCACATAAAGCGTGGCAGAGTTCGGGCAGATAGGGGATCGGGTCTTGGACCGGTTCGGGCAGATTGCTTTGCACGGCAAAGCGGGGCGGGTCTTCTGCGGCGTTGATAGGTTCGCCCACGTCGCCCATCATCTGGTCCAGCCGCATCAGCGGGTTTTGGTCCAGTCCAGCCCGGCTGAACCTGCGGGCAAGCGAGATACGCGGCACGGCGGCCAGATCGCCCACGGCCTTTATGCCCAGACGCCTGAGAAGCAACGCTGTATCGCCATCAATGCGCAAGGCGCGCACGGGCAGGGCGCCCATTCGTGCGGGCAGCATATCGGCGCTACAGGTTTCGCGCACGCCGCCGATCCGCGCCAATGCCCAAGCCGCTCCGTGGGTGGGCGCGGTAGCCAAGCGAGAGCTAAAGCCGATCTGGCTAAGCCGCCCCTCGATGTCGCGTAGCATTGCGGCTTCTGCGCCCCACAAATGGTCCGATCCACTTGTGTCGAGAACCAGCCCGTCGCGGCCGTCTATGGCTGTCCACGGGCACCAGCGTCGTGCCCAAAGCACAATCCGCCCAAGCGCGGCAGCGTCGCCGCTGACATCGGCGTATTCGATCTGCAGGTCAGGGCAAATCGCGCGCATGTCAACGACCCGTGATCCTGCCTGCACCCCTGCCGCCTCGGCTGCGAGGTTGGTGGCGTAGACAACCGGCCCGTGTCCGCCGTCGATGGCCAATGCTACGGGGGCTTCGGGGGGCGGCTCGGAATGGGTGCGCCGCATCCAGCGTTCCCACCGTTCGATTGCAAAGCGGGGCAAATAGACCGAAGTGATCCGTTTGTTTTGTGTATTCGTTATTCGACCGGTTCGGGTGACTGCGCCTGCGGCGGCACCCACCCGCCCGACCTGTTTTTGGTCCTTGTTGGGGCGGCTGGCGGTCCAGACGCCGGGGGTGCCGATCGGGCTGTAACTGTCTGTATCGCTCGCCGAGTGTTGTGGGGCTACGGCGGCGGGAGAGGGGGGCACCTCTGCTTGAACCGCTTGGCGTAGCGCGGCAATGGCTGTAGCCAACTGGTCGGGGTTTGTGCTGTGTTTTTGCAGGCTCTGTCGTGGGGCGTCTGTTGGCGGGTGGGCGAGGACAGGCAGCTTGTCCTCGCGCGTCATGACCGTCGCCTCACGTATGGCGGGTTTGTGCGAAAATTCCAGCCACGAACCCTGTTACATGATCGCCTGCGCCACCGCAGGAATGTCCCGATTAACACCGTGATCAAAATGCAGTTTTTCCCCGTCATGGCTGACCACCCATTCGCCGGGCGTGCGAAACCGCGCCCGAAACAGGTCGGCCTGCCAGAGCGGCGAACCGGGTGCGTGTCGGTCGAACGGATCGGCCTGTGCAGGTAGAGAGCTGACCCGCCAGCGCAATCGTGCAGCGCTCAGGTTTGCATGTGCCCCGCGCCGGATCAGCCATGCAGGCACATTGTGGGCCTCGGCCCGCAATGCCAGCCGTTTGCTGGCGGTGAAATCCAGCGTTGGCGGGTCGCCCCAGACTTCGCCCAGAACCCCGCATAGGTCGGGGCAACGCAACCCTTCCTCCATTGTCCAGAGCAGGTCGCTGGCTTTGGATACTTCTACGGTAATCACGTGCAGCCCTGCAGGCAGACCCGGCAGATAGGGCGCGCCTGATTCGAGCCGCGATACCCTGTCCTGAACCCACAGCAGTGGTTTGTCCCCGACCTGAATATGCGCCAGTGCAAAGCTGATGGCGGCCCCATCGCTGGCGCAAGGCGAAAACACTTCGGCCAGGGTTGCGCCCTCGGGGGCGGCCTGGGCGCGGTTGCGCAGCAGGTTGGTGTTGGATTTGGGCGGGGGCGGGGCGCACTGCACGGGGACTCCTGAATTAATGTTCTCTCTTTGTTCTACATTGAGCCGCCCCTTTCGTCAATTGCGTCATTGCGTGTTGCGTCCTGAAAACGGCATCTCTAGTCTGCAGCAATGCACCTGAGCGACAAGAGTTTTACCGAGATAGTCACACGTGCCAATCTGGCTCCGTCGATCCATAACACCCAACCCAGCCGTTGGCGAAAGACGCAAGGCGGGATTGATATCGCCGCCGACAATCTGATTTCATTACCGCAAGCCGATCCAGATGGCGCAGGCATAGCGCTGTCTGTTGGTGCGGCCGTCGAGGCGACCGTTTTGGCCCTGTCCGATCTTGGGATCGAGGCGCAGGTCAGCGATTGCTGGGCAGACGACAACCGTCACGACTGGAAAGGCCACCGGCTGGCCGCGCGCATAACGTTTGCAGGCGGATCACCAGATCCTTTGGCCACAAGCCTGCCCGATAGGGGCACGTGGCGCGGGCCGTTCGTGTCCAAGGCGCCGGACCTATACGGCTGGACACGCGCTGATATGCGGGTGGTGCTGGACGCCCCGACCAAGGCCATGATCGCACAGCAAAACGATACCGCCAGCCTGATTATCCTGCGCAACAAGGCCTTTCGCGCCGAGTTGCTATCGTGGATGCGCCTGACAACCGCACATCCAAGGTGTGGGTTGGACGGAATGGACAAGCAGGCGCTGCGAATGGACACACAGGCGGCACGAAGCCTGCGTCTGGGGTTCGGGCCGTTGTGGCCGGTTTTGGATACATTCGGGCGCACTCGCGCGATACTGTCAGAGGCAGAAATCACACAGAACACCCCGCTGATTGCGGCCTTTCACCGCCCCAAAGGCGAAAGCCCGATCAGCACAGGACGTGCCTACTTGCGACTGTGGTTGGAAGCGACCCAATTGGGCTTTGCCGGTTGGCCAATGGCCGCGTTGACCGATCACGCGGCGATACGCCAAGACCTTGAGGCACGGCTAGGTATCGATCCGGACCACCGGTTGGTTCAGGTGTTGCGATTTGGACGGCCCCTTGGCGTTTTACCGGAAAAAGCCCGCCGCCCGATCACCGAATTGACACAATAGCGGACTGGTCAGCCCGCAAAGCTTGCCCTAGAAAACACCCATGACTGACCCACTGACCCAAAGCGCCCGCCTCAGCGTGGCCCCAATGATGGACTGGACCGATCGCCATTGCCGGTATTTTCACCGGATGATGAGCGGGCAGTCGTTGTTGTATACTGAAATGGTGACGGCCCTTGCTGTGATCCATGGCGACCGTGATCGGTTGCTGGGGTTTGATGGTGCTGAACATCCTGTTGCATTGCAGCTAGGCGGCTCGGACCCCGAGCAATTGGCGCAGGCGGCGCGTGTCGGGGCCGATTATGGGTATGACGAGATCAACCTGAACTGCGGTTGCCCCTCGGATCGGGTGCAATCGGGATCGTTCGGGGCTGTTTTGATGGAACGCCCTGATCAGGTGGCCGCATGCGTCGCTGCGATGCGGGACGTCGTTGATGTGCCAGTCACAGTCAAATGCCGCATTGGAGTTGACGATCAAGAGCCGCGCGATATCTTACCCGACTTTCTGGCACGGGTCAGCGCAGCGGGTTGTGACCGGTTCACAATCCATGCTCGCAAGGCGTGGCTGCAAGGCCTTAGCCCAAAAGAAAACCGCGACATCCCACCGCTGGATTACGATTTGGTGATGGAAATGAAGGGCTTGTTCCCGCATCTTCACCTGTCCATCAATGGTGGAATCGCGGATTTGGACACAGCCAAATCGCTGCTGGATGCGGGATTAGACGGGGTCATGATTGGCCGCGCGGCCTATCACACACCGGCCGAGGTGCTGCTGGGCGCGGATCAGATCATCTATGGCGAAACCGGCCCGCAGCGTAGCGCCGCTGAAGTTGTCGAACTGATGATCCCCTATATCGACGCGCATCTAAGTGCGGGTGGACGACTGCATCAGGTAACCCGCCATATGCTTGGGCTATTCCAAGGAAAGCCGGGTGCGCGGATGTGGCGGCGATACATATCGGAAAACGCCTCGTCAGAAGGGGCAGGGCCAGAGGTGCTGTTAACGGCGTTGGCCCATGTCACACAAAGGGTCGCATGATGGATTTCGGACTGCTTGCCGCGATGGCTGGAATATTATTGGTCATTGGGGCATTTGCCGGTGTGCTGGCGGGATTGCTGGGCGTGGGCGGCGGGATCATCCTAGTGCCTGCGTTTTTCTATGCGTTTAACGCGCTCGGGTATGACAGTCCGCAACTCATGCAAATGTGTCTGGCGACGTCGCTTGCGACGATTATTGTCACATCTGTCCGATCGGTTCTGGCCCACAATCGTAAAGGCGCTGTAGACTGGGGCATCCTGCGCAGTTGGGCACCTGGGATCGTTTTGGGTGCGGTGATCGGGGTGACAATTGCAGCATCACTGCGGTCGCAGGCGCTTCAGCTGATATTTGGCATTCTGGCCACCGTGATCGGTCTTTATATGACATTCGGAAAATCAGAGTGGCGGCTGGGTCAACAGATGCCAGCAGGTCCGCTGCGGTGGCTGATGTCGCCTAGCGTGGGGTTCTTGTCGGTGCTGATGGGGATCGGCGGCGGGTCCTTCGGGGTGCCCGTCATGACCTTGTTCAATGTGCCGATCCACCGCGCGGTTGCAACAGCGGCGGGCTTCGGGGTGATCATCGCGGTTCCGTCGGTCCTAGGGTTCCTTATGGTGGACATAGATGTCGCCCCGCCGTTTTCGATTGGGGCTGTGAACTTTGTGGCCTTTGGCCTGATCATCGCCATGACCCTGATTACCGCGCCATGGGGCGCGGCGCTGGCCCACCGGATGGACCCCAAGCCGTTAAAACGTGTGTTTGGCGTGTTTCTGATCCTCGTGGCGCTGAATATGCTGCGCAAAGCCGCCGGCTGGTAATAACAGCGCGTGGCTTGTTTCACCCGAATGGGGTAAATTGACGGTCATTTCGCGTTGTAATCGCCAAGGGTTTTGCCGGTTTCATCTACAAACAGGCTGGGCAAAACGCGTAGGCTGTCGATCTCGTCGACACGCAAATCCTCAAAGCTTTTGTGTTTTTCGTTCCAGACCACGCAGGTCCACAAGCGGCCCCAATAATCCAGTTGAAGAGGCCGGACTGTATTGTCGACCTCGTTGCGCCTGACCGACAGCTTTTGGCGGGTTCGGATGGCTTGGCGGATTTGTGGCAGGTGTTGGAAACCGCGCGCCGCATCTGCAAAGGGATAAACTGCAAAGCCATAACCCGCCGGTGCGCGCCGGCTGTCTTCGGGCATTACTGCGTCCAGTTTGGCCGATAGGGTGCGGGCCGCGTCCGACAATTCGGTGTCCGCGTTTTGACCGACAGCGGACAGCCCTAGGTGAAGTGCCTCGACTTCGGTCATGGTCAGGTTCAACGGCGGCAAGGTGACGGCCGCGGTCACGCGATAGCCGATCCCGCGGGCCCCCTCAATCGGGACACCAGAGGCCGCGAGCGTGTCCATGTCACGGTAAACAGTGCGCAAGGATACATCTGTCGCACGCGCCAGATCGGCGGCTTTGTGTAAGGCGCCATCGCGTAGAATCTGGATCAATGCCATTAGTCTGTCGGCGCGGCGCATTTGTGTTTTCCCAATTTAATTTGCCAAAATTTTGGCAACTGACAGTTTAATGGCACAACAATCGTCAAATGCCAATAAAAATGGGGAAATTGACACTTTTATTACCCTGCATTTACGCCTAGGTGTCAGGTAACAGCACTGTGCTGCCCCTAATCGCAGGGGTAGATAGAGGAGAAATACACATGCTCAATAATATTGGTTTGCCCGGTCTTTTGCTGATCGCAGTTGTCGTTTTGGTCCTGTTCGGGCGCGGCAAAATCTCGTCCTTGATGGGCGAAGTTGGCAAAGGCATCACGGCCTTTAAGAAAGGTGTCGATGATAGCAAAGCCGAGCTGGAAGACAGCATGGCCGAGGCCAAAGACGTGACCCCGGAAGACGAAAAAGACAAAGTCTAAGATCAGTCGAGAGGATCGCCTATGTTCGGCCTTGGCTGGAGCGAAATGGTGCTAGTCGCCATCGTGGCCCTGATTGTGATCGGGCCAAAGGACCTGCCGGGCATGTTCCGCACGGTCGGACAATTCACGGGCAAGGCCAAGGGCATGGCGCGGGAATTCTCGCGCGCTATGGAGGCGGCCGCTGATGAAGCGGGTGTCAAGGACATCTCGAACACCATTCAATCAGCGACAAACCCTCAGAAATTCGGTGTCGACAAAATCAAAGAGGCGACAGGGCTACAAGTCGGCCCTGCCAGCCGCGAATTGACCGAAGAACGCGCAGCCAAGAAAAAGCAGATGAACGAGGCAATGGCCAAGGCCGCAACCGAACGCAAGGCGCGTGAGGCGGCCGCTGAGACGGCAAAGCCCAAGGCAGAGACTGCGAAGAAAACTGCGGCCAAGAAACCTGCGGCCAAGAAACCTGCAGCTAAAAAAGCCCCTGCAAAACCCAAAGGTGACGCATGAGCGCA
>CAXIAS010000082.1:0-10530 GCA_964022195.1 uncultured Roseobacteraceae bacterium
TGCCATGACGCGTCACATGAAGCGTCAGGGCCGTGTCTGGATCCGTATCTTCCCTGACCTGCCTGTTACTTCGAAGCCTATCGAAGTGCGGATGGGTAAAGGTAAGGGTTCCGTTGATTTTTGGGCATGCAAGGTCAAGCCAGGCCGTGTGATGTTCGAAATTGACGGCGTCCCCGAGCCGATCGCCCGTGAGGCCCTGCGCCTTGCTGCGATGAAGCTGCCGATCAAGACACGCACAATCGTTCGCGAAGACTGGTAAGCCCGTTTAAGCGATCCGAAATTGAAAGGCCCCCGTCGAGACATCGGCGGGGGCCTTTTTCTATTTGTGGCTGAGCGTCAGGCCAAAGCCCGTATTGGCCAATGCCCCGTTGGACAATGATGTCGGCAAAAGACCGGGGGCGTCGATCAAATCTACCTCGTTCAGCCTGATAGCCGCGTGGCGACTAGCTGCGGGTGCGAGCATAATGAGACTGGTGCCAAACCACGTTTCACGGCCGACAAATGTCAGAATGCATGTGTTGCCGAACATATTTCTTACGACCGATTGAACCATCGGCCCGAAACAGCGCACCTTAACTATATGAAACAGTCAAAAGCATCTTCGGCCCAAAAGACCCGTGCACTTGAGGCCTACCTAGTAGCGTCAGCGCGTATGGGGGACACGGCCGCGATGGATCAGTTGGTGCGCTTGGTGCAACCATACCTATTGAGACATGCGAACCGATTGCTAGGCGATCCGGAGGCCGCGCGCGACGTGACGCAAACGGCTTGGGTCGATATTTTGCGCGGATTGGCCCGGCTCCGCGAAGTTGCGGCATTTCGGGCTTTTGCAATGCAGATTGTCACCCGCAAAGTCGCCGCGGTCATCAAAACGCGTCAGCGAGATCGGGAATTGGCGACGGGCTGGGCCGCTGAGGCTGAAACCACGACTGCCCATTTGGGTGAACAAACAGCGGATGCAAAACATGTTCGTGATGCGATCGCTAAATTGCCGCCAACGCACCAAGCGACCTTGGCGCTGTTTTATCTTGATGAAATGACCGTTGCCGAAGTGGCGACGGCACTCGATGTGCCTGTTGGCACGATTAAAACCCGCTTGATGCATGCGCGTGACAAGCTACGGGTAATATTGAAAGGAAACACCGATGACCAAACTGGATGAATTGATTCACGAGGCCCTTGCAGGCCAGGACGAGGCCGCATTGGCTGAAACTAACGAACTGGGTTATTTCGCACTTGGCCTCAGCCAGTTCAGCGGAAAACTGGGCTGGGTCACTTGGGTGATCATGTTGGTTCAAGGGGTAATGTTCCTGTGCGGTGTGTATTGCGCCACGCAACTCTACGCCGCGACCGAGGTCTTGGGCGCGGTCAAATGGGGCATTACTGGCGCTGTCCTTATGATTGTTGCGACGAGTTTGAAAATGAGCCTCATGCCGCAAATGCAAGCCGACCGTGTCATTCGCGAGGTAAAGCGGCTGGAACTGTTGTTGCTGAGCCGAAACTAGCGGCATTGGCCTGCGTTTCGGTGATCGGGCGACTTGGCCCGCCTTACGAAATTGTAAGATTGGTGACCGCCATAGGTAAGAATAGCCGCCTATTTCTGTTTCATCGGACGGCACGACAGCCTTCCCCAACATAAAAAGGAGAAACAGTATGAACGCGAAACTTATTGCAGGCGGCGCGCTGACAGGTCTGGCTTTGGCAGGCGGGTTCACGGGGATGGTCTCGGCGCAATCCGTGGCGGATGCGACCGGGCTTACCCAAGAACAGGTGATCGAGATTGCCCTAATGGAAGTGCCGGGCGAAGTTACTGAAGTGGAACTTGAACATCGCCGCAGCCAACAGGTCTACGAAGTGGAAATCCTTGGCGAGGATGGCATAGAGACCGAGGTCAAAATCGCAGCCGAAACCGGCGAGATCCTCAAGGTCGACGCAGCTGATCATGACTGTGACAAAGGTGGCGATCCCGACGATGAAAACCTAGACGCGGATGAAGAAGCATAACTGAAAGCCGTTTCCTCGCTTACACAGGCGCGATAGGCTGCCCAATGGGGCGGCCTATTGGCAATCTGAATTCCCGATAAGGAACACAATGCGCATTCTGCTTTTGGAAGATGACAAACAACTAGGGCCTTGGATCGCTGGCGGGCTACGCGAAGAAGGTCACGTCGTGGACCATTTCGACGATGGCAAGGATGCGTTGATCGCGGCAATGGGACAGGAATTTGACCTGTTGATCCTCGATCGAATGGTTCCGGGACTTGATGGTTTGGCCGTTCTGAAATCTCTGCGCGCTTCCAAAAACAGCACGCCCGCGTTGTTTTTATCCGCCCTAGGAGAGGTCGATGCACGCGTTGAAGGGTTTGACGCCGGAGGCGATGACTACCTCACCAAACCCTTTGCTTTTGCAGAATTATCCGCTCGCGTTGCTGCCTTGGGCCGAAGACGAGAAAGCGCAGACGGGTCCAAACCCGTGGAAACCACACTGCGCTTCGCCGACCTGACGCTGGACTTGCTGTCACGCAAGTGCGAACGCCAAGGCCAGCCCATCGACCTGATGGCCAAGGAAATAAAACTGCTGGAATATTTGATGCGCAGGCCCGGACGGTTGGTGACCCGCACGATGCTGCTTGAACAGGTCTGGGACATGAGTTTTGACCCCACCACCAGTGTCGTCGAAACCCACATCAGTCGCCTGCGGGCCAAGATCGACAAACCGTTTAATGACGCCCTGTTACGCACACGGCGTGGTGAGGGGTATGTTTTTGGCGCCTAAGTGGTTCGAGCAACTGAGATGGCTGGGGCGCTCGTCGACGTTGCGTCTGGCGGCGCTTTTGTCTGCAATATTTGCTCTGGGCTTTGTCGCGGCGATCTTTGTGGCATTGACGCTAGGCGAACGGGCGCTTGAACGTCGTGTGGATGCGACCCTGACGGTTCTGGCCCAAAGCTCAACGATCGCAGAGGCGCTTGGCGATAGTCCTTCGATGATCTTGCGTCCACTGGATAATCTGGCCGGTCTACCAGAGCCATTCCGTCGCGCGGTGGAGCGCGGTCGTGGAACAGTTCATCTGCGTAATGATCTGATGAGATCTGAAAACTGGCGCGTTTTGGTTGCAGCGGATAGCACCAATCAGCCCGTTATGGTCGCCGTTCCTGTGGATGGCACTGCGGATGCCCAAGAGCTGCTGGCAACAATCTTGTGGACAACAGCAGGTGTCGTTGTTGTGCTGTCTCTCGCAATCGGCGTATGGGGCGGTTTGTTGGCTCAACGTAGGCTGATGCGGATCAACGCGACCCTTAGCCAATTGGCCGCGGGGGATCTATCGGCGCGCACGGGGCATAACCGCTCCAAAGATGATCTTGATGATATGTCGCAGAATCTTGACCAGACAGCGTCAGAACTTGAACGTCTCGTCAGCCAGACCCGCCATCTCAGCGCGAGTATTGCCCATGATCTTCGCACCCCGTTGGCGCGTCTTCGCGCCCAACTCGAAATGTTACCGGACGGGGACGGGCGCGGTGCCGCCCTAGAAGAAGCCAACCACCTGTCTGGCATATTCGACACGATCATGCGGGTGGCGCGGATCGAGGCGGGCCACGGCCGCGACGGTTTTGCGCCCGTGGACTTGGACGATTTGGCGCAAGACATGGTCGAAACCTTTGGCCCCGTCGTCGAAGATGAAGGAAAGCGGCTGATGTTGGAGACTGCCACGCCAGCAACCGTGCAGGCCGACCGCGCAATGCTGGTGCAGGCTTTGGCCAATCTCATCCAGAACGCAATGGTCCACGGGGGCGATCAAATCACCGTATTTGTCGATGGGCAAAATCTTGGCGTTTCTGACAATGGTTCTGGGGTTGATCCGGCCCAATTTGCAGAAATTGTCAAACCCATGGTGCGCCTTGACGGTGCCCGCAGCACACAAGGATCGGGCCTCGGGCTGGCGCTGGTCAGGGCCGTGGCGGATCGACATGGGGCAAAGTTGCATTTGGACGCAATCGAACCGCATGGCTTGCAGGTCACGCTCGACTTTACACAAATGTAAAGTTCCCGTCAGGCGCGGGTAAAACAAGATCCCTATCTCTTAGTCATCGCAACAACAGATGAAACTGGAGATACCCGAATGACCACCCTGATCACTAAAACCAAAGCCGCCCTGTCCAAGGCTATCTTGTTTGCTTCCGCCATTTTTATGGTGGGTCTCGGCTTTGCCTTTGTTGGCACAATCGCGCTGTTTGGCCTTGTCGCATTGGGCGCTGCGATGATTGCATCGCTCTTTGTGACACCTGCAATGGCGTCGTCAACTGATGCTGAAACCATCGCCTGATCGAAGCCCCCCGAAAGGTAGCCCAATGTCAGTTTCGGCAAAACCACCCGTCAAATCCCACGGCTTCGTGACACGCGGCATCCATTGGCTGTCGATGCTTGTGATCGGCTACGGTTACTTCAAGGGCCTAGATAGCGTAACCCAGCTTGCTGACCCTGCATTGTTCCGGTCCGAAGTTATCTTTGCATCCGGCATGGGGTTGCTGTTCGTCTTTCGCCTGTTCTGGACGCAGAAAATTGGCGGTGCGACGCGGTTGCCGGTCACCGCACCCAGATGGGAACACATCGCATCGCGCTGCGTGCATTATGGCCTGTATGCATCGGTCTTTGCGATTGTGGGCACCGGCCTTGCGGTTGCATATGCCTATGCGTCACCGCTCTTGGGGGACCTGTTCATCAACACAATGCTCCTTGGCCACGAGGCTGCGCTGGCCATATTGCCGCCTCTGATCGTGATACATATTGCAGGTGCGCTCTGGCACAAACTCGTCCGTCGCGATGGGGTGCTGGAAAGCATGACAGGTAAATTGCCGATTTAGCGTGTCGGGAGAGCAATCATCGAGGCATGACACTCTCCCCTTTTGCCAGCCCCTTGGTTCGAGGAGTTCCAACCGAAATCAAAGCGCGAACCGTCACAATTTTGATTGTTCTTGGATACGCCATCACAGGTATCGTTTGCACGGCTTCGCCGTTCTCACGGTCAAAGCTGGGACACCTGTGGCGCCTAGTGGTCCGCCGTCGTGTTAGTCGATTTCCACAGTGTGGTTTTGGCAAGGTCGTTTCGGAAAATTGAACTGCGCTGTTGACAGAATTCATATAGATATTCATCTATATTGAAACTAGACTATATGAAAGAACGCGAAATGGAAGATCAAAAGGCATCTATCGATGTATCGGCACAGGGCGTTCTAAGCGCTCGCGTTCGCATGGGGCAGAACGCCCGTCGAACGCCGTTGGAGGTTTCTCATGTTTTGAGCCAGATCATCGGCGGGGACGTAAGAATCAAAATGGAAAATCTTCAGCACACGGGCAGTTTCAAGTTTCGTGGCGCGCTTAACGTGATGTCCTTGTTGACAGATGACGAGCGTAAAAGCGGGGTTATTGCGCCAACTGCGGGAAACCATGGCCTGGGTTTATCTGCTGCTGGCAAGGTCGAGGGCGTTCCGGTTCACATCTACCTGCCACGTGCAGCGGACCCAAGTAAGGTCGCAGCAATGACAGCGAATGGCGCGCGCATTACCTATTTCGACGATATTGAGGACGCGCGTTTGGCTGCCCTTGCAAAGGCGGAAGAGTCTGGGTTGAAGTTTGTCTCAGCCTACAACGAACCTGCGATGGTCAATGCCGCAGGCACAGTCGGCTTGGAAATTCTAGAAGACATGCCCGATGTCGACGTGATCCTTGCCTGTACCGGTGGTGGCGGCCTTGTTTCCGGAATTGCAACGATTGCTCAATCCCTCGCCCCCAAGACCGAGGTCTGGGGCGTTCAAAGTGAAAACTCTCCCACTTTCGCCGAGTGGCTAAAGGCGGACCGTGCAGCACCATTGGATTTAAAGCCTTCAATCGCAGAAGGGATTAGCGGCACTATTGAACCTGAAACCATCACTTTCCCCCTTATTCAGGAACGTGTTGCGCGCATGGCGACAATCAGCGAAGCCGAGATAGCAGAGGCCATGCTTTGGATGCTGGAACATCATGCGCATGTTATCGAACCTTCTGGTGCTGCTGGTGTCGCTGGCGCCTTGCGGTACAAAGCCGATCTCAAGAACAAGAAAGTTGCCGTTGTTGTCACAGGCCGAAATGTCGCTGCGAGCCGGTATCGCAGTATCTTGGACGGGGTGAACGGTTAGGTGCAAGGCAGGCACCAACAGCCTTGAGGTTGGTTATGATATATCTGCCGGGATTTGCAGGTCACGCGCAAGATAAGACACCGCAGGGGCGGTCGTTGATGCAGGCCGCAAAACAACGTTATCGACAATGGTTTGCCAGTTGTTGCTGATCCGACCTGTAACGTGCATGATTGGCTTGTCGGCGTGCGCGGCGGTAGTGTTGAACACCTGTGGTGGATCACGGCACGAGAATAGGTCTTTTGAATGTCGAGAACTGAATTTACCAAGCTTGCAAACCCGCTAAAGGCACTGGCGAACGAAAACCGGCTGCAGATTGTTCATTGGCTATCGGATCCGACACGGAATTTTCCTGCCCAAGTCGACGGCGACCTCGAAAGCGATGGCGTCTGCGTTGGACATATTACTGATAAAATCGGTCTGAAGCAGCCGACTGTAACCAGCCATATGCAGGTTTTGCAGGACGCAGGTCTGGTCGAGAGCAAAAGGATCAAAAACTGGGTGTTTTACAAGCTGCGCACTGAAAGATTGGCTGGGATACTTGCGCAGGTTGGTACGCTCGTTTGAAAGATCAATAAAGCAATGTCCGTCCGGGCGGACTGCACTACAGCATCTTAGATCATCGTGAACGGCGGTTAGGGGTCGTTGGCTGACACTGTCATCCAATCGCCCAAGCTGCCGTATCATCCGCAAAACCGCTTTCAACTTCGGGTTCTACCAACCTGCGGCGTGTATGCATTTGGTGCGGAACGGGTTATGCTGGGGTTACGGAATCGCTGACATTGCAAGGAAGCCCGCATGAAACACGTCCCCAAACCCACCACCGATGATGACTTGATCAAGCAGTTTCTTGAGAAGGGTGGCAAAGTCACCAAAGGCAAAACCAAACCGATGAAGGATGAATTGGGCCTGTCCAACAACGTCTGGGGTCAGACCCTCACCCGCGAGGAAAAAGCCGCCAAAAAGGGCGAATAGACTCGCGATCATGGCTAGAATTACAGTTCTAGGCGCGGGCCTCATGGGCGCTCCAATCGCGCGCAATATCGCGGATGCAGGGTTTTCCGTAACCGTGTGGAACCGAACGGGCACCAAAGCGCAGGCTTTGGTAGGGGATACCATATCCGCATCCCCTACCGCAGCGGATGCAGTGCGTGGCGCCGACATAATCCTATCAATGCTGACCGACGGGCCGGCCGTTATGGATGTTGCGGGTCAGGTTCAGGTCGCGCAAGGCGCCTTGTGGATCGACATGTCCAGCACAGCCCCCAAAGACGCGCTTGAGTTATCCGATCTGATGGTATCTCAAGGCGCGGCATTCATAGATGCGCCCGTTTCGGGCGGGGTATCAGGTGCCGAGGCCGCGACGCTGGCGATCATGGTTGGTGGGTCGCAGGCAGACTTTGACCGTGCCGCTCCAATCCTGCGGACGACGGGGCGCCCAACCCTGGTCGGGGCCATCGGCGCGGGGCAATTGGCGAAACTGGCGAACCAAGCCATCGTGGGCGTCACAATAGCCGCCGTGGCCGAGGCGATGTTGCTGCTGGAACAGGGCGGCGCAGATACCGCCGCTGTGCGTGCGGCGCTGCGGGGCGGGTTTGCCGATAGCACGATCCTGCAACAACATGGGCTGCGGATGCAGAGCCGCGATTTTGTTCCCGGTGGTCCATCCGCCATTCAGCTCAAGGATCTGGACAACGTGTTGGCCGTGGCAGGTGATCTGGACCTGCCGGTCGTGCAGCACGTGCGCGACCGATACGCGCGCTATGTCGATCATTTGGGCGGTGGTCGCCGCGATCATTCTGGCCTGTTCGAAGAACTCTTGGATCACAACGATTTGGCGTAATGGGCACGAGCGGCCTAAGTGGCGGGGCCTGTGGACTGGCCCATTACCAATTCGGCCTCTAGCAAACAGTGTTCGGGGCGCGCGTCAGGGTCTCGGATTTGATCGATCAACATCTGCGCCAATTGTTTGCCCGCGTGGCGCACCGACGACCGTGTTGCAGTATAGATCGGAACATCGCCGCCGTTTTGCAAATAGGACAGGGCATCATCGTGGGTCACAATTGACACGTCTCGGCCCATCTTTAATCCGGCCTCTTCAATGGCGCGCCGCACCCCCATCGCCGTGATCATCAACGCCGTCAAAAACGCTGTTGGTGGGGTGCCAAGCGCCAGCATTTGTTGGGCGGCCGCGTAGCCCATGTCTTCGGTCATTTCATCCGACCGCATGAGGGCGGGATCGACCGACAACCCGCGCTCGGCCAATGCTGTGACATACCCGTCCCGCCTGCGATGCGCGAAATCCATGTGTTCGAACCCGTTGAGCAAGGCAATCCTGCGGTGCCCCAAATCACATAACAATGCGGTCGCGCGTTCAAATGCCCGTTTGTTGTTCACATCCAGCCACGCATAGTCGGACGTCACATTCGAGGCCCGGCCATGCACTACGAACGGCAGGCCGATTTCTTGTAGCAAGGGGATGCGCGGGTCATCCATTTGCGGACCGTGAACGATCACCCCATCCACCGAATGGCGGGCCTTTAAGCCACGATAGATGGCTTCTTCTGTTTGGTCGCGGGCCACCGATAGCAGCATTTCATAGCCGTTCTGGCTGTAGATTTCCCCCGCGCCAGCAATAAAATCGCCAAAGATCGGGTTCACCATTTCGCTCTTGCCATACATCGGGATCACGTGGCCAATCGCCAAGGCTTGGCCCGTCGCCAGCCCCTTGGCCCGCGTGGACGGGTGATAGCCGTGCTCATGCGCGGCCTTTTGGACCTTTTGGCGAGTGGCCTCGCTGACTTCGGGGTAGCCGTTCAATGCGCGGCTTACTGTTGTCTGGCTGAGACCCAATAAATCCGATAGCTGTTTTAAGTTCATCTAAGGGTCCGTTTTATAAGCGCTTTGAGGCGCAGAAGCTTGGCCAACTCTGGCAGCATTTTGTTGTCCGGGCAAGTTTGATCCGCATAAATGCAACTATTGCGGTTGACAGAATTGTCGATTTCACCGAGGTTCAAGAAAATTCAAAGCGCTTTGGAAGAATTTGGACGCCGAAGAAACACCGAATTCGACCCGGCAAAAGCGTGTGGTAGGGAGGAACGACGAAATGAAAACATCACTCTATTTAGGTGGCGCCGTGCTGGCGCTAGGCACGGCCGCAGTCGCGGATGGCCATCTGGCTGGTCAGAAAATCACTGTTGCGGGAACGTGGCTTAGCCCCGAGGCCGAGGTCGTCGAGCAGATATTCGACATCTTTGAGCAACGCACAGGCGCGCAGGTCAGCTATGTCGGCTCTGACAGCTTCGAGCAGCAGGTGCTAATCGACGCCGAGGCGGGGTCAGGCGCCAACATCTCCATATTCCCTCAGCCGGGGCTGGCAGCCGACATGGCGTCGCGCGGTTTTCTAACCCCGCTCGAAGGTGGCTCCGCCGAGTGGATCGCGGAAAACTATGCTGCGGGCCAGTCTTGGGTCGATCTGGGCACATACGCCGATAAGAATGGCGACGACCAGCTGTTTGGCATGTTCTTCCGCGTCGATCTGAAATCCTTGGTTTGGTATAGCCCCGAGAATTTCGAGGATGCGGGCTATGACATTCCTGAATCCATGGAAGACCTCAAGGCGCTGTCAGACCAGATCGTCGCTGACGGTGGCACACCGTGGTGTATCGGTCTGGGGTCGGGCGCGGCGACAGGCTGGCCTGCGACTGACTGGGTCGAAGACATGTTGCTGCGCACGCAGTCACCGGATGTCTATGACAAATGGGTCACCAACCAACTGCCATTTGACGCGCCAGAAATCGTGGCCGCCATCGAAGAGTTTGGCGCATTTGCCCGCAACGACGCCTATGTCGCGGGCGGTGCCGGTGCCGTCGCATCAACCGACTTCCGCGACAGCCCCAAGGGTTTGTTCAGCTCGCCACCGCAGTGCTACATGCACCGTCAGGCGTCGTTTATTCCTGCGTTCTTTCCCGATGGCACAGTTGTCGGCGAAGATGCGGATTTCTTCTACTTTCCATCTTACGCGGACAAGGATCTGGGCAATCCGGTTCTGGGTGCGGGCACCCTGTTTGCCATCACAAACCCGAGCGATGGGGCGCAAGAGTTGATCAAATTCCTGCGTGATCCAGCCGCCCACGAGGTCTGGATGTCCCATGGCTCGTTCCTGACACCGCATAAGGGCGTTGATCCCGCCAAATTCATTGATGACACATCCCGTGGCCTGAACGAAATCCTGCTGGGTGCGACCACATTCCGTTTCGACGCGTCCGACCTGATGCCAGGTGGTGTTGGCGCCGGTTCGTTCTGGACAGGCATGGTTGACTATGCCGGCGGCAAAGACGCAGCCGAGGTAGCATCCGG
>CAXIAS010000083.1:0-10367 GCA_964022195.1 uncultured Roseobacteraceae bacterium
GCTCGTCGACTTCGGCGCGTTCGTGAACTTCTTTGGCAAGCGCGACGGTCTGGTGCACGTGTCCCAGATCGAAAACCGCCGCCTGAACCACCCTTCCGACGTCCTCAAAGAGGGTCAGGAAGTCTGGGTCAAGCTGTTGGGCTTTGACGATCGTGGCAAGGTGCGCCTGTCCATGAAAGTCGTCGATCAGGAAACTGGCGAGCCAGCAAAAGAAGAGAAGTCCGAGGACTAATCTCTTGCTGTTTTAGAAATCAAAAAGCCCCGATGGAAACATCGGGGCTTTTTTTGTGGACGGATCGCAGATGACCGACACAGATGCAGATGCGAGGTCGGTCACGCCTCTTTGAATTCTGGTGAAAACTTATCCCTTGCGTCGCGGATATGTGTCTCTAGGCACTGCGCTGCTGCGTCTTCGTCTCGGGCATAGCAGGCGTCGATCAGGGCGGCATGTTCGGCGTTGGATTTGTCCCGAAACGCCTGATCGACAGAACACATAAACGTATAACGATCAGCCGCTTCACCCAAATTCTGGATATGCCCCAATAGGCGCGGGCGCGCGCTGGGTTCATACAGCGCCATGTGCAACGCTGTGTTCAACGATCCAAAATCCTCGGTCTGTCCGGCCAGGATTTTGGCGTGAAACCCGCTCGCTTTGTCAATCTGGGCATTGGTCAGATGCGGCATGGCAGATCTGATCGCCAGCACCTCGGCCGCGATGCGCATGTCATAAATCTCGAGGAAATCGGCCTGACTGGTCGGCGCGACATGCGTGCGCCGGTTCTGGTTGACGGTGACAAATCCCATCATTTCCAGCTGCCGCAACGCCTCGCGCACGGGCATCCGGCTGACCTGAAAACGCGCAGCGATGCTTTCTTGCTTTAGGGGCAGATCCGGCTTTAGCACGCCCGTCAGAATTTCCGAACGCAGCTGATTTACAATTTCTGCTACGTGATCCGGCGTTGGTGACATCTCTCAAACTGTCCAAATTTTGCTCCCTGAAAACTTACACCCAAATCATATTGCATACCAAGTCTTATTTTTGTATCCAAAAATGATTTAATGAATACAATAAAGGAAAAGTCATGAAAATCGCTTTATTTTCGACCTGCCTTGCGATCGTGTTTGCAGGAGCAGCCATCGGCCAAGACCTGAGACACCCGTCCACCCTCAATAGTTTTTGCGTGGATCCTGAGCGGGACGCGCTATGTGCCGAATTTCCCGACGACCAGACCGATTTCAGCGACTTGTTTGTCTACATGTTCATCAACGTCGAAACACAAACCCCGTTCGACATCTTCTCGTGGCAGGCGTTCACCGCCATGAACTGGACCGAAACCAAGCTGCCAGAACCCACGCGCAATGCGGATTGGCAGACGTTTCGGCGTCGACCGGAAATCTTCGGGGACGATTTTGCAATGGAACACTGCGGGGCTGTCGCAGCAGGGGCGGATGTGATCACCGCCTCGGTTGTGCAATCGGATGGGCTTCAGCTGATCGATCAGAACGGCAATTTTGTGGTGTTTGAAACCCGTGTAAACCCGACAGCCGAGGCCTATATTCTGGACGGTCTGCTCAACACATATTCCGGTCAAGAAGCGCGGGGAGGCGCACCGGTGTCCTTTCCACAAGGCCGGATCGGCGCGGGCGCGACCCCCGCAAGCGTGTTTTTGAAAACCTCTTGGCAGATTTTGCCGTCAGGGACGGATGAAACCGGATATATCGCCAAGGATGGCTTGATCTACGTGCCCGCAGATCAAAGCGCGGACGGCAAAGCGATGTGCCTGCGCGAAAGACTGGGCATGGTAGGGATGCACATTGTGGCCCGCATACATAGCGGCAATGGTGACGAATGGCTCTGGACCACATTCGAGCACCGCGCGACAGCCCCCACAGCCGAAAACGCACGCCGCGTAAACGCGATTTTCGCCAAGGATTTGTTTCCAGACGGCTGTGTCGGCCCCAAAGCCCCCAAGTCCACGGACTTCATTCTATACAATTCACACAAACCGGACATGGTCACCAATCAGCCGCCCGGCGACACAATCTTGTGGAATTCAGTCCAGCCCTATGCTGGGATGTCCGGTGGGGAGGTGACCGCCGGCACACAAGTCGTGCGCTGTTGGGATATCTTTGAAGGCACCCAAGAGATGAACGCGCTATGGCAGGCCGAGCTAAGCGATACAGCGCTAAGCAACTATCAATTGATTTCGACCCAATGGCGCGGAGCCGACAAAAGCCCGATGTTTGAACATGGCGAAGTGCCCCGCTTTTTGACCAATACAACGATGGAAACTTTTGTTCAGGACGCCAACGAAGGCACCTGCCTGGGCTGCCACGCTGATGCCCAAACCTCGACGGGCGAAGATGCCAATTTCACCTTTATCCTAAGAGCGCCACAACTTCCGTAAGGTCGAGACAGGTTGTCGGGCTCTGGCGACCGCAAGACCGGCGCACCCGCAAAAAAGAGACGTCCAAGGACTAATCTTCGACCACGTTAGACATCAAATAGCCCCGGTGGAAACATCGGGGCCCCTCTTGTCGAATGGCAGGTTTGAGCCCAAACCAACGAATGCTGCATCCCGCACCAATGTCAACTTTGCATGCGTTTGGTCGTCACCGCTTCCCAACCTTTCAGTAGGGCTGCACGGCGGCCTGGGTATTTCGTTCCAAGAACTCTCAGCTCTTGAATACGTTCGGTCTTGAAGTGCCGGTAGTCGTCTCTCGTCTCGCACCAGCCCACCAGATAGCGCGTGCGGTCCAGAAACGCGATCAACAACGGCCAGACAATCCTGTCGGTCGTGCTGCCATCGGCGTCGGTGTAAATGAGCTGCAGTTTATAACGCACACGAATGGCATGCCGCAAAAGCGCGCTGTCAAAGCGTTCAGAGAACCGTGCCCGCGTTTGTATCGGTTTGGAGCTTCCGTCCAATACAACTGGGCGCAGTTCCTTTGGAATGGCCAGCGACAGCTTTGAAACGAGGTCACGCGCCGCGCGCGCCAATGAGGGATCGGCCTCGGACGCGACCCATGCGGCCCCCAATGCGGCGGCCTCCAGCTCGTCTGCGGTTAGCATCAACGGCGGCATGTCATAGCCATCGTCAAGGATGTACCCGACGCCTGCCTCTCCGGTGATCGGAATACGTTGGGCGTGAAGTTCTGCCATGTCGCGGTACAGCGTGCTAAGTGAGGTTTCCAATTCATCTGCAAGTTCCCGTCCTGTTATAGGCGACCGGGTAGAGCGCAGTATCTGGATAATCTGAAATAGCCGTTCAGTGCGACGCATTTTTGGCTTCTCCTCTCATACTACTGTCATAACGGTGAGAGCAGCCTAGTTCTAGAACAGACTTAGAAACCGAAATCGCGCAATCTCGCGCAAACCCAACGGAGCCTAAGAAAATGATCCACCACGAACGAAGCCTGACCATCGATGCAGCCCCGGCCGCAGTTTGGGACGAGCTTAGCCGCTACATGCACATTGACGAATTTGCGCCGCAGATCATTTCTGTTGACGCCTTGACGGACGGCGACATCGGGATGGGGTCCAAGCGGCGCAATAACTTTGCCAACGGCACCTCGGTGGTTGAGGAAGTGATCGCCTGGAAGCCGGGTTCTGGCTACACAGTGAGGCTTTTGGATATGGCGGCGATGCCCCTGCATGAGGCAAGCTCAGAAATTCGTATCACACCGACAGGCGGGCGCGCCAAGGTGACTTGGACCTTCGATTATCGCGTTAAATACGGCCCTTTGGGATGGCTGATGGGGCAGACCATGATGAAGATGATGATGGGCAAGATCATTGATGCGAACCTCAAGGGCCTGTCTGACAGGGTGCGCGCCGGATAAGCCAAATTTGGCCAGCACCAACAAAGCGGCCATTTTTTCGAACAGGGCAATTGGCCGCTGTGCCCGCATGGCCGACACAAGTGAGCCCGCAAAAAAGAGACGTCCGGGGATCAATCTTTGACCACATTAGACATCAAACAGCCCCGGTGGAAACGCCGGGGCTGTTTTGCTGCCGGCGGTCGCGTTAGGGTTCTCCAAAATTCACAAGGATCGAGAAAATGGCGTTCTTTGACTTTATTCGCACGCTGCCTGCATATGCCACAGGTCCGGACATGACCGATCGGATGAACTGGCGTCACAAATTCCTGATCAGCGCCTACGAGAACGACATCAAGGATGCCTCGGTCTTGGACCTTGGCGCGAATGATGGACGTTGGAGCTATGCATTCGCGGGCGCGGGGGCCGATAGGGTAACGGGGATCGAAGCCCGCGCCCGCCTGATCGCCGAATTCAAACATTTCCCTGATCCAAGGCTTCGCGCCCGTGTCGATCTTCGGTGTCAGGACATTTTTGAAGCGATCCGGTCCGATATTGCAAACGGCGTCACCTATGACGTTATCGCCGTCTTTGGGGTGTTTTATCATATAATGGACCATTTTGGCCTGCTGCGTTTGCTACGCGACCTAGATCCGAAACTGATCATTATCGATAGCGAATTCATCCAAAGGGACAATCCCGTGATCCAATTGGTCAAAGAGCGGACAGATATTGATATCAATGCAGCGCCCCAGATACCCAACCAGAAAACGGCGGTCGTCGGCATACCAACGTTTCGCGCGATGGACGTCATGGCCGAAGCGTTGGATTACGAATTGGAATGGGCCGACTGGACCATCGTGCCGCAAGAACATCACTGGCTGGCGCCCGAATATTTTCGCCCCGCAACCGGCCAACGGCGCAGGGCCACGGTGGCGCTTCGGCCCAGAACAACTGCGGCGTAAACAGGTCTCGATGCAATAACGACGAGACCGGACAACCGGTTTCAGGGCCTAGGCCCGCAGCCGCGTTAAAACGGTGCCTTGGCTGTGATCCGCGTCCCCTGTCCGCCGTCGGGGTGGCGGAATTGCAAGGTTTCGGAATGTAGCATCAGGCGCGGGTGGTCCAGCGCGGCACCCGTGGCATAAAACGGATCTCCCAGAATAGGATGGCCCATCGCCAGCATATGCACCCGCAACTGGTGCGACCGGCCAGTCTTGGGCATCAGACGGACACGGGTTTCCCCTCCGCCCGCGCGCATGACACGCCAGTCTGTTTGCGCCTGTTTGCCGGTCTCGTGGCACACCATCTGACGCGGGCGGTTGGGCCAGTCCACGATCAACGGCAGATCAACGGTGCCCGTCTTTTGTGTCATCTCGCCCCAAACGCGGGCGACATAGGTCTTTTTGGTCTGACGTTTTTCGAATTGCAGACCCAAATGGCGCTGAGCGTGCGGGGTCAGGGCGAAAATCATCACGCCCGACGTGTCGCGGTCCAACCGATGCACCAGCAATGCGGTCGGGAACACGGCCTGCACACGGGCAATCAGGCAGTCGGCCAGATGTTCGCCCTTGCCGGGCACCGACAACAGGCCGGACGGCTTGTTGACCAAGACCACTTCGTGGTCGTCATGCAGGAATTCCAGCGGCTCGCGAGGCGGGTTATAGTCACTTGTCATAAACACGGTCGCCAAAGATGGCCGATCCGACGCGCACATGGGTCGCGCCCAGGGCGATCGCGCTCTCGAAATCGCCGCTCATACCCATGGACAGACCCGACAGGCCGTTGCGGGCGGCAATTTTGGCCAATAGGGCGAAATGCAACGATGGCTCTTCTTCGACGGGCGGGATGCACATCAAGCCACGAACCGGCAGGTCCATGTCCTGCGCCTGACGAATGAAACCATCGGCCTCGGCGGGCAGGCATCCGGCCTTTTGCGGCTCTTCTCCGGTGTTCACTTGTATATACAAGTCAGGACAATGCCCCATCTCTTGGGCCAGACGGGCAAAGGTCCCAGCCAGCTTTGGACGGTCGAGCGTATGGATCGATTGCGCAAGTTCCATCGCTTGGCGGGCCTTGTTGGTTTGCAGCGGGCCGATCAGGTGCAGATCAATCCCGTCATAAGATTCGCGAAACGCAGGCCACTTGCCCGCCGCCTCTTGAACCTTGTTTTCACCAAATACACGGTGCCCTTGATCCAGAATCGCTGCGACCCGCGCGTCCGGCTGAACCTTGGAAACTGCAATCAACGTCACATCAGCGGGATCACGACCCGCTTTTTGGGCAGCTTTGGCGACCCGTTGCTGAATATCGGCTAGTGACATGGTATCATCCTGTTTTTGCAGACTCTTTTGGCTATGGCCCCGAAATATAGGTAATTGCGGGCAATGTCATCGGCGAAAAGCCGCAAACCGTGGTGTGTCCTTGATGCATCATTTTTGCCAAGCGGGCCAATTTGCTCGGCAATTCACTTGAGTGTGCAGCATGTTCGGCGCAATTACTCTGGCAATGCTAGTTCAACTGGTATTCTTGGGAATGCAAAACACACGAGGGTTTTAAATCATGAAAAGCATCCTTCTAACTACTTCCGCACTGATCGCCTTTGGTGGCGCAGCTGTTGCCGAAGTTTCTTTCTCCGGTGAAGCAACACTGGGTTACAACACAAACTCAAACACTGCTGGCACAGACGGCTTCTACTGGTCTTCCGACCTGTCGCTGTCCATGTCTCAGGAACTGGACAACGGCCTGACAGCTGCTGCTTCCGTAGGTGTTTCCCTGTCCGACAACAACATGGGCCAGAACCTGTCCTCCACAGACTACGTTCTGTCGCTGACATCTGACAACGCCGGCCTGTACTTCGGTGACACAGACACAGCTACAGAAGCTAAGTGGGACGCTGGCGTTTCCGGTCTGACATTCGACATCTTCGGCGAAGGCGCTGTTGACGCTGACGGTTCCGGCGACTCCGCAATCCTGCGCGGCGAGTATTCAATGGGCGGTGTTGACGCTGCTGTTTCTTACTCTGTTGATCAGGACGCTGTTTCTGGCGCTTCCGAGCTGGCCGGTCTGCAGTTCGCTGCTGCCGCAACATTCGGTTCCGTAAACGTAGGCGTTGCTTACCAGAGCGAAGCTG
Source organism: uncultured Roseobacteraceae bacterium (assembly GCA_964022195.1). Lineage (GTDB taxonomy): Bacteria > Pseudomonadota > Alphaproteobacteria > Rhodobacterales > Rhodobacteraceae > Yoonia. Next base: position 6,953 of record CAXIAS010000083.1, read on the forward strand.
CTCTTGAGAGCCTGACATACGGCGTTGCACCTGGTGGTTACGCTTTCGCTGGCGACTCCACTGGTCTGGCTGGTGTTACAGTGATGGGTCTGTCCGTAGGCACAACATTCGCTGGTGCTGACGTTGCTCTGGCTTACATCTCCGTTGACGACAACGGCGTAAAAGGCTCCTCCATGGGTGCTGAAGTTGGCTACACTGTAGGTGACGTTGCTCTGGGTGCTTACTACGCAGTTAACGCTGTAGACACAGACGCCAACAACTACACACAGTACGGCATCTCTGCTGGTTACGCTTCTGGCGCGATCACAGTTGACGCGTCTTACGACGTTGATGCGTATAACGGCACAACAGCTGACAGCTGGGGCATCGAAGGTTCTTACGACGTAGGTAACGGCCTGATGGTCTTCGCTGGTATCGTATCTTCTGGCGACCAGCAGTACGTTGCAGGTACATATGACCTGGGCGGCGGCGCATCCATCTTGGCTTCTTACGCCACAGACGGTGACGACGCTGTAATGTCTTCTGACATCGGCGACGGTGAGTACAAAGAAGGCATGACACTGGAAGTAAACTTCACATTCTAAGTTGAATTGAAGCTACTCAAGTTTAGGGCGGTCCTTCGGGGCCGCCCTTTCTTTTTGGGCTATGGCGTTGTGAATTCGTCAAATAGCTTGTGACCCTCGCCCCCCTTCGATACATATTTTGCAATCGAAATCCCTTGGGGGCTGACCCATGACGTCACTATCACGCGTAACCAAGGCCGCATTGGCCACCACTTTGGCCCTGGGCCTATCTGCTTGCGGCGGATCCAGCCCGTTTGGCAGCCTCGGATTTGGCGGTGGATCACCGGACGCAACACGTCAGGCAACCCGCGTGCGCGGCGCCGAAAGCGTGGCCGTGAACCGCTATCTCTGGGCCGCGTCGCTCGATGTGCTCAGTTTTCTCCCGATCCAGAGCGTCGATCCATTTACCGGCGTTATCGTGATGGGCTACGGCACACCACCCGGCGGCGGGCGCAGCTACCGCGCAACGGTCTACATCACCGACCCTGCACTGGATGCTCGGTCGCTGAACGTGGCGTTGCAATCACGCGGCGGCCCTGTGTCTGTTGAAACTCAACGCGCGGTCGAAGACGCAATCCTGTCGCGGGCGCGCCAGCTACGTATCGCTGACCGCGGCCTCTAGGCCCGTCCGCCTCGCCCGAATTAAAACACCGCCGGGCCAAAACTGCCCGGCGTTTGCATGTGAAAGACTGACCCGATGTCCACCTACACACCCGCACAAATCGAATCCAAATGGCAGGCCGCTTGGGCAGACGCCAACACGTTCAAGGCCACACGGACCGAGGACAAACCGAAATACTACGTGCTGGAAATGTTCCCCTACCCGTCAGGGCGCATCCATATGGGTCACGTGCGCAACTATACGATGGGCGACGTGATCGCGCGGTATAAAATGTCGACAGGGCACAACGTTTTGCACCCGATGGGCTGGGACGCCTTTGGCATGCCGGCCGAAAACGCCGCGATGGCATCGGGTGGCCACCCCAAGGATTGGACCTATCAAAACATTGCCGATATGAAGGCGCAGATGAAACCGCTCGGCCTGTCGATCGACTGGTCCCGCGAATTTGCAACCTGTGATCCCGAATACTACGGCCAGCAACAGGCGCTGTTCATCGATTTCTTGGAAAAGGGTCTGATCTACCGCAAAAAGGCAGTGGTCAACTGGGACCCGATCGACATGACCGTTCTGGCCAACGAACAGGTCATCGACGGCAAAGGCTGGCGGTCCGGCGCTGACGTAGAACGCCGCGAGTTGGTGCAATGGTTCTTTAAAATCAGCGACTATTCCGAGGAACTGCTGTCCGCGATCGATACGCTGGACGACTGGCCCGCCAAGGTCAAATTGATGCAGGCCAACTGGATCGGAAAATCGCGCGGCTTGCAATTCTCGTTCAGCATGGTTGACGGCCCGGACGGGCACGACAGGGTCGAAGTCTACACAACACGCCCCGACACGTTGATGGGCGCGTCATTTGTGGGCATCTCGCCCGACCACCCGTTGGCCCGCGAACTGGAACGCGACAACCCCGAGATAGCTGCGTTTTGCGCCGAGTGCCGCAAGGGTGGCACCACCGCCGCCGAATTGGAAACCGCCGAGAAAAAGGGCTATGATACCGGTCTGACCGTGCGCCACCCGTTCGACACAAGCTGGGAATTGCCCGTCTATATCGCGAACTTTATCTTGATGGATTATGGCACGGGCGCGATTTTTGGCTGTCCTGCGCATGACCAGCGCGACTTTGACTTTGCGACCAAATACGATCTGCCGATCATCGCGACCTACCTGCCCGAGGCAGACAGCGACCCGCAACTGACCGAGGCCTACGTGCCACTGAAATCCGAATCCGTGCATTACGTCAAAGGCTTTGCAGGCGAGCCTGTGCAAACCGGCGACGACGGCGTGAACGCCGCGATTGCGTTCTGCGAAGAAAACGGCGTCGGCCACGGCGTGACCAAATTCCGCCTGCGTGACTGGGGCCTGTCCCGGCAACGGTTCTGGGGCGCGCCGATCCCTGTCGTGCATTGCGACGACTGCGGTGTGGTGCCCGAAGCAAAAGAAAACCTGCCCGTCGAGCTGCCCTACGACGTGACCTTTGACGTGCCCGGCAATCCGCTGGACCGTCATCCGACGTGGCGCAACTGCGCCTGCCCCGCCTGTGGCAAACCTGCACAACGCGAGACCGACACGATGGACACGTTTGTGGACAGCTCGTGGTATTTCGCCCGCTTCACATCCCCCGACGCGGCCACGCCGACGGATGCCGCCGAGGCCGCCTATTGGATGAACGTCGACCAGTATATCGGCGGGATTGAGCATGCGATTTTGCACTTGCTTTACAGCCGCTTCTTTGCCCGAGCGATGAATATGACGGGCCACCTGCCCGACAGCGCGCGCGAGCCGTTTAACGCCCTGTTCACCCAAGGCATGGTGACGCACGCGATCTATCAGACGCCGTCTAACACCGCCGCCCGTCCGATCTATCACTATCCAGAAGACGTCGAAGTGCGTGACGGGGTCACGGTCTTGAAGGCAACCGGCCAAGAGGTCGAGGTCATCCCCTCCGCCAAGATGTCCAAGTCCAAGAACAATGTCGTCGACCCTGACAACATCCTAGCGCAATACGGCGCGGACACGGCGCGTTGGTTCGTACTGTCCGACAGCCCACCCGAGCGAGATGTGGAATGGACAGCGTCGGGTGCCGAAGCTGCGTTTAAACACATCAGCCGCGTTCACCGCGTAGCCACTGACATTGCAGCCATGACCGATGCAACTGGTCAAGGCGACGAAGAGCTGATTCGCGCCACCCAGCGCGCGACGCTGACATTCCAGGTCAGTGGCACCCTCAGGG
>CAXIAS010000084.1:0-10256 GCA_964022195.1 uncultured Roseobacteraceae bacterium
CAAGAAGATGTCCAAATCCTTGGGCAATTTCTTTACCGTGCGCGATCTGTTGGATCAGGGCGTGGACGGTATGGTCATCCGCTTGGTCATGCTGGGCACACATTACGGCAAGCCAATGGACTGGACCGAAAAAAAACGTGACGAAGCCGAAGCGACCCTGCGCAAATGGTATGGCATCCTAGCCGGACACGGGTTCGGGCCTGAACTGATTGCAGCTCTCAAGGCGGATGGTAAATGGCAGGCCGATGCTGAATTCGTCGGGGTTCTGGCCAACGATTTGAATACGTCAGGGGCGATTGCGCGGCTACATGTTTTGGCCAAGAACAAGACACCTGCGACCCTTGCGGGATTTGCTCATGGTCTGGAAATGCTGGGAATGGTCGGCGATTGGGCGGATTTGCCCTTGTTGGACGGTGCCGAGGGCGGCGCGGATGTGACGGCTGACGTGGCGACCAAGGTCGACGCCTTACTGGCTGCGCGTGCGCAAGCGCGGGCTGACAAAGACTGGGGCGAGGCAGATCGGGTCCGCGACATTCTGAACGCGGCAGGTGTGCAAGTCACAGACGTAGGCGGGCAGGCGACATGGTCACCCGGCCCTTATTTCGACGCAGCCAAGCTGGAGGGGATGTGATGACCCGCGAACGTCTGTATCTGTTCGACACGACCCTGCGCGACGGCCAACAAACCCAAGGGGTGCAATTCTCGACCTCGGAAAAGCAACAGATCGCCACTGTGCTGGATGATTTGGGCGTGGATTATATCGAAGGCGGCTGGCCTGGCGCGAATCCGACCGACAGCGAATTTTTCGACAACGCGCCCAAAACCCGCGCGACAATGACCGCCTTTGGCATGACCAAACGGTCGGGGCGGTCGGCTGAAAACGATGATGTTCTGGCTGCGGTCCTGAATGCCAAAACACCGGCTGTCTGTCTGGTTGGCAAATCCCACGATTTTCACGTGACCAAGGCGCTGGGGATTACGCTGGACGAGAACCTAGAGAACCTGTCCGCCAGCTTTGCCCATGTTGTGTCCGAAGGGCGCGAGGCGTTGTTCGATGCCGAACACTTCTTTGACGGATACAAGGCCAATCCCGACTATGCGCTTAGGGCTGTGCATGCTGCATTTGACGCAGGCGCGCGGTGGATCGTCTTGTGCGACACCAATGGTGGCACGCTCCCGCATGAGGTGGGCGCAATCACAAAAGCGGTGATCGACAGCGGCATTCCGGGTGATCATGTTGGTATTCACACACATAACGACACTGAAAACGCGGTTGCCAACTCTTTGGCCGCTGTAATGGCGGGTGCCCGCCAGATCCAAGGCACGCTGAATGGGCTGGGCGAACGGTGCGGCAATGCAAATCTGACCACACTGATCCCAACGTTGCTGCTTAAGGAACCCTTTGCTAGCCAATTTGAAACTGGTGTGACGACCGATGCGCTTGCTGGACTAAAGACGGCGTCGCGGATGCTTGATGACATTCTGAACCGGCTGCCTGCGAAACAAGCGGCCTATGTCGGGGCTTCAGCCTTTGCGCATAAGGCAGGGTTGCATGCCAGCGCCATCGCCAAAGACCCCAGCACCTATGAACATATCGACCCCGCATCCGTTGGCAACAACCGCATTGTGCCGATGTCGAACCAAGCGGGGCAATCCAACCTGCGCGAACGCCTGATGCGCGCGGGGTTAGACGTCGAAAAGGGTGATCCGGCATTGGCGCGTATTCTTGACCGGATCAAGGAACGCGAATCCGCAGGGTATTCCTATGACACAGCGCAAGCTAGTTTCGAGCTGCTCGCGCGCGAAGAATTGGGCCTGTTGCCGAACTTCTTTGAGGTCAAACGCTACCGTGTGACGGTTGAACGTCGCCGAAACAAGCACAACAAGATGGTGTCGCTGTCCGAGGCCGTCGTTGTCGTCAAAATTGGCGGCGAGAAAAAGCTAAGCGTGTCCGAGAGCCAAGGCGATGACGGGCGTGACCGCGGTCCGGTGAACGCGTTGTCGCGGGCACTGGCCAAGGATTTAGGACCCTATCAGGACATAATCGAGGATTTGCACCTCGTCGACTTTAAGGTGCGCATCACTGATGGTGGCACCGATGCTGTGACCCGCGTCATCATTGACAGCGAAGACGGGCAGGGGCGGCGCTGGTCAACTGTTGGTGTGTCCGCCAACCTTGTGGATGCGTCGTTTGACGCCCTGATCGACGCAATAAACTGGAAGCTGATCCGCGATGGTGCCAAACCGACATGAGCCTGAACGCCTGCGCTGAAATTGTTGAACGGGGCGATCCTGAACGTTTTCGCGCTGTGATGGCCGGACCTGTTGAGGCGCGTCGGATATTGTTCCCGCTGTTCGCCTTTAACGTCGAGGTGACCCGCGCCCCGTGGGTGACCCAAGAACAGATGATTGCAGAAATGCGCCTGCAATGGTGGCGCGACGCGCTCGAGGAAATCGGGCAAGGCGGTGTCGTGCGTAAACACGAAGTCGTTGACGCATTGGCCGAGGTGCTGGACCCGCAAGCTGTCGGATGTCTGGACCGGCTGATTGTTGCGCGCAGATGGGACATCTATTCGGATGCCTTTGACGATGGCGCGCATCTGGCCAGCTATCTGGATAGCACATCTGGTAATCTGTTGTGGACGGCGGCCCGACTGCTGGGGGGCACGAATGAGGCGCGCGTACGCGATTTCGCCTATGGTGTCGGAGTGTCAAATCTGTTGCGGGCCGCGCCCGAATTGGACGCCAGAGGGCGCAAGCCTCTTGTTGACGGAACCCTTGTCGGGGTCAAATCGCTCGCGACCGCCGGGCTTGCGCGATTGAAAAATGGCGCGGCGCCGAAACCTGTCAAACTCACAGGGTTTCTCGCGCGGCCAACATTGCGCCGGGCGGTATCCGATCCGTCGCGCGCGGCAAGCGGTGCGCTCGAATTGGGGCCAATGCGTCAAGGGGTGGCGTTGTTGCGGGCGGCCCTGCTTTAGGCGTCGCGCTGGCGCACGAGCCAGACCAACGCCAGCCCCGCAAGGGCAAGAAACGGCACCATAGCGATATTGACGGCAGTCCAGCCCTGTTCGGCTGATCCACCCGAACAATTCATCAGCCCGCCTGATGCAAGCGACGCCACGGTGACCATTCCGAACACGATCATATCGTTCACACCTTGGATAACTCCGCGCTCATTGGGGGTGTGGGCCGACGCCAGCATCGTAGTGGCGCCAATAAAACCAAAGTTCCAGCCAAGCCCGAGCAACACAAGCGCGACGTAGAAATTGGTCAGTTCCACACCCATCAGTCCAACGGCACCGGCAACGCCCAAGATGACCAACCCAAGCCCCATAATCCGTTCAACACCAAACCGCGCAATCAGGTGACCGGTAAAGAACGACGGCGCAAACATCGCAAGCACATGGCCGGTGACGATGTTCGACGCGTCCGATATCTGAAAGCCGCAACCAACAACTGCCAATGGGGTCGAGGTCATCACGAGGTTCATCAACGAATAGCTGACCATCGCAACGATGATCGCAACGGCAATGCGCGGTGTGCGCAAGAGCTGGGTCAGAGTACGTTTCGGGGCGTCGGTTGCTGCTGGCGGGGCAGGTTTGGGGATGCGCAGAAATACGAACAATGCCATGCCGATGACGTTCAATGCCATTGCGCCAAAATAGACAGGCAAAAATCGCGCGGCCGTAGCGTCGGGGTTGCTATCGGTCAACAGACTGACCAGTTGCGGCCCGATGATGGCCGAGATTAAACCGCCCGCCAGAACATAGGAAATCGCCTTAGGTCGGAATGCATCCGATGCTGTGTCGGCGGCTGCAAACCGGAAAAAACCCTGCGCAGACATGTAGATACCAGTCAGGTAGGACCCTGCCAAGAACAGCCAAAAGCTGGAAATAGTGAGCGCATAGGCGGAAATGGCTGCGCCGATCAACCCACCGACAGCACCAACAAAAAACCCCGCACGTCGCCCGTGCCGTTGCATAAACGGGCTTAGCCACGGGGCGGTCGTCATTGATCCGAATACAATTAGGGAAATTGGCAATGTCGCAAAACACGCAATCGGTGACAATTGCTGTCCAGCCAAACCGCCGACAACAAAAATCATGGTAATCTGACTGCCCAACAGGGCTTGGGCAGCGACCAGAACGGCAATATTGCGGATAGCGAGGCGATCGTCGATTAAATCAGTCATAACGCATCGCTACGCGTGAATATGTGCCTGCGCAATACCGTTTCAGCGTTTGTCGATCAGATGCGCAAACGATCCGGACACTCGGCCGCAGACCAGCCCCATATCCGGTAGGGTCAATCCGGCGGCATCTTGGGCTTGGAACAACGTATCACCACGGGCGTGGATCGTCGTGGCATAGTGGAATTCATGTGCAGCCCAATGACCCGCTAGGCGGCCATGGTTCGTTTTGACATCACGATACCCAAGGTGCAGTTTGCGGGTCTCGAATGACGTGTGCAGGTCCAACAGACCGGCCATTTTGTGGGGCACGCCGTCAGCGTCTGTCAGGCTGTTTCCCAATGTCATGTATCCTCCACATTCTCCATAAATATCAGTTACTTGTGCGGCATTTCTAAGGCTGTTCTGGAACGTTGTATTGGTGGCAATCCGGCCTGCAAACAATTCCGGATAGCCGCCCGGCAAAAACACCAGATCGGCAGGTGGGACGGGATCATCGGCGAGCGGAGAGAACGGGGTCACTTGAGCGCCTTGTGCCCGCCAGTCATTCAGCAGGTGGGGATAAGCAAAGGCATAGGCCGCATCGCTGGCGATGCTGATTTTTTGTGCGGGTGGTTGCAGGCGATGGGTGCTGGATTGCGCCACGGGCGCAGTCAACGCGCCCAGTGCCCCAAGATCGAGGCTTGCCTCAACCATATCCGCGGCCGTTTCCAGAAACGCATCCAGATCGGGGCGCTCTTGCGCTTGAACAAGCCCGAGGTGACGTGACGGCGTATGCAAATGCGGCGCGCGGTGGATCGCGCCCAATACGGGGATGCCCGTCTGGGTCATTGCTGTGCGCAGCATCGCTTCGTGCCGGTCGGACCCGACCTTGTTCAAAATGACGCCGGCGATGTTGACGTCTGGGTCGTGGGCGGAAAATCCGGCAACAATGGGGGCTATAGATTGAGCCATGCGCGACGCATCCACAACCAAAACCACAGGCAAGGTCAACACCCGCGCCAGATCGGCGCAGGCCCCCTTGCCAGCGGGCGGTGCCCCGTCAAATAGGCCCATCGCACCTTCAACGATCAACGGGCCGTCGCCGGCCAGATTGATTACACGTTCGGGTGTCATCGCCCAAGCATCGAGGTTCATACACGGTTGCCCGCATGCGGCCTCGTGAAATCTCGGGTCGATGTAGTCGGGGCCGGATTTTGCGGCCCGCACCGATTGGCCCTGTCGCGTCAGCGCGCGCAATATCCCCAGTGTGACAGTGGTTTTTCCTGACCCCGACGACGGGGCCGCAATCAGGAACCGGGGTCCCGCGCGCGCCATATCAGGCGGATTCGGCGGGGCGGCCCCGCCCCAGTGGGTCTAGGTCACGCGGGGCCTTGCCCGCTGCTTGGCCCTGCCAATCCAGCACTTGGCGCATCAAGACAGATTTGCCGACACAGATAATCGAGGGCGGCTCCATCCCGTTTTCAGCGATATCATCGACGAGCCCGCCAAGGGTGCTTTCCAGTACTTTCTGGTGCGGCGTTGTGGCGCTTGTGACCACGGCGACCGGTTCATCTGCGGGCCGTCCCGCATCCAGCAGTTTGGTTGTGATCTGTGCCACATGTTTCATGCCCATATAGATTACAAGCACTTGCGACCCTTTGGAAATTGACGTCCAATCCAGTGAATTCGGGGTGTCGCCCGACTGATCATGTCCGGTGACAAAGGTGACAGATTGGTTCACATCGCGGTGGGTGACAGGAATGCCTGCATAGGCCAGACCACCGATTCCAGCCGAAATGCCCGGAATGATCCGAACCGGAACACCATGCTGGACAAGGGTTTGGGCCTCTTCGCCGCCGCGTCCAAATACAAACGGATCACCGCCCTTTAGGCGCAAAACGCGTTTACCCGCCTTGGCCAGATCGACAAGCTGCAACGAAATGTCGCGCTGTTTTGCTGACGGCTTGCCGCCGCGTTTGCCTGCGTAGATGTGCTCGGCTTGTGGTGCCCAATCCAGAATCGCCTCTTGAACCAAAGCGTCATAGATGACCACGTCGGCCTGCCGCAGCGCATTGGCCGCATGCAAGGTCAGCAGGCCCGGATCGCCGGGGCCTGCACCACATAGCCAGACCCAGCCGCGTTTCAGTTCGGGCCAAGCGTGATCGGGGAGGGGCATGTTATCTGTCATAGCTCCGCTTATGCATGATCCACCCGAAATGGAAAAGGTGGCAACCGACATTGCTTTGGTGATTGGCGGCATTGTGATTGCTACTTATAGTCCCTGACAATGACAGATGAACAGATCCCTCAATTGCGCCGCGGCTGGACCACAGGTGCCTGTGCCACCGCTGCGACCAAGGCCGCACTGATCCGGCTATGGGGCGGGGCGTTTCCAAAGACCGTTCAAATCACACTACCCAAAGGCGAACAGCCCAAGTTTGGTGTGGCCCATACCGCCTGCGGGGATGGTTGGGCCGAAGCGGGCATTGTCAAAGACGCAGGCGATGATCCTGATGTGACCCATGGCGCGTTGGTCATGGCGCGGATCGAGGCATCAAGCGGCGATGTCGTGTTTTGCGCCGGTAAAGGTGTCGGAACGGTCACCAAGGCGGGCCTTCCGATCGGGATCGGTGAACCTGCGATCAATCCGGTGCCCCGCGCCATGATGGACGAGGTAGCCGCCGAAATGGCGGCGCTCTATGGGCGCACTCCGGATATAAAAATCACCATTTCGATCAAAGACGGAGAAGCCTTGGCCGCCAAGACATGGAATCCGCGCCTAGGGATTGTGGGCGGTCTATCTGTTTTGGGAACGACAGGGATCGTTCGCCCGTTCTCTTGTGCGGCATGGATTGCGTCGATCCACCGCGGGGTGGATGTGGCACGTGCAGGCGGGTCAACTCATGTTGCCGGCTGCACGGGCGCGACATCCGAAAGAGTCGTGCAAGCCCTGCACGGGCTTGCTGATCATGAAATGCTGGACATGGGTGATTTTGCGGGCGGGATGCTTAAATACCTGCAAAAACACCCGTTGCCGCGCGTCACCATTGGGGGCGGGATCGGCAAGATAACCAAGCTGGCACAAGGGGCCATTGATCTGCACTCGGGACGATCACAAGTAGATTTTGACGCATTGGGCAGGCTGTCGGGCAACCCGACTGTGGCCACTGCGAACACGGCGCTAGAGGCCTATGAAATCGGGGGCGCCCCATTGGCCAAAGCCATAGCCGACGCGGCGCTGGCGCAGCTGAATGGCCGGTACGCAGGGCCAGAGTATGACGTTGTGATCATCGACCGCGCAGGCACGGTCATCGCGAGGGCGGGGCTGTGACCCTATTGTTGTTGGCAGGGACCACCGAGGCCAAGCAGATTGCCGCAGGCCTCAAAGCGCGAGGCATTGCGGCGATTGCATCGCTGGCGGGCGTGACGCGCGCGCCCAAGCCGTTGGACATTGAGACCCGAACCGGCGGATTTGGCGGGGCTGACGGGTTTTTGCAGTTCATACGCGACCGACAAATCACAGCGGTGATCGATGCCACCCATCCCTATGCAGCCCGGATAACCAAACGCACAGCAGATCTGTGCCGGTCAGCGGGAATACCCTACTTGTATGTGGTGCGTCCGGCTTGGGTGGCACGACTGGGCGATGACTGGACACAAATCATCGCCGAAGAAGACGCCGCAAGCCTGATCCCTAAGGGAGATACCGTTTTTCTAGGGACAGGGCGCCAAACTCTGCACAGGTTTGCAGGGCTTGTGGGGTGCCGCGTTATCTGTCGCCAGATCGACCCGCCAAACACCCCATTCCCGTTTAAAGGCGGAGAGTTTTTGATCGGGCGCCCACCGTTTCCGGTAGACCGCGAAAAGGCGCTGTTCAAGGCGCTTGGCATCGATTGGCTGGTCGTCAAGAACGCGGGCGGCGACCCAAGCGCGACCAAATTGACTGCCGCGCGAGAGCTGGGCATCCCGGTTTTGATGATCGCGCGGCCCGAATTGCCCGACGCCGAGCGGGTCGACAACGTAAGCGACGCGTTGAAATGGGCCGAGTGCTTATGACCGAGCGGATCATCACCAGTGATGCATGTGTCACAGAAGGGGCCCGATGGCTTGCGGCCTCCGAGCCCCGATTTTCCGCAATTCTGCCCCAACTGACACCCTTGCCCTTACGCCTTAAGCCGGACGGGTTTGCGCCGCTACTCGCCGCGATCATGGGCCAGCAAGTCAGCGTCGCCTCGGCCAATGCGATCTGGGACAAGCTGGAGGCCGCAGATATGACCAGCCCTGACCGGATTGCCGCCGCGACGCAGGATGACTTGCGCGGTTTGGGGCTAAGCCGGCAAAAGGCGCGATACGCTCATGAACTGGCACATGCCGGAGTGGATTTTGACGCCTTGCGCGATCACCCTAGTGACGTGGTGATCAAGACCCTGACCGCGATCCCCGGGATCGGCAGCTGGACCGCAGAGGTCTATGCGATGTTCTCGCTTGGTCGTGCGGATGTCTTTGCGAGCGGTGATTTGGCGCTGCAAGAGGGCGCGCGCCTGATCTTTGATCTGCCTGACCGGCCCTCGACAAAACAACTTGCGGAAATGGCCACCGCTTGGGCGCCTTGGCGATCTGTTGCAGCGCGGATTATCTGGGCCTACTACGGATATATGAAAACTCGGGAAGGAATACGATGACACGCGCATTAACCGCAGGCCGCAAAGAGCCGCTATCTGGGGAAACACGGTCATGTGTCGTGTTCCTGCACGGCTATGGCGCCAATGGGGCCGATCTATTGGGGCTGGCCGATCCGCTGTCCGAACACCTGCCGGACACGTTGTTTTTGTCGCCCGATGCGCCCGAGGACTGCGCAGGATCCCCCATGGGGTATCAGTGGTTCCCGATCCCTTGGATCGACGGGTCAAGCGAGGAAGAATCCCGCGCAGGCATGCTGCGCGCCGTTGATGACCTGAATGCGTTTCTGGATGGCGTTATGGTCGACGAGGACCTATTGCCCGAACAGGTTATGGTTTTGGGGTTTAGCCAAGGCACGATGATGGCGCTACACGTAATCCCACGCCGCGAAGACGCCGTCGCAGGGATTGTCGCCTTTTCCGGCAGGCTGCTAGAGCCTGAACTCCTCGCTGATGAGGTCCAGTGCAAGCCGCCTGTTTTGTTGATCCACGGAGACGAGGACGATGTGGTGCCGCCGCAGTCATTGCCACAAGCCGCCGAGGCGTTACAGCAAGCGGGCTGGAAAGAGGTCTATGCTCATATCATGAAAGGCACCGGCCACGGCATTGCGCCAGACGGATTGCAAGTCGCATTGGCATTTATGCGCGACCGTTTGGGGCTTAGCTGATCTATGTGGCGCGGGTTGATCCTGTTGCTATGGGCCTTGCCCGCAGTGGCGCAGGATCGCGCCCCTGTCGAAGCCCGTTTCCAAGACTGGCTGGAACAGGTGATCTGGCCCCAAGCGCAAGCGCGCGGCGTGGATCGCCAAATCTATGATGCAGCGCTAGGCGGGGTTACCTTGGATTGGGACGTGCCTAGCCTGATTTTGCCCGACGGGTTCGCGCCCCGAAACCAATCTACCAAACAGGCCGAATTCCGTGGCCCGGCACGGTATTTCAACACAGACAATCTGATCGCATCGACCCGCATTGGCCGCGACAAAGGGCGACAGCTGGATGCCGCGCTGACATCGATCGAAGGCCGTTTCGGCGTCCCGCGTCATATCCTGTTGGCTATTTGGGGCCGCGAGAGCGGCTTTGGCGCGGTTCCGATCCGCGACAATCCGTTCCCTGTTCTGGCGACACGCGGGTTTATGGGGCGCAACGCCTCTTATTTTACCGGTGAGGTCGTTGCGCTGCTGCAAATCGCACAAGCGGGCCACGTGCCGCTGGCAGATTTGAAATCCAGTTGGGCTGGTGCGCTTGGTCAGCCGCAATTTATGCCTTCCAGCTTTCTTGCCTATGCCGCAGACGGGGATCGGGACGGGCGCAAGGATATTTGGGGGTCCAAGGTCGATACCCTTGCCTCGATTGCAAGTTTTCTGAACACCCACGACTGGGACCGGAACAGGGGGTGGGGTTTC
>CAXIAS010000085.1:0-10229 GCA_964022195.1 uncultured Roseobacteraceae bacterium
GCGCCTTGGCTTGGTATTCGTGGATGTTCATCAAATCGTCCCTTGTTGCGTGGGTTTGGGGTGATCCAAGCACATGCAGACAGGCAACAGAATAACGTTTTATGAAGAAGCGCATAAAAAGCGACATTTGTGATCACACTCTTGAAAAGTGTGATCACAAAATTCGGATTGGTCACTCAAGTTGATGATTCGCGGGCGCTGGTCTATGGCGCGGCGCATGTTGCCAGCGGTTACCATGGGCTTAAGCCCATGGCGACGCAACGAAAAACGGGCACCCGAAATGGGCGCCCGTTTCATGTCAGTCATAGGGGGGTGTTTAGGCCAAAGAGCCGTCGATCTCTTTGCACGCCGCGACCAAACCTTTGACCGCATCGACAGATTTGTCGAACATGGCTTGCTCGTCTTTGTTCATCTTGATTTCGACCACGCGCTCGATACCACCAGCACCGATCACGGTGGGGACACCAACGTAGAAACCGTCAAGGCCGTAGGCGCCTTCAACATGGGCGGCACAGGGAAGCACGCGCTTTTGGTCTTTCAGATAGGCCTCGGCCATTTCAATGCCAGAGGTCGCAGGTGCGTAGAATGCGGACCCTGTTTTCAACAGGCCAACGATTTCCGCACCGCCGTCGCGGGTGCGCTGAACGATTGTGTCCAGTTTCTCTTGCGTGGTCCAACCCATGTCCACCAGATCGGGCAGGGGGATACCGGCAACCGTGGAATACCGTGTCAACGGCACCATAGTGTCGCCGTGACCACCCAGAACGAACGCAGTGACGTCGCGCATTGAGACGTCGAATTCATCTGCCAGGAAATGACGGAAGCGCGCCGAGTCCAGGACGCCGGCCATGCCGCAAACCATATGTTTTGGCATGCCCGAGAATTCGCGCAACGCCCAAACCATCGCGTCGAGCGGGTTTGTGATGCAGATGACAAATGCATTCGGTGCGTGCGCGGCAATGCCTTCGCCCACGGATTTCATCACCTTCAGGTTGATGCCCAGCAGATCGTCGCGGGACATGCCCGGCTTGCGGGCAACGCCGGCGGTGACGATGCAAACGTCGGCGCCTGCGATTTCGGCATAGTCATTAGTGCCCTTAAGTGCCACATCGATGCCAGCCACTGGGCCTGCTTCGGCGATATCGAGCGCCTTGCCGCGACCGATGTCGCCGTCTTCGGCGATGTCGAACATAACGATGTCGCCCAATTCTTTGATGGCAGCGAGGTGGGCTAGGGTGCCGCCGATTTGGCCGGCGCCGATGAGGGCAATTTTTGAACGTGCCATGAAGGTGGCTCCTATCTGGTTGGATTTGGCGCTTTGGGTAAGCCTTTGCGCCGCCACGCGCAAGTGTGCGGCACTGCGGCATCTCGAATAATGTCGTCGCGCAAGACGAGTTAGACCGCTAACATTACGATAGAATTAAGTATTGATAGGTTTGGGACGCGGACGAATTTGACTGGGTATTTTTCGCCGTGGGCGTTGCAGCCATCATTTTTGGCGGGATTCCCAAGGGCAAGTTCGGGTCCGCAGCCGCCATTGCCGCCGGTGCGATTCTGGCGCTTTTGTTGCCGCCGGGGCTGTGTCGGGCGTCGTTTTCCACTGTTCATGCGGACCGATGCCGCGACATTGCGCCCGTATTGGCGCAAATGGAATGGGCCTCCGACCAAAGGCATGATTATCGGCGCTGCGCCTCGTGCCTTGATGGCTGCGTGGGTCCATCATGCTGTGGATGCGGACATGTTCCGTTCGACGATCGGCGCGATTGGCGGCTTTGCCAGTTTCATCGTCCAAGCAGGCGGCCCGCCTGCGGCCGTTTTCTTGTCGGGCCAAGGCCTGAGCAAGCTAATCTATCAGGCAACGACGGTGATTACCTTTTGGGCAATCAGCTGGTTGAAAATTCGGGCCCAATCTAGCCTGCTGCTTGCGCCGTTTGCGTTGTTGGGCGCGTGGATCGGGGCCCATGCGCACCGCTTGGCGCCGGTGCGCGCCTTTTTCATGCTCACATACGTCTTGTTGCTGGCAACAGGCGCACGGCTTGTTGCTGGCAACAGGCGCACGGCTGATCTGGGTCGGTCTGGCCTAGGCGCCGCTGTCGGGCGTGGTCAGGGCCTCGGCCAGATATTGATAGTTATTGCCAGCCGCAACCAAACAGGTCGGCCCGCCCGCGCGGGTCACAGTGATAGACCAACTGCCTGTTTCATCTGATGCGTAGACCTCGACCAGCGTGTTGTCGTTGCCCAAGCCCACCGATTGCCTGCTTTCGCCGTAGCGGCTGGCAAGCCGTTCAACGATTGCTTCGCGCGGGGCGCAGCGGGCGACCCCTTGGGCCATCGCGTGGTCTGCAGCCAGAATCATGGCGCCAATGCCCAACGACAGCAGGTAGAAATTGCGTTTCATGTGATACCCTTTCCCAAGGTCCTAGATCGCCTGCAGGGAGCGCAGGCATATTGGAAAGTCTGCCCAGATTGTTACAGCAAACTGGTTAAGGGTCCGTGACGGAGGGGTAAGCCCAAGGGGCTGTGCTGCGTTGCGGCAATTTTTCAGTTGAATGATGTGGAAAACTCTGGCCTTTATTGCGCAATATTATTGCGAGGATGATTCAATGCATGACCGCCCATACCGATCCGCCCTGTATATCCCCGGTTCAAAAGAACGCGCTTTGGACAAAGCGCGGGGGTTGGCTGTCGATGTCATCTTATTTGACCTCGAAGACGCAGTAACACCGGACGCAAAGGTCGCGGCGCGCGCCACATTGGCGGCCGAGCTTGCCAAAGGTGGCTATGGATCCCGATTGCGGGTTGTCCGAATGAACGGGTTGGACACGGCATGGGGCACAGACGACGCCAAGGCGATCGCGCAGATGGAGTGCGATGCGGTGCTGTTACCCAAAGTGGACGGCCCCGCGGATGTCGACGCGCTAGCCGCGTTGATCCCTGATCTACCCGTCTGGGCCATGATCGAGACCCCTGCAGGTGTTTTGAATGCAGCGGCGATTGCGGCGCATCCGCGGATGGAGGGGTTTGTTCTGGGCACCAATGATCTGGCAAAGGATTTGAACAGCCGGACCCGATCGGCCCTGATGACGGCGTTGCAAATGTCTGTTTTGGCGGCCCGAGCTGCGGGCATCGTCGTGCTGGACGGGGTTTATAACGCATTCAAGGACGAAGACGGATTAACGGGCGAATGTGCCGAAGGCCGCGACATGGGGTTTGATGGCAAGACTTTGATCCACCCGGGACAAGTCGCGATTTGCAACGCGGCCTTTGGTCCAACCGAGGCCGAGATTGATCTGGCACATCGCCAGATTGACGCGTTCAATGCCGCCGAAGTCAGCGGCCAAGGTGTGGCGGTTGTCGATGGCAAAATCGTTGAGAACTTGCATATCGTCACCGCAAAGGCGACGTTGGCCAAAGCCGCGGCCATCGCCGCTTTGGAGGGATCATGACACTTATTATTCTGGGACTACTACTTTGGACCGTTTCACATACGTGGAAACGTTTTGCGCCAGCCCATCGCGCCCGCGTGGGTGACAAAGGCAAAGGGTTTGTGGCCATTGCGTCGCTCGTTGCGATTGTGCTGATGGTGATCGGCTATCGCGGGGCTGATACCGTCGGTCTATGGGGCAGTTCGCAAGCCATGACAGGTATTAACAACCTGTTGATGTTATTTGCGTTTTATCTGTTTGCAGCCTCGGGCGCCAAAACCCGAATTACTGCCGCAATCCGTCACCCGCAATTGACTGCTGTGATTGTTTGGTCCGGCGCGCATCTGCTGGCAAACGGCGATACCGCTTCGGTTCTGCTGTTCGGCGGCATGGCGGCTTGGGCCCTGCTCGAGATCATATTGATCAACGGTATCGAAGGCGCGCGCGCACCCTATCATGCGGTGCCGTTCAAGAAGGAAATCACAGCCATCATCGCCACGGTAGTGGTGTTCACAATCGTCGCCCTGATCCACATGTGGGTCGGCCCGAACCCGTTTGGATAAGCCCATGAAAGTTTACCGTTTCATAACCGAGGACGACACGTCCGAATTTTGCCACCGCGTGACCGAGGCCTTGTCCAAAGGCTGGTCGCTGCATGGCGATCCGCAATATGCCTTTGATCAGGCCAATGGCGTGATGCGCTGTGGCCAAGCCGTGACCAAAAACGCTGATGTCGAATACTCGCGCGACATGAAGCTAGGTGCGGTCTGACATGACCAAGACTAACGCAGGCCGCTTTTTCGAAGACTACAGTGTGGGTGATGTGATTACACACGCTGTGCCACGCACCCTATCAGGGGGAGAGCGGGCGATGTATCATGCGCTCTATCCGGCGCGGGGCGCGTTGCATTCATCTGATGAATTTGCCCGCAGTTGCGGCCTGCCATCCAGCCCGATGGATGATTTGATCACCTTTCACACTGTGTTTGGCAAGACGGTTCCAGATGTGTCGCTGAATGCAGTGGCCAATCTGGGCTATGCTGGCGGGCGCTGGCTGGCACCTGTTTATGCGGGTGACACGCTGACCAGCCAATCACAAGTGATCGGGATCAAGCAAAACTCGAACGGGAAAAGCGGCGTGGTCTGGGTGCGCACCACGGGCACCAATCAGCACGGGGTTGCGGTATTGGATTATGTGCGTTGGGTCATGGTCCGCAAGCGCGGCCAAGGTGCTGCCCCCGAAACCGTGATTCCTGATCTGCCCGATGTTGTCGGCCCCGACGATCTGGTCATTCCTGACGGGCTGGATTTCACCGATTATAACTTTGATCTGGCTGGCGAGCCGCACCGCTGGCGCGACTATGCTGTGGGCGAGGTAATCGACCACGTCGATGGTGTTACTATTGAAGAGGCCGAGCATATGCTGGCGACCCGCCTCTGGCAGAACACGGCCAAGGTCCATTTTGACGCGACCAACCGCGAAGACGGCAAGCGTTTGATTTATGGTGGCCATGTAATTTCGTTGGCCCGCGCGCTGTCGTTTAACGGGCTGGCCAATGCGCAGATGATTGTCGCGCTAAATGGCGGCGCCCATGCGAACCCTTGCTTTGCAGGCGATACCGTGCGCGCGTGGTCCGAGGTCTTGGACAAGGCCGAGACGGATGCGCCCGGCGTTGGCGCAATTCGTTTGCGGCTTGTCGCAAGCAAGGGGCCCGCGGGCGCGTTGCGTGGTGAGGACGGAAAATACCTGCCGGATGTTTTGCTGGATCTGGATTATTGGGCTTTGATGCCAGTTTGAGAGGGGCGCCGGTGATGAAATATCTTGCGATGGCAGCGGCCCTGATAGGCACGACGGCCAATGCCCAAGACGCGGAAGACTACATTCGCGACAACGTGCTGGCGATTTTCTATCACGAGCTGGGCCATGCGTTGATCGATATCCGCCGATTGCCGATTTTCGGACAAGAGGAAGACGCCGCAGACGTTGCCTCTGTCATGCTGATGCATGGCCTATATGACGAAGACACCGCTCAGGCGATGGTGATGTCAACGGCCGATGTATTCTTGGCCGAGGCCGAGAATGACGGCGGCGACATCGCGTTTTGGGATACCCACGGTGCGAACGAGCAACGGTATTACAATACTATCTGTGTCTTTTTGGGCGGCAATTTTGACGCCCGCGTCGAGATGGCCGAGGTCATGGGGCTGCCCGAGGATCGCGCTGAGTGGTGCGAAACCGAGTTCAATCAAGCCGATTTTAGCTGGGGAAACGCATTGGCCGAGATTGCGGTCGATAGCCCCAGCGAGACCTTTGTTCTGGGTGCGACGGATGACAGTGCCCCGATCATTCTGAACACAATCAGAGAAGAGCTGGTCGCCCTGAACAAGGATTTCGGCCTTAAGAACCCGCTGACCGTAAATGTCCAGAGCTGCGGCGAGGCCAATGCCTATTATGACCCCGAAACCAAGTCGATCACCATGTGCAGCGAGTTTGAGGGCCATTTGCGTCAGTTATACGAGGGCGCGAACTGACATGGCCTAACCGCGCAGGCGATGGTGCAGAATAATGGGCACGGCCAGCTCTTCTTCGTCGGTGAGATGACGGTCAAGGAATGCGCGGATCGCGCGGGCATGGTCGTGTAGCTTTCCCGCTTCGTTGCGCGCGTCGGCGGGGGCCATCTGAATCAATTGAAGTGTGCGATTGGCATGGGACGTGAACCCGTCCAGAACATGATCCAGTTCGGCATGGTCGGTTTCAAGTATATCCAAACCCGCGACGAACCTAGGGTCGGCCGCGGACAATTCAGGAAAGAATTCGTGATCTTCCCACCCGTGATGACCATGCAGGTTTTGAACCAATGCACGGCCGCGATAGGACAGTGATGCGGCAAAGTCGTGGTCGTCACTATCGTGGTCGAGGTAGCGTTCGACATCGCGCCCGACCGAATAGGCAAGTTGTCGAAAGAACCGGTGCGCCCCTAGCCAGTGTTTGGTCTTCTCGTCAAAACCGGGATGCGACGCCCAGTTGTCGCGCGGGTACTCGGCCAGCAGTGTTTGCATTTCATCGGGCATGTCGCCTTTGCGGATGTTAAAGTCTTTCATCGTAACGTGTCCTTTCGATCCGTAACCTAGGACTGCGGTTGGCCCATTGTTATCCGCATCCGCGCACACAGCGAGTGCAATTCAGCCTGAAACGGGGCTTTGTGATCACATAAAATCAGAGTGTGATCACAATATCAGAATTTTGTCCCGAAATCGGCGTTGCAGCGGATTTTTCTGGCCCTGTCGCGTGACTCTATTAACCGGATAGTGCAAAACATCTGCAAGACGTCGGTATGGACGTGGCTAACACAGGGATATGCAATGGCTGATGTGAACCGGGGCAATCGCCCGCTTTCGCCGCATTTGACGATTTATCGTCCGCAACTAACTTCGATGACTTCGATATTCGTCCGCTTGACTGGCAATGCGTTGCTGGTTGCGGCCTTGATGATTGTCTGGTGGTTTGTTGCAGCAGCATCGGGGCCTGATGCCTTTGCGACGGCAGACGGGTTTTTGCGCAGCTGGTTTGGTGATCTGGTGTTCTTTTTGTCGGCTTGGGCGGTTTGGTATCACATGTTCGGGGGCATCCGGCACCTGATCTGGGATAGCGGCTATATGCTCGACGTAGAAAAATCCGAAACCGCCGGTTTGATTATGATCATCGCGTCAGTGTTGATGACCATCTTCACTGTAATCGTTCTGTAGGGGATCAAACATGTCATTTCTAACAGACCGCAAACGCGCAAACGCAACCGGGTCCGCCAAATCGGGCACCATGCATCATTGGCATATGATGATCAGCTCGGTTGGCTTGGTCGTGCTGTTGCCATTGTTTATTTTCAGCTTTGGGTCCGCGCTGGGCGGCACCTACGAAGAGGTGGTCGCCTATTACACCCGTCCGGTGCCTGCTGCGATTGCGGCGCTGACGTTGATTGTCGGTTTTATGCATTTTTGTGGCGGTGTTCAGACGTTCATCGAAGATTATACACAAGGGTTTACCCGCAAGGCATTGATCATTGCGATGACGTGTCTGTCTTACGGTGCCGCTGGCTTTGGTGTTCTCGCCATCCTGCGCCTAGCCCTTTAATTTTTACGTCGGAGTAGCTAATTATGGCCGCATATGAATATGAAACCCACACCTATGACGCGATCGTAATTGGCGCTGGTGGTGCTGGTTTGCGCGCAACACTCGGGCTGGCCGAGCAGGGATTGCGCACTGCTTGTATCACCAAGGTTTTCCCGACCCGTTCGCATACGGTTGCCGCCCAAGGCGGTATTGCCGCGTCTCTAGGTAACATGGGCCCCGATAGCTGGCAGTGGCACATGTATGACACTGTCAAAGGGTCCGACTGGTTGGGTGACACGGATGCGATGGAATACCTCGCCCGCGAAGCACCCAAGGCGGTGTACGAGCTGGAACATTACGGTGTTCCGTTTTCGCGTACGGAAGAGGGTAAAATTTACCAACGCCCGTTCGGCGGCCACACTACCGAATTCGGCGAAGGCCCGCCCGTGCAGCGTACTTGTGCGGCTGCGGACCGGACCGGTCACGCGATCCTTCATACCCTTTATGGTCAGTCGCTAAAACAGCAGGCCGAGTTCTACATTGAGTATTTTGCTACCGATCTGATCATGTCCGAGGACGGTCAGTGTCAGGGTGTTGTCGCGTGGAAACTGGACGATGGCACGATGCATGTGTTCAATGCCAAGACGACGGTTCTGGCGACGGGTGGTTACGGTCGCGCCTATTTCAGCGCCACATCTGCCCACACCTGCACAGGTGACGGCGGCGGCATGGTGGCGCGTCAGGGGCTTCCATTGCAGGACATGGAATTCGTGCAATTCCACCCCACCGGCATTTATGGTGCGGGCTGTTTGATCACCGAAGGTGCCCGTGGTGAAGGTGGTTATCTGACCAATTCTGAGGGCGAGCGTTTCATGGAACGTTATGCCCCAAATTACAAAGACCTTGCGCCGCGGGATTATGTGTCCCGCTGCATGACGATGGAAATTCGCGAAGGGCGCGGCGTCGGTTCGAATGGTGACCACATCCACCTGAACCTCAACCACTTGCCAAGCGAGGCGCTGAACTTGCGTCTGCCGGGCATTTCCGAGAGCGCCAAGATTTTTGCGGGTGTCGACGTAACCAAGGAACCGATCCCTGTGTTGCCGACTGTGCATTATAACATGGGCGGTATCCCCACGAATTATCACGGTGAAGTTCTGAACCCGACAGCCAAAGACCCCAACGCTGTAGTTCCAGGCCTGATGGCAGTGGGCGAGGCGGGTTGTGCCTCTGTGCATGGTGCGAACCGTTTGGGGTCAAACAGCTTGATCGACCTTGTGGTGTTCGGCCGTGCGGCCGCTATTCAGGCTGGCAAAGTCGTCGACAAAGACGCAGCCAACCCTGTCTTGAACCAAGCGTCCGTGGATTTTGCATTTGATCGTTTCGACGGGCTGCGCCACGCCAAAGGTGAAACAGGCACCGCTGAATTGCGCCTTGAGATGCAAAAAGCGATGCAAGCCGATGCTGCCGTGTTCCGCACCGACAAGACGCTGAAGGAAGGCGTCGCCAAGATGACCGACATCGCGGCCAAGATGGACGACCTCAAGGTCACGGACCGGTCTATGGTCTGGAATAGCGATCTGATGGAAACGCTGGAACTGACGAACCTGATGCCCAATGCATTGGCGACCATCGTAGGGGCCGAAGCACGCAAAGAAAGCCGCGGTGCCCACGCCCATGAGGATTACGCAACCCGCGACGACGAAAACTGGCGCGTTCACACGATCAGCCGGATTGATGGTAATAAGGTTGACCTGTCCCATCGCCCCGTGATCGAGGCCCCGCTGACCAAAGAAAAGCAAGGCGGCATCAGCCTGAAGAAGATCGCACCCAAGGAACGGACATTCTAATGATGCGGATTGTCTCCCTTTTGATTGCCGCAGCGGCGTTGACAGGATGCAACGACGGCGCGATGCGGCTGCAAGGTGAACAAATGGAACAGGTTCTTTTGCAATGCAAAGAGGACCTTGGCTATCAGGGTGCGACGCAAACTGTTGTCGAGTTCGACGGCGCGACCCTAAGCGCACGTGTCGAACCCTATGATCAAATCGACGCGGCTGCGGCAGCCCAGATTAATGCTTGTGCTTCGGGATCGTCTGTCTTGGGTGACGGAATGGTCGTCGTGCCAATTGATGCCGTGGACCCGCAATCATCGCTGCCGGCTGCGGTTGATCCCGCCCCTTATGTTCCGGCGACGACGAATGGCTGCCCTCCGGGTGTGAAGGGCCTATATCGCGGCACATTGTTTTGCAGGGGTGACCTATGATGCGGGCTATAGCTTTTGGCGGAGTGGCGCTGGCAATGCTGGCCGCTTGTGGCCCGATGAACCCCGAACGCGCCGCTGAACGCTGCGAAGAACGCGCCCGCGCCGCCCAAGGCCCGACCGGCAGTGTCACGATCGGTGTGAACAGCAAAACCGGTGGCTTTAGCCGCGCAAGTGTCGGGGTAAGTTCTGATTTTCTGCGCGGTCGTGATCCGGATGCTGTCTATGACGAATGTGTTTTCAGCCTGACCGGCGAGATGCCAATCCGCCGCCCTGTGCTGCGTAACTGATGACTAGGCGGCCCGCCTGAGGCCGATAATGGAGAGACGAGAATGGTACAACTGACCCTTCCAAAAAATAGCCGTACGGTGACTCGCAAAACATGGCCAAACCCCGCAGCGGCAACACATCTCCGCAAGGCGCAGATCTACCG
>CAXIAS010000086.1:0-10082 GCA_964022195.1 uncultured Roseobacteraceae bacterium
AAAGAAATTGCCCAAGGATTTGGACATCTTCTTGCCCTCGACTTGCAGCATTTCGTTGTGCAACCAGACATTGGCAAAGTCGTGCCCTACACAGCGTGATTGCGCGATCTCGTTCTCATGATGCGGGAATTGCAGGTCGTTGCCGCCACCATGAATGTCAAACGTAGGCCCAAGCAGGTCATAGGACATAGCGGAACATTCGATATGCCATCCGGGTCTGCCATAGCCCCACGGGCTATCCCAACCAGGCACGCCAGCAGGCGACGGTTTCCACAGGACAAAGTCCATCGGGTTGCGCTTGTAGGGGGCTACTTCGACCCGTGCGCCTGCGATCATATCGTCGATACTACGACCAGACAACGAGCCATATTCAGGATCGCTTTCGACCGAAAACAACACATGCCCCTCGGCCTCGTAAGCGTGCCCTTTTTCGATCAGGTCGGCGGTCATTGTGATCATTTGGGCGATATAGTCGGTCGCGCGCGGCTCATAGCTGGGCCGCATGGCCCCCAGCGCGTCCATGTCGGCATGATACCAGCCGATCGTTTCAGCAGTAATGTCGCCAATCGCGCGACCACTTTCAGCTGCGCGGGCGTTGATCTTGTCGTCCACATCGGTGAAGTTGCGCACGTAAGTCACTGCATCCGCGCCATATTCATGGCGCAGCAGGCGAAACAGCACATCAAACATCAGCACGTTACGGGCGTTGCCAAGGTGTGCGCGATCATACACCGTTGGGCCACACAGATACATGCGCACGTTGCTCGGATCGATCGGCGCAAAGTCTTCTTTGCGGCGGGTCTTGGTGTTTTGCAGTCGAATGGTGGTCATGGTCCCTCGCATACGCGGATTTCGCCTGCGGGCTTAGCAACTATCGAGTTTAATGAAAACGTGAAAGAGCGGCCCGCGACAGATGTCAGCAGGTAATAATGCAACAAATGATGATTGCGGTGCTCTTCATAGCGCCCTGATAGCAGGCGTGCGGCTATCCGTCCAGCATTTCCACCAGCTTGCGACACGTGTTCAGATTTCGCGCCGTCAATTCCACGCCTGCAACGCGGGTCATTTTCTCGGCCAGTTTCGATTTGCTGAACCCATTGGCCGTATGCAGCCAGATCACTTGATCCGTGACCGACAGCGTATCGCTGCTTGTTGCAAGCCCGCTAAGCAGGTCGGCGTCAATCCGCGGTTTGTCGAAACAGAAATAGCCGTGCACGTGCTTTGGCTCGTGCATATCAAACGGGCACCCACAGACTTGTGCCGCAAATTCCGATGTCTTCAGCACAAGCACCGGGACCACGAGGCCGAAATTGGCTTGAATTTCGGCGGCCAAGCGATTGCCTAACTCTATACCTGTCCCGTCCGCGTGAAAAATCAAATTACCCGACGCGATATAGGTCCGGCTCGGGCAATCGGGCCATAGCTGATCTGCGATGGCACGCAGATGGGCCATCGGCACCTTTTTGTGTCCACCTACGTTGATACCCCGCAACAGGGCAATCCATTCTGTCATGCTGGACATTCTAAACCAAGACCTGCAACTTGGCCACATGACCCGTGATGACATCAATCAGATATGCGCCGCATTTGCAGGTGCCACCGCCTCGGACCCAGAGACCGAGCTGGACAGTTGGAAAGTCGGCGGCAAGATGTTCGCAACCTTTGGGAACAGGATCAACGGGGTCTGCGTCAAGACCGATAGCATCGAAACCGCATCCATGCTGATCGACGCCGGGGCCGCAACCAAGGCTCCGTATTTCCATCGCTCTTGGGTGCTTGTGGATTTTGGCGCGGATACGGACGAGATGCTGCATAGATTGCAGACCTCTTACTATATCATTGTAAAAGGCCTGCCCAAAAAATTACGTCCTCACGCGTAGCACACCACCTCGATTTCGATCCCGTCTTGGTCGCGGAAATAGAACCGTTTTCCGGGTTCGTAATCTCCGTGGTTTATGGGCGTGAACCCCATGTCCTTGACCGCGGCCTCGACCTGATCCAGATCGTCGACCACAACGCCCAGATGATTAAAGCCGCCGGTCTGACTATAACTGTTTTGTGCGGGTTTTTGCGCCGCGGTGCCGCCCGGTCCGGTATATAGCGCGACATAGCTCGTCGCGGACCCGACATGGACGGTATAGCCACCACTGATTGCCGAGCCCTCCCACCGAGTGTGCCAGCCAAACAGGTCCGACAGCATCTTGGCTGTCTTTTTGGGGTCGGGAACGGTGATATTGACGTGTTCGAGATGTGCCATGGGTTATCCTTTCAAGACATTGGCTATGCGCGTGATCAGGTGCGACCTACGGGGGCCGCCGACGCCAATGACCGAGCCGGACTTGGGGTCATGCCCCCATCCGATCCCGTCGCGCTTCATCAATTCGATCGCTACGGGGTCGGCGTAGTATCGGTGTGTTCTATCATTGGTCATGTCGATTCTCCTCTTGATCTACTGACTTGAGTCCTTTCTAATTTCTTAAGTTAACTTTAGATCAAGAGGTTTTTCATGGCGCAGGGCTTGACCATCGGCGATTTGGCGAAACGCACCGGACTGGCCGTGTCGGCGATCCGGTTCTATGAAACCCACGGTATTGTCGCCCCTGTGCGCAATGCGGGCGGGCACAGGCGCTATGGACGACATGATTTGCGTCGGTTGTCCTTTGTCATGGCCGCGCAAAAGCTGGGTTTTCCTTTGGCCGAGATTGCACAGCACATGGCGGGCTTGCCAGACCACAAAGCCCCCAGCAAGGCCGATTGGACCCGGATATCGACAGCCTTTCGGCGCGATATTGACGACCGTATCGCCGCGCTGACCGATCTGCGCGACAAGCTGGACGGTTGCATCGGGTGCGGGTGCTTGTCGCTGGACAGTTGTGCCCTATACAATCCGTCAGACATCAAAGGTGCCGAAGGTGCCGGACCGCGCAATTTGCGAACGATATCGGGTTGACTTCGGGCTGTCTCGGGCGTCCCATCGCCTCATGAAATATTCAAACCGTATCAAGAATGTCATCGGCGGCGGCTCGGACGGGTGGGACGTATTTTACCGCGCCCGCGCGATGAAGGCCGCAGGCGCCCCTGTGCTAGAGCTGACTATCGGCGAACACGACATCCGCACCCATCCCGACATTTTGCGTGCGATGGACCGCGCTGCAATGGGCGGGCATACAGGCTATGCCGTCGTCCCGGGCACGGATGAATTGCGCGACACTGTTGCCGCCCGGATCGAGGCCCGCACAGGTGTGCCGACGACCCGTGACAACATCATGATCACCGCAGGGGGGCAAGCGGCGCTGTTTGCGGCCCATCATGCCCTGTGTGACGAGGGCGATCGCGCCCTGTTCATCGATCCCTATTATGCGACCTATCCGGGCACCATTCGCGGGGTTGGCGCGGTTCCTGTACCCATCGCGGCCAGCCCCGGGCACGGATTTCAACCTGATCCGGCTGATATCGACGCCGTGGCAGATGGCGCCAAAAGCTTACTGATCAATTCACCCAACAATCCGACGGGCGTGGTTTATTCCCGCAAGACACTGGACGGCATCGCCCAAGTCTGCCGAGACCATGACTTGATGCTTATCTCGGACGAAGTTTATGACACCCAAATCTGGCAGGGTGAACATATCAGCCCTCGCGCCTTGCCTAATATGGCGGATCGCACTTTAGTTGTGGGGTCAATGTCCAAGAGCCACGCAATGACCGGCAGCCGGATTGGCTGGATTTGCGGCCCTGTCGACGCGATCGAGCATTTGATCAATCTGGCCACGCATACCAATTATGGAGTTGCGGGCTTTGTTCAGGATGCAGCGGCATTTGCGCTGGCCCAAGGGGCTGCCGCAGAGGACGCCGTAGCAGCTCCGTTTCGTCGCAGGCGCGCATTGACGCTAAAGGCACTAGAAGGCCAGAATGTTGTCCGCGCGGTGCCCAACCATGGCGCGATGTATGTGATGCTGGATATTCGCGCCACCG
Source organism: uncultured Roseobacteraceae bacterium (assembly GCA_964022195.1). Taxonomy (GTDB): domain Bacteria; phylum Pseudomonadota; class Alphaproteobacteria; order Rhodobacterales; family Rhodobacteraceae; genus Yoonia. Next base: position 3,973 of record CAXIAS010000086.1, read on the forward strand.
GTCTATCGGGCGAAGAGTTTGCCAACCGTCTGCTGGATACCGAACAGATCGCCACAATGCCCGGAGAAAGCTTTGGCGCCGCAGCCGCGGGTCATATCCGTGTCGCGATGACAATTGACGATGACGCCTATGTTGATGCGCTGACCCGCTTGATCAAGTTCGCCAACCTCAACGTAAAAGGATAGACCATGCCCCATCCCGCCGAGACATTTCGAAAACTTCATGTTGCGGGGGACCCACTGGTTATGGTGAACGTCTGGGAAGCAGGCACCGCACGTATGATGCAGGCCTTGGGGGCCAAGGCGCTGGCAACGTCTTCGGCCGCCCACGCCTATGCGTTGGGGCGACCCGATGGCGGAACCGTGACCCGAGACGAGGCGTTGACCCATGCAGCCGACATCGTGGCCGCGACCGATTTGCCTGTGCAGGGTGATTTCGAAAACGGGTTTGGTGATGCCCCAGAGGATTGCGCCGAAACTGTTCGTTTGGCCGCTGAAGCGGGACTTGCCGGCATTTGCATCGAAGACACGGTTTTTCCCTCTGGTGTTCCTTATGACTTTGACCTTGCGGTGGACAGAATGCGGGCGGCGGCCTCGGCGGCTCGGGCATTGCCGCATGATTTCATGCTAACGGCCCGCGCTGACGGGATCATGATCGGGCATTACGATACAGATGAGGCGATACAACGTTTGCTGGCGTTTCAGGACGTGGGAGTTGACTGCTTGTATGCCCCGCTGCCGCCATCGCTTGCGGATCTTGCTCGTGTATGCGCGGCTGTCGACCTGCCGGTTAACGCATTGGCCGCAGGCCCGTTTGCCACAGCGACAAGGGACGATTTCGCAAGTGCGGGCGCGGCGCGAATATCCATCGGGTCGGCACTGGCACGTGTTACACAACGCGCAATCCACGACGCAGGACGTCAGATGATAGAAGGCGACTTTAGCGCCCTAAGCGGCGCATTATCAGGGGATTTGGTCGACAATTTGATCAAATAGCCCAAAAACGACCATTTCGCCGCAAACAGCTTAGCGCGGTGCGTTTTCGCGAACAATTCTGGTTCCCAACCGGAGGCCCAGATGTTCGCAGATATCGTTCGAATTATCGTCGTCAGCCGCACCATTGGTGCGCGGCGGGGCCGTGCTGCGCGGGGTCGTCCTGTTTTTGTGAAGTAATCCCCCTTTCTTCATAAAACCAACAGGACAGAACCATGACTGAATCTACCAATACACCTGCAGCTAAACCATCTGGCCGCCCTGCCCGTTCTGGCGGACGTGCTGCGCGCGCAGCCAAACGCGCAGCCCCGCTGCCCACCGATATGCGCCCCGTTCGTCCGGGAATGACGGGCGGTCGATACAAGCCGCTAACGGATCAAGATATTGCCCGCATCCACGAAGCCGCATTACGCGCCTTGGAAGAAATCGGTCTGATCGATGCCCCGCAATCAGGGATCGACGCGATGATCGCATTCGGGGCCGTGATGGGAGACGATGGCCGCTTGAAATTCCCACGCGACGTTGTGGAGAAGGCGCTGGGATTGGCCAACAAGGACCTGACCCTATGCGGGCGCGATCCAAAGTACGACCTGAACCTGTCCGGCACGCGGGTCCATTATGGCACCGCCGGTGCCGCAGTTCATATGGTTGACGTGCACGGTCGCAATTACCGCGAATGCGGTGTGCAAGACCTGCACGACGCGGCCAAAATCGTGCAGCAAATGGACAATATCCATTTTCTTCAACGGCCGATGGTTTGTCGCGACATCCCAGATAACCGCGAAATGGACCTGAATACTATTTATGCGACGACATCCGGCACAACCAAACACATCGGCACATCATTCACAGAACCTGATTTTGTCGATGATGCGCTGGAAATGCTGCATATGATTGCCGGAGGCGAGGACAAGTGGCGTGAACGCCCGTTCATGTCCAACTCGAACTGTTTTGTTGTCCCGCCGATGAAATTCGCCACCGAAAGCTGCGAAGTGATGGAAAAATGCATCGCAGGCGGCATGCCTGTGTTGTTACTGTCAGCCGGTCAGGCCGGTGCTACGGCGCCTGCCCCGATTGCTGGTGCTATTGTCCAAGCCGTCGCGGAATGTTTGGCCGGTGTTGTCTATGTCAATGCGATCAAGCCCGGACATCCGGCGGTTTTTGGTACATGGCCGTTTGTGTCCGACTTGCGAACGGGCGCGATGTCCGGCGGATCAGGCGAACAGGCTTTGCTCACAGCCGGATGCGCCCAGATGCATCAACATTATGGCCTGCCCGGTGGTGCCGCGGCAGGGATCGCGGACGCCAAGCTGCCCGATATGCAAGCGGGTTGGGAACAGATGTGTTCCAACGTTATGGCGGGCCTATCAGGTTTGAATATGGTCTATGAGGCGGCTGGAATGCATGCATCATTGCTTGGTTTCTGCCTCGAATCCCTCGTTCTGGGCGATGATTTGTTGGGACAGGCGCAACGTTGCGTGCGTGGGATCGAAGTCACAGACGAGAGCCTCGGACTAGAGACCATGCGCGATGTCTGCACAAACGGGCCCGGCCATTATCTGGGGTCCGAACAGACGTTGGGCCTCATGCAGACCGAATATATCTATCCGGCCGTAGCCGACCGGTCGTCGCCAAAAGAATGGGAAGAGCTAAACAAGCCAGACCTATTGATCAATGCAACAACCCGAAAAGACGAGATACTAAAGGCTCCGTCAGACGCGGCGTTTGATCCTGAAAAAGACAGGGACATTCGCAAACGGTTCAACATCCATTTGCAGGGCTGATGCAGCTCCCCGTGCGACCAAATCGGCCGCGCGGGGATGTTCGGCTAGGCGGCTGATGCTGCACCAGATACGCTAAGGGTGCCGCCCGATACGGCGGCTTTTACCCCTGTTGTAGTAGCGCAAGAGGTCGGCAAACCGCGGGCCACGCGCACCGCCAAATAAGCAAAGGCCTGCGCCTCAAGCATATCGCCGTCCAGATCATAGTCTTCGACAGGTTGGACAGGGCACTCAGCGGCCGCCGCCAGCATTTCAAGCAAGACCGCATTTTTTCGACCGCCGCCCGTGACAAGGATTCGGGTGGGCGTGGACGGACAATGGTCCAACCCCTGCAAGACCGACATCGCAGCGATTGCGGTCAAGGTCGCTGCCGCATCCGCATCAGACAGGGCACTGACCAGCCCCAACAGGTCAGGAAAATCATTTCTATCCAACGACTTCGGAGGCATTTTATAGAAATACGGTGCCTTGAGGAAATTCGACAGAACCTGATCGTTAACGACGCCTTTGCGCGCCAGTGCGCCGTCCTTGTCAAACGGCTGGGACAACCGGTCCAACATCAAATCATTGATCGGCGCATTCGCCGGTCCGGTATCAAACGCAAGCAAGGCACCATCGGATTCGGGTGCAGGCACCCGTGGATCGACGTAGGTCAAGTTTCCGACGCCACCCAAATTCAGAAAGGCGACCGGCTCTAGCAACCCGATGTGGCGGGCCAGCGCGTGGTGGTAAAACGGCGCAAGTGGCGCACCTTGGCCGCCCAGTTCGACATCAGCAGACCGAAAATCCCACATCACAGGGGTATCTAGCACATCCGCCAAAACTTGACCGTCCCCGCATTGGTGCGTGCGCCTGTTCGCTGGGTCATGGGCCAGCGTTTGCCCGTGAAACCCGATCAGGTCGACGTCGTCAAAGGGCGCGAGGGCTTGCGCATGAACTGTCTCGATCAGTTCGGACACGTCGGCCAGATCGTCGCCTGGCCATTTACCCAAAGCGCCGCGCAAGACGGCGGCCTCGCTTGCCGTGTAGGCACGATAGTTTGACGGGCCAAATTCGCTGATCGTGATGCCGTCCGTCACAATCATTGCGACATCCACACCATCCAAGGACGTGCCAGACATCGCCCCTAATGCGCGCAACGGTCCTGTTTTCTTCATCTGTTCAACATCCGCTTTTCCTTGACCTCAATTCCGGTTTATACGTCCAAACAAGAATTGTGCAGGAAAAATGCGATGACCTACCACCCGAAATCAGAATTTATGTCCGTGATGATCGAACGGGGCTTTTTGGCCGACTGCACAGACTATCAAGGTTTGGACGAAGCGTTGTCCAAGGGTGTTGTCCCTGCCTATATCGGGTTCGACGCCACGGCGAAATCGCTGCATGTTGGATCGCTGATCCAGATCATGATGCTGCGCTGGTTGCAAAAGACGGGCCACAAGCCGATCACCCTGATGGGCGGCGGCACCACCAAGGTCGGTGACCCGTCGTTCCGCGCAGACGAGCGGCCCTTGCTGGGGCCAGAACAGATCGACGCAAATATTGCCGGCATCAAAAAAGTATTCTCGGCCTACATTGATTATTCCGAAGGCGACACTGGCGCCATGATGCTGAACAACGCGGAATGGCTGGACGGGTTGAACTACCTCGATTTCCTGCGTGATATCGGACGTCATTTTTCGATCAACCGGATGTTGTCATTCGAGAGCGTCAAATCACGTCTGGACCGTGAACAGTCACTGTCGTTCCTTGAATTCAACTATATGATTCTACAGGCCTATGACTTTCTAGAGCTGAACCGCCGCTACGGATGCTTGTTGCAAATGGGTGGCTCGGACCAATGGGGCAATATCGTCAACGGTATCGATCTGACCCGCCGTGTCTTGGATCACGAGATTTTCGGCCTGACATCGCCGTTGCTGACAACCAGTGACGGCAAGAAGATGGGCAAATCCCTGTCCGGCGCTATCTGGCTGAATCCTGATATGCTGTCGCCCTATGAGTTCTGGCAATTCTGGCGCAACACAACGGACGCGGACACCGGGCGATTCCTAAAGCTCTATACCGAACTGCCGGTTGCGGAATGTGACCGTCTGGGTGCGCTTGAAGGCGCCGAGATCAACGCGGCCAAGATCATTCTAGCCAATGAGGTCACCACCATGCTGCACGGGGCTGACGCCGCCGCCGCCGCAGAGGCCACCGCACGCGAAGTGTTCGAAAAAGGGGGCGTTGGTGACGATCTGCCGACATTGACCCTAACTGCGGCGGATGTGGCCGACGGCATGTCGATTGTGCAATTGATCGTCAAATCCGGCCTTGCTGGCAGCGGAAAAGAGGCCAAGCGCTTGATTGCTGATAACGGCGCCAAGATGAACGATGCGCCGCTAACCGATGCAGGTCTGATGATTGATGCAGCTGCGTTGGCGCAACCGATCAAGCTGAGCGCAGGCAAAAAACGCCATGCATTGGTGCAGCTAGGCTAGAACACCGCCATAACGATCAGCACCCAGATGCCCCCCAGAGGGGTTGCAATTACTGCGGCCACTATCGCGGCCCCCACAACCGTGGGCCGCGGCGGTGGTGCGCAAACCCCCGACACATAATTTTTTTTGACCGCTGACATAGGCACATTAACCCAAGCTTAGGTTTCCAAAGTGTTAATTGCGCTATGACAAACACAGCCTTGCAACAAAATCACCGATTTAGCGGCGCGATGATCAAACTGGGCGCGCGCGCGGGGCGGATCGAATTTGGGGACAAATCCGCAGATTATATCGACCGCGGGCCGGTCCGGTATTTCGCCCGCCCAAACCCGACGATTGATCCTGCAGCCTTGCGCAGCCGCGCCGTGACAGTCGTCAACGCCCAAACGTCTGATGGGTTACGGGCCGCGGGTTTTGTCCGGATCATGACAGGTGCCACTGTCGCAGTCATAAAGACCGGCCGGTTTCATCCGATCCAGAAATGGCGCAATGCCCTAAACCGTGCAAAATCACACAATACCTTTACCTCGCATCGCCCGCTCGGCCCGTCCGACGATTGGCTGTTCGATGCCGATCTCGAGCAACAAAAATCCAAACATTTCCGCGCCCTGCCCCATTCCATCGTGCGCAATTGGCCTGCCCGCCAGACAATCCTGAGTGTTGCGTGGAACGGCAAAGTTCCGATTGCGGGCATGCTGACGTTGCTGCACGATCACGCCGCAACCTACCAGATCGGCTGGTCGGGATCGGCGGGCCGCGCCGTAAACGCCCATCACCTGTTGCTGGCACAGCAGGTTGAGAAACTAGACGCAATGGGTGTTGAGACATTGGAATTGGGAACCATCGATACGCAT
>CAXIAS010000087.1:0-9806 GCA_964022195.1 uncultured Roseobacteraceae bacterium
TCTGTTTTGGGAACAGAGGGTCGTAGGTTCGAATCCTATCGCCCCGACCACTTTTCACCATATATGTTTTTAGACTGGCCATTGGTCAGGTGTGTCCGTTTCACCACGCGGTAACCCTGTCGTCGGAAATGCGCGCGGGATTCGCCGCAGCCTGTGGATGACTTGAACCACTTTCTAAGCGTCGTTGCCTAACTTTGTTGTTTTGAACGGTTTCTTTAAGTGTTCGTTTGGTTAACCAATTGTGGATGGTTTCGGGGATGAATCGGCACAGAGCCGACCGCCTCAACTTCTGTTGGTAGGTCAACAGTTTTAATCTGCATTTAGTGTTAAAAATCCGTTGACCCACTAGGGGTAGTTGCGCCAATTTGTGCGGGCCAACGAACGCACCACTAGATGTTGTGTTGGCGCAGGGACGGGTTACTAGAGTTTTACCCAAAGCTAACGCCCTCGATCCGAACTGCTTTCGGGATCGGATGCGGCCTTGCGTTGAACGCATCTGATCGGTGACGACGTCGTTGGGTTTTATAAAGGCGGCCGCATATACAGCAGCGCGTGAAGGGGCATACAGCTATGAAGATTGAACGGAATTTTACACAAACAGGCGGCGATGCATATGACAGCATCGCGTTCAAGGCGACGACCTCGGAGATTCGCAATCCCGATGGCACGATTGTCTTCAAGCTTGAGAACTGTGAAATCCCCGAAAGCTGGAGTCAGGTCGCCTCTGATGTGATCGCACAAAAGTATTTCCGCAAAGCTGGCGTTCCCTCCGAATCCCGTCGCGTCAAAGAAAAGGGCGTGCCGGAGTTTCTTTGGCGTTCCGAGCCGGCCGAGGGGGCCACAATGGGTGGTGAAACCTCGGCCAAGCAGGTGTTCGACCGTTTGGCGGGCGCTTGGACCTATTGGGGCTGGAAAGGCGGCTATTTCGGCACAGAAGAGGACGCGCGCGCCTATTTCGACGAAATGCGTTATATGCTGGCGACCCAACGGGCAGCCCCGAACAGCCCGCAGTGGTTCAACACAGGCCTGCACTGGGCATATGGCATCGACGGTCCGGCCCAAGGTCACCACTATGTTGACTACAAGACCGGCAAACTGACCAAATCCAAATCTTCGTATGAACACCCGCAGCCGCACGCTTGCTTTATTCAGTCGGTCGGTGATGATCTGGTCAACGATGGCGGGATTATGGATCTATGGGTCCGTGAGGCGCGTTTGTTCAAATACGGCTCGGGCACGGGCACTAACTTTTCATCTTTGCGCGCCGCGGGTGAAAACCTGTCAGGTGGCGGCAAATCTTCGGGACTGATGGGTTTTCTGAAGATCGGTGACCGCGCTGCTGGTGCGATCAAATCGGGTGGCACCACGCGCCGCGCGGCCAAGATGGTCATCGTCGACGCCGATCACCCTGATATTGAGGAATTCATCAACTGGAAGGTTCTTGAAGAGCAAAAAGTAGCTTCAATCGTTGCGGGCTCCAAGATGCACGAACGTCACCTTAATTCGATCTTTGCCGCGATCAAGGCATGGGATGGTGCGGTTGCAGACGCATATGACACCAAGGTGAATAATGGCCTGCAAACTGCTGTTAAGGATGCAAAAAAAGCCTGCATTCCCGAGACCTACGTCAAGCGCGTGCTGGATTATGCCAAGCAAGGCTATGACAAGATTGAATTCCCGACATACGACACGGATTGGGATTCCGAAGCCTACAACTCGGTTTCGGGTCAGAACTCTAACAACTCGATCCGTGTGACCGACGCCTTTCTCAAGGCTGTTGAAAACGACGAGAATTGGAACCTGATCAATCGCCGCAACGGCGAAGTTGCAAAAATCATCCGCGCCCGTGATCTATGGGAAACCGTGGGCCACGCTGCTTGGGCCTGTGCTGATCCGGGCATCCAATATCACGACACTGTCAACGCCTGGCACACATGCCCCGAAGACGGTGAAATCCGCGGCTCGAACCCGTGCTCGGAATACATGTTCCTTGACGACACGGCCTGTAACCTTGCGTCGATGAACCTGCTGACGTTCTACAATAACGGCGAGTTCCAGATCGAAGATTACATCCACGCCACGCGCTTGTGGACTGTGACGCTGGAAATCAGCGTGATGATGGCCCAGTTCCCGTCAAAAGAAATCGCGCAGCGGTCCTATGACTTCCGGACCTTGGGTCTGGGCTATGCGAACATCGGCGGTCTGTTGATGAACATGGGATATGGTTATGACAGTGACGAGGGCCGTGCCATGGGCGCTGCACTGACCGCGATCATGACCGGTGTGTCCTACGCGACATCCGCTGAAATGGCGGGCGAGCTGGGCCCGTTCCCGGGCTATGCCAAGAACGACGAACACATGCTGCGTGTCATTCGTAACCACCGTCAGGCGGCCTTGGGTCTTGCTGATGGATACGAGGATCTGGCGATCAAGCCGGTGCCGCTGGACCACGAAAACTGCCCCGACATCCGTTTGGCCAGCATCGCGGTCAACGCATGGGACGAAGCGCTCGAGATGGGCGAAAAGCACGGCTATCGGAACGCTCAGGTGTCTGTAATCGCGCCTACAGGCACAATTGGTCTGGTCATGGATTGCGATACAACCGGGATCGAGCCTGACTTTGCGCTGGTCAAGTTCAAGAAACTAGCCGGTGGTGGCTATTTCAAGATTATCAACCAGTCAGTTCCGGCATCGCTCGAGAAACTTGGCTATGGATCCGCACAGATCGAAGAGATTGTGGCTTATGCTGTCGGTCACGGGTCGATCGGGCAGGCACCATCGATCAACCATACGGCCCTGATCGGTCACGGTTTCGGCCAATCTGAAATCGACAAGATCGAAGGCGCGCTGAAATCCGCTTTCGACATCCGCTTTGTCTTTAACCAATGGACCTTGGGCGAAGAATTCTGCACCAAAACGCTGGGTATTCCCGCGATCAAGCTAACAGACCCGACGTTCGACCTGCTGCGTCACCTGGGGTTCTCGAAGGCGGAAATCGAGGCGGCCAACGACCACGTTTGCGGGACCATGACGCTAGAGGGTGCGCCGCACCTGTCCGAAGACCACTACTCGGTGTTCGATTGCGCTAACCCGTGCGGCAAAAAAGGCAAGCGTTTCCTGTCGGTTGATAGCCACATCCACATGATGGCCGCTGCCCAGTCATTCATCTCTGGTGCGATCTCGAAAACGATCAACATGCCAAATGACGCCACAATCGAAGATTGCCAGAAAGCCTATGAGCTGTCTTGGTCGTTGGGGATCAAGGCCAATGCGCTGTATCGTGACGGTTCGAAGTTGTCGCAACCATTGGCCGCAGCTTTGGTCGAGGACGACGACGAGGCGGCTGAGGTTCTCGAATCCGGCAACGCGCACGCCAAGGCGCAGGTTCTGGCCGAGAAAGTGATCGAAAAGATCATCGTCAAAGAGGTTCGCAATCGCGAGCGCGAAAAGATGCCACAACGCCGCAAAGGCTATACCCAAAAGGCGATTGTCGGCGGACACAAAGTCTATCTTCGCACTGGTGAATATGAAGGCGGCCAATTGGGCGAGATCTTTATCGACATGCACAAAGAGGGTGCAGGCTTTCGCGCGATGATGAACAACTTTGCCATCGCGGTTTCCGTTGGTCTGCAATACGGTGTGCCGCTAGAGGAATTCGTCGACGCGTTTACATTCACCAAGTTCGAGCCGGCAGGTATGGTTCAAGGCAACGACAGTATCAAAAATGCGACGTCGATCCTTGATTATATCTTCCGTGAACTGGCCGTGTCCTACCTTGACCGCACCGACTTGGCCCACGTCAAACCAGAGGGCGCATCCTTTGATGACATCGGCCGTGGCGAACAAGAAGGTGTATCCAACGTGGCCACACCGTCAGATGCCGCTGCTTCCAAGTCGTTGGAAGTGCTAAAGCAAATCAGCTCGACCGGATATCTGCGCAAGCGGATGCCACAGGACCTGATGGTGTTGCAAGGCGGCGCAGAAACCTCAATGGTAGAGGCCGTGACAGAAGCAACGGCACTGACAGAGAGCAGCACGACCGTTGCAGTCGAAACGTCGCTTGCGACGGGCACGATGACCAGCACAGGCATCTCGGCCCGCGACAAGGCCAAGATGCAGGGCTACGAGGGTGACCCTTGTGGCGAATGTGGCAACTACACGCTGGTGCGCAACGGCACCTGCATGAAGTGCAACACCTGCGGCGGGACATCCGGCTGTAGTTAAAGAATTGCGGCGCGCCTATGTTATGGCGCGCCGTTACGTTTCCCGAGGAAGCTGCGGTTTCCTCCGGCGCGGATCGGGCCGCAGGCAAAACAAACCGAGCGGTATATAATTCGAGCCTGATCAGGCGAAACTCAAAGGCGGCCCTGGGGCCGTCTTTTTTTGTCCAAATGGACGTGCGTTACAGGGTATGCGACGCGTTTTGGAAAACGAAATCAGTCGCGCGGGATATCAAAATCAGGGCCAGCCAGATCGAAGCCCTCGAACTGGAAACCGGGGCTGACAGTGCAGCTGACTAACGTCCAATCGCCGGTTGTGCGTGCTGATTGCCAGTGACCTGTCGGAACAACCAGTTGTGGCAATTGCTGTTGCGCCAGATCGGGCCCAAGCAATCGATCGTGCGCCGGTCCTTGGTCATTGCGCGACATCGATAGCACAATTGGCGCACCGGAATGATACATCCAGATTTCTGCCGCATCGACTCTATGCCAATGGCTGTTTTCACCGCGCTTGAGCAAAAAGTAGATGCACGTCCCCGTGGGGCGGCCCGCGTTTTCGGCAACCCATGTCTGGCGGTAGTGCCCCCCCTCGGGGTGGGGGGACAAGTCCAGAAACTTGATGATTTCGTCTGCGTTCATCTGTGTCTGCGTCACCATGGGCTTTAGCCCATGGCTACTTCAGGACCGACGCGCCTGCATAAACAGCCGTATCGCCCAGCATCTCTTCAATGCGGATCAACTGGTTATATTTGGCCAAACGATCGGACCGCGAAAGCGAGCCGGTTTTGATCTGCCCACAGTTCGTGGCCACCGCCAGATCAGCGATTGTTGCGTCTTCGGTCTCGCCTGATCGGTGCGACATCACATTTGTGAACTGCGCACGGTGGGCCATATCAACCGCTTGAAGCGTCTCGGTGAGTGAACCGATTTGGTTGACCTTGACCAACATCGAATTTGCAGACCCTTTTGCAATACCGTCGGACAGGCGGGCAGGGTTGGTCACAAACAGGTCATCCCCAACCAGCTGCACCTTGTCGCCAATCTTGTCGGTCAGCATTTTCCATCCATCCCAATCATCCTCGGACATGCCATCCTCGATACTGATAATCGGGTAATCAGTTGCCAGTTGCGCCAGATAATCTGCGTTTTCTTGCGAGGTCAGCGAAACACCTTCGCCTGCCATCTCGTATTTTCCGCCCTTGTAATATTCCGTCGCGGCGCAATCGAGGGCCAGATAGATGTCACGTCCCGGCGTGTATCCTGCCTTGGTGATCGACGTCATGATGAAATCCAGCGCATCTCGGGTCGAAGCAAGGTTCGGCGCAAAGCCGCCTTCGTCGCCGATCCCTGTGTTGTGACCGGCTGCGGACAGCTCTTTTTTGAGGGTATGAAATACTTCGGCGCCCATGCGGATCGCTTCTTTGATGTTCGTCGCGGCCACCGGCATGATCATGAATTCTTGGATATCGATAGGGTTATCAGCATGTTCGCCGCCGTTGATGATGTTCATCATCGGAACCGGCAGGGTCCGTGCGGACGTGCCACCAATGTAGCGGAACAGGGGTTGGCCTGTGAATTCCGCCGCAGCTTTGGCCACTGCCATGGACACACCCAAGATTGCATTTGCCCCAAGACGGCCCTTGTTCGGTGTTCCGTCAAGCTCAATCATCGCCATATCAATGGCCACTTGTTCGGTCGCATCGAACCCGAGGATCGCCTCGGCGATTTCACCGTTTACACAATCAACCGCTTGCAAGACCCCTTTGCCCATATAACGATCTTTGTCGCCATCGCGCTTTTCGACGGCCTCATGAGCACCGGTTGAGGCGCCGGACGGAACCGCAGCACGGCCCATTGTGCCATCTTCCAGCACGACATCGACTTCGACGGTCGGGTTCCCGCGGCTGTCAAGGATTTCGCGGGCGTGGACGTCGATAATGATGCTCATGGGGTGGCTCCTAGATAATGTTTGGCTGCGGTTTAACCTGTTCTGCAGGGCTGCGCAAACGGGCTTCTCTCCAAACGGTGTAGATACCTGATGACACGATGATTGCGGCCCCCAATAGGGTGAAAGCATCGATTGTTTCGCTGAATACTATCATACCAGCGAGCAGGCCAAAAATGATCCGCGAATATCGAAACGGGGTAATAAATGAGATCTCTCCGATCCGCATAGCCGCGATCACACAGTATAGTGCGGGCACCCCGATAGCGACTGCGATAAGAAACTGGATCATTGCCACAGGCGACGGGGTCACCCACGCGGCCCCCGCGACATAAAGGCTAAGAAGCCCTGCGGGAACAACAGCCAAAAAACCGATTGCCGACAGCTGCACAGTGTCGATGGATTGGGTGATCTGGCGGGTGGCCAGATCGCGCGCGGACATGAAAATGACACCCATCACGGCAAACAGTGCCGTGGGTTCAAACGCCTCGCCAAAGGGCCGAATGACAATCAGAACGCCCAAAAGCCCGATCAAGATGGCAGACCAACGCCGCCAGCCAACGGATTCTTTGAAGAATAGCGCAGCACCCAAGGTGACCAGGATCGGGCTGGCCTGAATAATCATGGTGACCAATGATAACGGTGCAAGCGCGAGCGCGGTTACGAAACCCAGTGCGGCGAAGGCCTCGCAGATTGCACGCACACCGGACGCACCGCGCAGGAACGACATCGAAAACGGTTTCAACCGCTTTAGCATGGCCCAAACCGCAAAAACCGCACCGCCGCCCAGTCCCAACATAACAAGGATCTGACCACTGGGCAGCGTGGCAGACATCATCTTGATCAAAGTGTCCTCGATCGCAAAGCCCAGCATCGCCACGACCATGAGGGCCGCGCCTTTGAAGTTATCCACGTTCATTCTCCTTTAGCGGCACGCCATAAAGCTCGAGCCGGTGACCCATAAGTTTGTAACCCAGCTTGGCTGCAATCTTTTCTTGTAGGGCCTCGATTTCAGGGTCGACGAATTCGATCACCTCACCGGAATTCATATCGATCAGGTGGTCGTGATGTTCGCGGTCCGTGGTTTCATACCGCGCACGCCCGTCACCAAATTCGTGCTTTTCAAGGATGCCGGCCTCTTCAAAAAGTTTAACCGTTCTGTAAACCGTCGCCAGCGATATCCGCGGGTCGGCTGCGGCTGCGCGTCGATACAACTCTTCTACATCCGGATGATCGTCAGCCGCCTCTAGGACGGCCGCAATGGTCCGGCGTTGCTCGGTCATTCGAAGGCCATGGGCTTCGCAGCGGGACAGAATTGTGGTTTGGGACATCAGATGGCTCGGGTTTTGGGGATTATTAGTCCGGTTTAAGGTGCGATCAGTTGAATTGCTAGGTCGCCAAGAATGATCCGCGCATCGTTTGCACTGCGGTGCCGGAAACTGTCACACCGGTGGCATCAGCTTGGACGCCGATCCGCGACGTGCGGCCCATGTCTTCGCCTTGGGTGATTGTCATAATGACCGATTGGCCGGTGACCTGATGCAACAGCGCCGCCAGTGTGGCACTGGCGCTACCTGTTGCGGGATCCTCTGGGATATTGTCGAGCGGCGCAAACATGCGCGCATCTGCGCCGTTCTGGTTTGGCACATAGGCAAAGATGGCAAAGTCCAATCCGGCGGGATAGGCGCGCGCGCCATCACGGATGTGATCGGTCGCTGGCGCGCATTGCGACAACGCGGCGCGATCGGTCAGTTGCGTTAAAACAAACGGCAGACCCAGCGTTGCTTGGGTCGGCGGGTGAATATCGGTGCAAATTTGTTCGTGGCTCAAACCTAATGCGCGGGCCACTAATGCGACAGGCGGCTCTGCGATCCTGTCCAATTCGACCGTGGTTCTGAACGACGCCATTTGACCGTCAAAGGTGCAGGGCAATGGCCCGACGCCCAGCTCTAGCACCATATCGCCGCTGTGCCCCAAATCGCGCAGGGCGATTGCGGTTCCGATCGTTGGATGTCCTGCAAATGGGACTTCGGATGTGGGGGTGAAAATCCGAACCTTGGCCGTGTTTTCAGGGTCTTCGGGCGGGTAGACAAATGTCACCTCCGAGAAATTGAACTCGGCTGCGATGGATTGCAGTTTTGCCTCGGGCAAGGCTGCAGCGTCAGGAAACACAGCCAATTGATTGCCGCCAAATGGCGTGTCCGTAAAGACGTCGTAGACAACATATCCGGTCATGGCAGCAACTCAGGTTCGCGGCCAACACGTTCGGCGACACGGGCTACAGTCAGGCCTTGGACGATGATCGAAAAGATGACGACGACATATGTCACTGTCAGGATCAACGGTTTCCATTCGCCATCCGGTAGGGACAGCGCCAGCGCGACCGAGATGCCGCCCTTTAGCCCGCCCCAGGTCATAATGGGGACCACGCCTTTGCTGAATTCACGGAAGGGTTTAAGCATCATAACAGGCACCGATACGGCAGCCAGTCGGGCAAATAGCGCCAGCGCAATCGAGGCAATACCCGCGATCAGGTAATCCATTTCAAATGCAACGGCAAAGACCTCGACACCAATCATCAAGAACAAAACTGCGTTCAGGATTTCGTCAATTAGTTTCCAGAATGCGTCGACGTATTTGCGGGTTTCTTCGGACATGCCGTGCTTTGCCCCGATGTCGCCGATCAACAGACCCGCGCAAACGGCCATGATCGGCGCAGATACATGCAAATAGACCGCCAGCTCATAACCACCAAATGCAAGGCCCAGCGTGATCAGTACCTCTAGCGAATAATCGTCGATCCGTCGCATCACACGGAATGTTAACCACCCGAGGACGAGGCCAAGCAGGGCACCGCCAAATGCTTCTTGCACAAAGAGCATGGCCGCGTCGCCAAGGCCGCTAGCATGGCTGTCGCCATGTGGAAAGGCGACACCGACAAGCACCAAAAAGACGACGTATCCGACGCCGTCATTAAATAGGCTTTCGCCCGCGATTTTGGTTTCCAATGATTTTTCTAGTTCCGCGTCGCGCAAAACGCCCAAAACAGCCACTGGATCGGTAGGCGAGATCAGGGCACCGAAAACGAACGCGATCAATAGCGGCATGCCCGTCAGCCAAGAGAACCCGAACCCGACAATCGCGGTGGACAGACCGACGCCAATCGTGGCCATCAGCAAGACAACCAGCCATTCACGCCTCAGGTCCGACAGTTTCACATGCAACGCGCCTGCAAACAGCAACAGGCCAAGCATGCCTTCTAACAACGCTTCCGAGAATTCGAGCTCAATCACGGCAGAGCGGACACCGTCGGCAACCCCAAAGGACGGGAATACAAGATCAAAACCCAAAACGCCAAAAGAGGCCAAAAGCGCGACCACCAGTATGCCAATCGCAGGCGGCAGTTTTAGATATAAGTAGTTGATAGCGCCAAAGGCACCAGCCATCACGATGAGCAATGAGGCGATCTGTAAAACGGTCATGGTGTTCCCCGACTAGACTGGTCTGGTTCCCGCCTACCACGCGCAGGCACCCGCCGCTAGCCGCGCTTCGCCCCAATTGCGATCCAGGTGCCCCCCAGCCGCACCAGTTCGGCACCTGTCCCGATCTTGAACCGTGCCAACCCCTTGGCGTTATGCGTA
>CAXIAS010000088.1:0-9719 GCA_964022195.1 uncultured Roseobacteraceae bacterium
AGGCCAATCATGCACTAACTTTCAAATTGGACCACTCAAGCGGGGCTGTTCAGTTCCGGAATTTGACGATTTCTGAGAATAGCTATGTCTTGCCCGAAAGCCGTGTCCAACTATCCAGATAGTTTGAACCAGACAAGCGGTGATTGTTGTAAATGCAGTGAATTCACACTTCCCCCCGCGCGTCGATATTTCTAACACCGCGCAGCGAAAACGCGGTCTGAATTTGACGTCAAAGAGCCGGGCTAAATGGCCGCATCGGCGACGTGACCTGCAACGCAGCGAAAAGCATGCTGTAAGCGCGAAGCAATGCTGCGTCAGCGAAGACCATAAAACGTACGTCGGCTAGTCCCGCATCTTACCAGTTCGTGCACGGCGCAGCCAACGGAAGGCTTGGGTCAGAAATGCTTGACGTTTGGGCCAATAACGCACGACGCGGTTCATTGATCAGATTCAAAAAAATCGCTACATCGAATCAAAGGTTTGTGACGTTCCACAAATCACTTAAGGTATTGTTTTAATAAAATACGAGACTTAGGTTTTTTGATCCCTCATTTGGTCCCTCACTGTGTTCTGGTATTCGGTGGTCGTTGTCGGCTCGACTTGATTATTCTGGGGGCTGAATTTCGGAACCGCATTGTATCCGCGTTCTGGATCATTTGCGCCTTGTTCAACGATCAAAGCCATTTCCCTTAGTCCAACTTCTACCTTGTCGTTTCCTTCGAACAAGATTTCGCGGCGGATAGTGAAGTCTCTTAGTTCGTCTTTGGTAAAGTCAGCTTCGACGCGGGCAAGGTTCCAGCTTCCAAAATAGCGGATTGAGAGCCCGTCTTTGCCGATATCCTTGCCAATGTAGATTTTCCCGTTGGGAAAGTGATTTTGTAAACAACGTAGCCAAATTTGCGGGTCATGTTTCGATGCGTCCTAGTGTTGCCACGTTTGAGCTGTCAGAACTTACACTAGCAAGTTTAGCGCTGTTATTTCCGCATTGGTGTAGAAAAATCTAAGGAGAAGCGGCTGGCGCAATTTGTTGACTGAATATGAATTATTTATTCAAGCATAATACTGAAGAGGTTTCTAAAATGAACTGCGGAAGCTGCGAAAAAGAAGTCGCTGTATATGAAAGTTTCAACGGTCGTTGTGCAAAATGTCATGCGGCATTTCTTGAAGCCAGCGCGCTCGGAACAACAGTAGATCAGCTATCGGAAAATCGCGCTGTTCAACGCCAGAAAGCCGAAGAACAAAAAAAGGATGAGATCGCTCGAGCTATGGCTCCATATGTCTCCGCTAACGCTGCTGCTTCGGCTGTGAGTAACATTCTTTTGACGACAGAGACAGCGCACGATTTACCCGTCGCGGAGCGGCTTGAGATAGTGACAGCGGAAGTGGTCGCTGGCATGAACATATTTAAGGATTTTTTCGCAGGAGTTCGAAACGTGGTTGGTGGACGAAGTGGCGTCATTCAAAATGCGCTACGGGATATTCGGATTAAGGTTTTAGAAGAGTTAAAGCAGGAAGCCGCTAATGTCGGCGCAAATGCAGTTGTGGGTGTAAACTTAGATTATCAAGAAATTGGCGCTACGGGTTCGACAATGCTGTTTGTAGTAGCCAGTGGAACGGCGGTTACGCTTAAGACCAGTGGTGTGGTAGAGGAGGCCACTTAGTTAACTCTAGGCGCTGACTTCAGACAGGTCCTGGGCTGGAGCAACCCAATATCGGGGCGGGTCCAATTGTGTCGGATGCACCCCGTAGCTCTTGGAAGTGGTTCGTTCGTCGTGTGATCCACCTCAGCGTCTGGCCCGGATTTCCGCGCGCCCCTCTGTCTAAAAGGTGCGGTTCACTTAGCGCCGCAAAATACCCGGCAAATTCAGACCGTTATCACGCGCGCATTCAAGGGCTTCTTCATACCCTGCATCTGCATGGCGCATAACGCCCGTAGCCGGATCATTCCATAGAACGTTTTTGATTCGGCGATCCGCGTCTTCAGAGCCGTCGCAACAAATCACCATGCCGGAATGCTGCGAAAACCCCATGCCGACGCCGCCGCCGTGATGCAACGACACCCATGTCGCACCGCCTGCCACGTTCAACATGGCGTTCAGAAGTGGCCAGTCCGACACAGCGTCTGATCCGTCTTTCATCGATTCCGTCTCGCGGTTGGGTGATGCTACCGAACCACTGTCAAGATGGTCGCGGCCAATCACAACAGGTGCGCTCAATTCGCCAGTCCGCACCATTTCATTAAACGCCAGCCCCAGTTTGTCACGCAATCCAAGGCCGACCCAGCAAATCCGCGCGGGCAACCCTTGGAACGCGATGCGATCGCGGGCCATATCCAGCCAGTTGTGCAGATGCGGGTCGTCGATCAGCTCTTTCACCTTGGCATCAGTTTTGTAAATGTCCTCGGGGTCGCCGGAGAGCGCGCACCAGCGGAACGGGCCAATCCCGCGGCAGAAAAGCGGACGGATATAGGCCGGCACAAAGCCGGGGAAGGCAAAGGCGTCTTCCAACCCTTCCTCAAGCGCGACTTGGCGGATGTTGTTGCCGTAATCCAGTGTCGGTACGCCAGCGTTCCAGAACGCAACCATCGCGGCAACTTGCACCTTCATCGAGGCACGGGCTGCGGCCTCGACCGCTTTGGGGTCACTCTCTTGCTTCTCGCGCCATTCGGCCACGGTCCAGCCTTGGGGCAGATAACCGTGAACGGGGTCATGGGCTGACGTCTGGTCGGTGACCACATCGGGCATGACGCCGCGTTTGACCATTTCGGGAAACACATCCGCCGCATTGCCGATCAGGGCCACGGATTTCGCTTCTCCGGCCTTTGTCCAGCGGTCGATCATCGCCAAGGCTTCGTCCAGATCATGGGTCTTTTCATCGACATAGCGGGTGCGCAGGCGGAAATCGGCGCGGGTCTCGTCACATTCAACGGCCAAACAACACGCCCCCGCCATTACAGCGGCCAATGGTTGTGCGCCGCCCATGCCGCCCAGACCGCCTGTCAAAATCCAACGCCCCGAAAGGTCGCCATCATAATGCTGACGGCCAGCTTCCATAAATGTCTCGTAGGTGCCTTGCACGATGCCTTGGGTGCCGATGTAGATCCACGACCCCGCAGTCATCTGGCCATACATCGCTAGGCCCTTTTGATCGAGTTCGTTAAAATGGTCCCACGTCGCCCAATGCGGCACAAGATTGGAATTCGCGATCAACACACGGGGTGCGTCCTTGTGGGTGTTGAATACGCCGACAGGTTTGCCTGATTGCACCAGCAGTGTTTGCGTGTCTTCAAGGTCTTTGAGCGCGGCAACGATTGCATCGAAATCTTGCCACGTGCGCGCGGCGCGCCCGATGCCGCCATAGACCACCAGTTCATGCGGGTTTTCGGCCACGTCAGGATGCAGGTTGTTCATCAACATCCGCATTGGCGCTTCGGTTAACCAACTCTTGGCAGTGATCTGGGTGCCTGTTGGTGGGAAAACGTCACGTTGGTTGTGGCGGGATATGGTCATCGGATGCCTCCTAAGGATGGGGCCAGAGCGGCCAAAGCAGTAAGGATGTGCGCCAAGTGCGGACGCAAGCGGCCAGCCTTGGCAGGGTCATAAGTCCAAGGTGCGGACTCATTTTGTAGGTAAGTAGATTGAGCCAGTTCCATCTGGATCGCGTGGATGCCGTCGTGCGATTGCCCGTAGCGACGCGTCGTCCAGCCGCCCTTGAAGCGGCCGTTGACCGTAGTGCTGTAATCCGTGGCCGCCTTGCAGATGGCCGCGGTCGTATCCTCTAGCCGCACGTCGCAAGTGGCCCCGAGGTTTGTCCCGATGTTGAAATCCGGCAGGATGCCATCAAACAGAAATGGAATATCGGACCGGATCGAGTGGCAATCATACAAGATCGCTGCGCCGTGCATGTCGCGCACGCGTTCCAATTCCGCGCGCAACGCGGCATGATAGGGCTCGTGAAATTGCGCGCGCCTTGTCTCGATATCGTGTGCTGTGGGTGGCGCATCCCAAATCGCCATCCCGTCGAAATCCGTTAACGGCACAAGTGTCGTAGTGTTTTGGCCGGGATAGAGGCTGGCCCCGCTTGGGTCCCGGTTTGGGTCAATGACGTAACGATGAAAGTTGGCTCTTACTGTTGTGACGTCGGGCAAAAGACCATCGTATAACCGGTCGATGTGCCAGTCAGTGTCCGCCAGCTCGCGCCCATTGTCGTTAAGACGAGACGCAACATCGGGCGGCACAAAGGTCCCCGTGTGAGGTAACCCTAAAACAAGCGGACCGGACCCTCGGTTCACTGTTACTGGCGTCATTCCATGTGGCCTTTAACAAAGTCAGGCAAGTCGACCGATGCCGCCAATGCACCAGATGCCACCAGTGCGCCTGCGGCTTCGATTGACGGTGCCATATACCGATCGTCGGCTATTGCAGGCACCTCAGCACGCAACGTTCCGGTTGCGGCTTGCAATGGCGCACTGGTCTGTAACGGCGCGCGGAATTCGATCCCTTGCACGCCGCACATCGCTTCGACCCCAAGGATAACATTCAGGTTCGCGTTCATCCGCAACAGGCGCCGTGCAGCGTGGGCGGCCATACTGACATGATCCTCTTGGTTGGCAGAGGTCGGGGTGCTGTCGGTGGTGCAGGGATTGGCGAGATGCTTGTTTTCGCTCATCAGCGCGGCAGTGGTCACCTCGGCGATCATCAACCCCGAGTTCAAACCCGGATTGGGCGTAAGAAACGGGGGCAAATCACAGCTAAGCGTTGGATCAACCATCAATGCCACACGACGTTGCGCAATTGCGCCGATCTCGGACACTGCGACCGCAATCTGATCGGCGGCAAAACCGACGGGTTCGGCATGAAAATTTCCACCCGATACGATCAGATTGTCATCGACCAATACGAGCGGGTTATCTGTCACTGCGTTCGCCTCGGTTTCCAAAGTGCGTGCGGCGAAATGCAAGACGTCCATGGCAGCCCCAGTGACCTGCGGCTGACAGCGGATGCAGTATGGGTCTTGAACACGTGTGTCGCCGTCGACATGACTTGCGCGGATTTGTGACCCTTCCATCAAAGCGCGCTGCGCCCGTGCGACGGCAATTTGCCCGGCGTGGCCACGCAAGGTGTGGATCGCGTCTTGTAGGGGCGCTGTGGACCCCATGATCGCATCGGTGGACAGCGCACAGGTCAAAACCGATGTCGCGGCATTCTGCCATGCTCCCCAAAGCCCGACCAAGGCACAAGCAGTCGAGAATTGCGTGCCGTTGATGAGTGCAAGGCCCTCTTTTGCGCCTAAAACAATCGGCGAGATCCCAGCGTGGGACAGTGCCTGATCCGATGGCATTCTTGTGCCGTTGAACACCGCCTCGCCGTCGCCAATCATTGCAGCGGCCATATGTGCCAGCGGGGCCAGATCGCCCGACGCTCCAACTGAACCTTGGCTTGGGATGATAGGTGTGACGCCTTTGGCAAGCATTGTCTCAAGGATTTTGACGGTCGATATGGCGACCCCTGACGCGCCGCGCCCTAACGACAGCAGCTTCAACACCATCATCAAACGTGTCGTCGCGGTATCGAGCGGATCGCCAACTCCGCAGCAATGGGACAAGATCAGGTTGCGTTGCAGGGTCGCCACATCCTTGGGGGCAATCTTGACGCTGGCGAGTTTGCCAAAGCCAGTGTTTATTCCGTAGACCGCATCATCACCTGCGGCAGCCTTCGCCACCATTTCCGCTGCGGCCTTGATCGCGGTATGCGATGACGGGTCGAGCTGAACCGGCCTGTCGTTCGACCAAATGTCGTGCAGTTGGGCCAAGGTCGCAGCGCCTGGCATCAAAGTTATAGTCATAACGACCCCTTAAAAATACGAGAATGCAGCGGGTTGAAACCGATGCGATAAGATAGCTCTGCAGGATGGGACACGTCCCAGATGTTAAGATCGGCACGCGCGCCAACAGCGATGCGGCCGCGGTTCTCTTCACCCAATGCGCCTGCGGCGTGGGCGGTCACCCCTAGCAACGCTTCAAGTGGCGTCATGCGGAACAAGGTGCAGGCCATGTTCATCGTAAGCAGTGGAGAGGCCAGCGGCGAGGAGCCTGGATTGCAATCGGTGGCCAAGGCTATCGGCACGCCGTGATCGCGGAACGACTGGATCGGCGGGGCTTGTGTTTCGCGCAGGGTATAAAAGGCACCGGGAAGAACGGTCGCAACGGTTCCTGCTCTGGCCAGGGCCACGGCATCGGCGTGGGTTGCATATTCGACGTGGTCGGCGCTAAGCGCGCCGTATCTGGCTGCCAGTTGCGTTCCGCCGATGTTGGACAATTGTTCCGCATGCAGTTTTACTGGCAAGCCTAGGTCAACCGCCGCAGCAAAGACGCGCTCAATCTGTGATGCGTCAAAAGCGATGCCTTCACAGAATCCGTCAACGGCGTCCACGAGCGCTTCTGCATGGGCCGCACGTAACGTCGGGATGCATATCTCGTCGATATAGGCGTCTGGCCGGCCTGAAAATTCGGCTGGAACGGCATGAGCGCCAAGAAAGCTGGTCCGCACATCAATTGGTCGCACTTTTTCTATCATACGGGCAACGCGCAGCATTTTCAGTTCGGTGTCTCGGTCCAGCCCGTAGCCGGACTTCACTTCGATCAGCGTGACGCCCTCCGCGATCAATGCATCCACGCGCGTCAGAGCATCCTCGAGCAGGCTTTGCTCGGATGCGGCTCGCGTGGCCTTTACTGTCGAAACGATACCGCCACCAGCCTTCGCGACGTCTTCGTAACTGGCGCCGTTGAGCCGTTGTTCAAACTCGGCAGAGCGGTTGCCGCCGTGAACAATATGAGTGTGACAATCGATCAACGCAGGTGTGACAAGCCGCCCGCCCAGATCATGCGCCTCTTGGCGTCCCAGAACGTCAGGTAAATCTTCTGCCGCTCCTATCCATTCAACTGACTCGCCGTTCAGTGCAATCACGCCGTTCCGGATGAGACCAAAGCAGTCATCGGTTTGCAGGGTCGCAATGTGCGCATTGGTCAAGAGCATCGGTGGTCTCACTTGCTAAGTAGCGTGGTTTGCGATTTTATGTGCATACATATTAATTTTGTCAAGCGAGTGCACTATGAAAACGATCTGGGCGAAAACGGCATTGCTGCCAAACGGTTGGGCATCAGATGTTCGTATCGACGTGGCCGACGACGGGCGAATTTTTGATGTGCAGACCGGGTCAGCGATGGTCGGCACAACGGCCGGTATGGTGCTACCCGCGCCTGTGAACGTGCATAGCCACGCGTTTCAACGGGCAATGGCGGGCCTGACCGAGAGGCGCGGAGCGAACCCGAACGACAGTTTCTGGACATGGCGACAACTGATGTTCCGTTTTCTCGACAGGCTGACCCCGGACCATGTCGAGGCGATCACCGCCTTTGTGCAGATGGAAATGCTGGAGGCGGGATATGCGACCAATGCCGAGTTCCATTACCTGCATCACCAACCGGATGGCTCGCCCTATGATAACATAGCCGAAATGTCTGAACGGGTTGCGTCAGCGGCATCGCAGTCGGGCATCGGTCTGTGCCTTTTGCCTGTTCACTATGAATTTGGCGGATGCGATGGGCGCGAATTGGGCGCTGGGCAAATCAGGTTCGGAAATGATTTGGACAGGTTCAAGACACTGCACGATGGCGCGGTTGGCGCTTTGTCCGCCCTTCCCGACGACACTGACTACGGGGTTTCCCCGCATTCGTTGCGCGCGGTTGGCGTCGATAACCTGCGATCCTATGGGGCACTTTTTCCACATGGTCCCATCCACATGCATCTGGCTGAACAAGTTCCAGAAGTCGACGAAGTCCAAGCGCATTGGGGCGCCCGTCCCGTCGAATGGGCATTGGATAACATGGAGTTGGACCCACGCTGGTGCCTGATCCACTGCACCCAAATGACACCGCAAGAAACCGTTCGTCTGGCTCGTTCAGGTGCGGTTGCAGGACTATGTCCGATTACCGAAAGCAGTCTGGGGGACGGTATATTTGATGCTGTGCGCTGGTTGGACGCTGGCGGTGCCATTGCGATCGGGTCTGACAGCAACATCCGCATCGCGCTGAGTGAAGAAATGCGAACTCTTGATTATTCACAACGCCTGCGCGACGGGACACGTGCCGCTTTGGCTTCTTCCGGTTTTTCGACGGGTCGGCGGACGTTTGAAGAAATCCTGCGCGGTGGCGCACAAGCCATCGGGCGCAAGACAGGGCGGCTCGAGGTGGGCTGCTGGGCCGACATGATGGCACTTGATACCGACAACCCATTCATGTGGGGGCGATCAGAAGACACATGTCTGGACGCTTGGATATTTACTGGCGACGATAGATTGATCACGGATGTTTGGTCTGCGGGTCGACACATGGTAGTAAACGGCGAACACATCGCGCGCGATAGCATCTTAGCAGCCTACAAGCGCACGATCGAGGACCTGAAAGACGCTCTATGAACACTCCTTCGTTTCGAAACTGGCAAAGTGTGCAGACCGAAGTCTTGCGCCGAATCCATGCCCGTGAATGGGCGCCGGGCGATCTGATTCCGAACGAAGTTGACCTTGCGTTGGAGTTCGGCTGCGCCCGCACCACCGTAAATCGTGCGCTGCGGGCTGTCGCAGAATCTGGCTTGTTGGACCGGCGCCGCAAGGCGGGAACACGGGTAGCAGTGCAACCTGCCGCAAAGGCGACGCTGACGATACCTGTCATTCGAAATGAAATCGAAGAGCTTGGGAAAATTTACGGGTATCGCAGGGTAAAACGCGATCTGACTGTGCCACCTGTGGCAGTCAGCCAACTGATGCATTCTGCCGGTCGCCCGCTGTTGCACGTTTGTGCTTTGCACTTGGCCGATGAACTCCCTTACGCATTTGAAGATCGCTGGATTGATCCAGATGTCGTTCCCGGCGCTTTGAAAGAGAGCTTTGAAACCATCAGCGCAAACGAGTGGTTGCTAAGACATGCGCCCTATACCCACGGGGAGATTGTGTTCGCTGCGACCTCAGCGACCCGAGACGAGGCCGCCGCCCTTGGATGCCCCGAAACAGCCGCCTTGTTCACAATCGACCGCGTCACATGGGATGGTGATGCTGTTGTAACGAAAGTCCGCCTTCTTTTTGGCCCTGGGCACAAGATTTGCACGGTTCTATGATTGCCGCCCGCCAGAGCGGTCAGTTCGACGTTGATTAGACACTGATTGGCCTAAGCGCCCCAATGGCTGAGACCAACGATGTCGTGGTCTGAAACATAAGTCCGCGATCCGGCTATGTGCAGCGGGCCGATATTGACTGGGTCATTGGGGGTCTTTTGGGATACACGCCTGGCATGGATACGATCCCTGTCCATAAGGCCGGACGAGCGCTAGTCGATTGGGGCAAAGCCCGAAATCAATTGCCGAAGCCCAATGCTTGCGCCGACAAAGATGGAGGCAAAGGCGACAGGTGCGCTGAATGCGAGCAATGAGAATGCCGAGATACCTTGGCCGACGCTGCACCCAACCGCAAGAATTGCACCGGGTCCCATAATCGCCGCGCCGAGCAATTGGCGACGCAGCTCTCTGGGGTCGTCGCAGGCTTCCCACCGAAAATGGCCCTTGGAATAAGACCCTAGTGCAGCGCCCAGCACAACGCCACAAACAGATCCCACGCTAAAGGAAAGTGCGTTACCCGATGAGGCCGTCATTGCGTAAAATATTGTATCG
>CAXIAS010000089.1:0-9555 GCA_964022195.1 uncultured Roseobacteraceae bacterium
ACAACCCGCTCACCGGCCTCGAAAGCCTGCCACAATTTGCCTTTGCGGATGTAGTTGGCGACGTCATGGACTTTTTCGTCGCCCAATTGACTGTCCCGAAGTCGGCTGACGGCGTCGTATTCATACAGGCCCTGCTGCGCCTTGGTCGTGGATTTGACATGCCATTCAATCATCCGCAGGCCCAAGGCGGCGCTGACCTGACGGGCCAGTTCGGTCTTGCCTGTGCCTGGCTCGCCCTTGACCAACAAAGGCCGCTCTAGCGTAATTGCGGCATTCACTGCCATTGTCAGGTCGTCGGTTGCAACATAGTTGTCAGTGCCGGAAAACTGCATTCTTTTAGATCCTTAACTGGTTTGGGGCACCCTAACAGGAAGTGCTGCGGCTTCAACTCTTTGCCAGTCGGAAAATCAGGGGGGTGACATCGCTTTGTGGTCGCGTTAAACGGTCGGAAAATAAGGGGTGAGAGATGTCTGAAAAGCAATCGACAGCAGACGTCGTAGACGACAAAGGATCAACCATGAAAGCAGAAGTTTTCTTGCCAGATGATTATCGTCCGGCCGAAGATGAACCATTTATGAATGAAAAGCAGGTCGAGTATTTCCGCCGCAAATTGCTTAATTGGAAAGCCGAGCTGCTAGAAGACACCCGCGACACGGTCGCCGGTATGAAAGACCAGACCCGCAATATTCCTGACATTGCTGATCGCGCATCCGAAGAAACGGATCGGTCCATTGAGCTGCGCACCCGCGACAGGCAGCGCAAGCTGGTCAGCAAAATCGACGGGGCCCTGCGCCGTATCGATGAAGGAGAATTTGGGTATTGCGATATCACTGGCGAGCCTATCTCGCTCAAGCGTCTGGACGCACGCCCCATCGCGACCATGAGCCTTGAGGCGCAAGAACGTCATGAACGTGGCGAAAAGGTTCATCGCAAGGACTAAGACATGACCAAGCGCCAGACAGTTGCGATTGTTGGTGCTGGACTTGGCGGCCTTACGGCTGCGTTGGCCTTCGCCCGTAACGGGGCGGAGGTTTTTGTTTTGGAACGCGCGCCCGAGTTGCAAGAAGTGGGCGCAGGGATCCAGATTACGCCCAACGGAACACGGGTTTTGAATGCGCTGGGGCTCGAGTCTGAGGTTGAAAAAACCGGTGTATCAGCCAAAGCCGTTGTGCCTGTCGACGGCATAACGGGGCAGCAGGTCACCCGGTTTGATTTATCGCAACAAACCCCCTCCTATCGGTTTTTTCACCGTGCACAGCTCTTGCACGTGATTGGCACCGCCGCGCAAGCCGCCGGTGCGGTAGTCCATTTGGGCGTGACGGTGACGGGTGTTTCTGCTGACGGCAAGATTGAGTCATCCAATGGCACGTTCAAGGCCGATATTGTCGTCGGGGCTGATGGTATCAATTCGGTGCTGCGCCACTATGTGTCGCCAGATGCCACTCCCGCGACGTTCACCGGCCAAGTCGCTTGGCGCGCCGTTGTCCCGATGCACGCGATGTCGCCCGAGGCTCGGATCTGGATGGCGCCGGGTAAACATGTCGTGACCTATCCGCTGTCAGATGAAGTGATGAATATCGTCGCGGTCCAAGAACGTGCGCACTGGGCGCAAGAGGGGTGGTCGCACCATGATACGTCGGAGAATTTCCAATCTGCATTCTCTGACCTCGCACCTCAGATCCGGCAGATACTGTCTGGTGTCGAACAGCCGCATGTGTGGGGGCTGTTCCGCCATCCGGTTGCACCGGTCTGGCACAAGGGTCCAGTTGCCCTGTTAGGTGATGCCGCGCATCCAACCCTGCCGTTTTTGGCGCAAGGGGCCAATTTGGCGATTGAGGATGCATATGTTCTAGCGCGCTGCTGCCAAGAGCATCGATCTGTTCGGGCCGCCTTTGCCCGATACCAGCAATTGCGGCGTGACCGTGTGGTTCGTGCGATCTCGGCGGCCAATGCGAATGCGCGAAACTACCATCTGTCCGGACCGCGGCGCACCATTTCCTTTTTGGCGTTAAAAACTTTGGGCGCGGTGGCGCCAAATGCGTTTTTGAACCGTCTAAGTTGGCTTTATGATCATGATGTAACGATCTGATTACAGGTCCAAATCTACCCAAACAGGCACGTGGTCCGACGGTTTATCACGTCCGCGCAATTCCGATTCTATCCAGCAGTCATTTAGCAAATCCGCGCATTGCGGCGTTAGCAAGAAATGGTCGATACGAATGCCGTCATTTCGGTTCCATGCCCCTGCTTGGTAATCCCAGAACGAATACTGCTCGGGGGCGAAATTGCGTGCGCGAAACGCCTCGGTGAACCCTAGGTTGACGATGTTGCGAAATGCAGCGCGGCTTTGCGGTCTAAAGAGCGCGTCATCGCGCCATGCGTCAGGGCGTGCAGCGTCTTCGGCCTGCGGAATAATATTGTAATCTCCACACATTAGCGCCGGTTCCTCAAGTTCCATGAGCAGTTTGGCACGGGCGTGCAGCCGTTCCATCCATGCCAATTTGTAGTCGTATTTCGGGCCCGGAGCAGGGTTGCCATTGGGCAAATACAGCCCGCAGATACGAACCGCCTGTTTGCCAACGACCGTGGCTTCGATCCAGCGGGCCTGTTCGTCGGTGTCGTCGCCGGGCAGTCCGCGGGTCACGTCCTCTAACGGGAGTTTGGACAAAATGGCCACGCCGTTGAAAGATTTTTGACCGTGGGTTTCGACGTTATATCCAAGATCTTCAATGGCTTGGCGCGGAAAATTCTCGTCTACCGA
Organism: uncultured Roseobacteraceae bacterium; assembly: GCA_964022195.1. Taxonomy (GTDB): domain Bacteria; phylum Pseudomonadota; class Alphaproteobacteria; order Rhodobacterales; family Rhodobacteraceae; genus Yoonia. The sequence goes on from CAXIAS010000089.1 coordinate 2,762, forward strand.
TTTGATTTCCTGCAACACTGCCACGTCTGGCGCGCTGTCAGAAAGCCATGCCAGCAAAGTATCGATGCGGGCTTTGACCCCGTTGATGTTGAACGTCGCAATTTTCATCTGGCACCCTTTGCATTGTGCTGATTGTTGTGACCCAAGCCGCGCCTGCTGGCAAGTCGGTCAAGTTTTCACAAAATCTTCAACTTCATCTGGGATTAACCCTAGGATCGTTCGGATTTTACGTTTAGGCAGTTCGACAACAAGGCAACAACAGGCGTATCATGACCCAAGCTGATAGCAACATGGCCGCACGTGACTGGATGTCCGTGCTGTCCAAGTATCGCTCCCCGCGCAACCTTCGTTCGGTTGTGGAATTAGGAATAACTCTGACCCCGTATCTGATCCTTTGGGTCGCGGCCTGCTGGGTACTGCAATACAGTTATCTGGCCGCTTTTGCGATGTCTGCCGTGAACGGGGCGTTTTTGCTGCGCCTGTTCATTATTCAGCATGATTGCGGTCACGCTGCCTTTGTCAGCAATCGTACGGCACAAGACTGGATCGGGCGGGTTTTGGGTGTGATTACCCTGACCCCATACGACGTCTGGAAACGCACCCATGCGATCCACCATGGCCACACGGGGGATCTGGATCACCGCGGTATTGGTGACGTTATGACCCTGACTGTCGCCGAATACGAGGCCCGTAGCTGGCTTGGGCGTCTGGCGTATCGCGCCTACCGTCACCCGATTACATTGTTCGGTTTGGCACCCAGCTATTTGTTTTTGCTGCAAAACCGCATCCCTTTGGGCTTGATGCGGGCGGGCGCGCGGTATTGGATCAGCGCAATGGCCACTAACGCTGCCATTTTGGTCGTTCTATTGGCGATCTATTATTTTCTGGGTCTTGGGGCATTGTTGCTGGTGTTCCTGCCATCCACGATTGTCGCAGCGTCCATCGGAATGTGGTTGTTTTACGTGCAGCATCAGTTCGAACATACCCATTGGGACCCGAACGAGCATTGGGACCTGCACGAGGCCGCGCTGCACGGGTCGTCCCATTACGACCTGCCCAAGGTCCTGCGCTGGTTGACCGGAAATATCGGCATCCACCATGTGCACCACCTTTATTCGCGTATTCCGTTTTATCGTCTACCAGAGGTTCTGCGTGATCATGCAGAACTGGTCGAGCAAAGCCGCCTGACCCTGATTGATAGCTTCCGCTGTGCTAAGCTGGATTTGTGGGACGAGGGATCGCGCCGCTTGATTTCATTCAAAGCGGCTCGCGCGTTGGCTACATAGAAAACGAGGTGCCGCAACCGCAGGCGCTGGTGGCGTTCGGATTGTTTATGACAAACCGGGCGCCAATCAACTCTTCACTGAAATCAATCGTCGCATCCGCCAAAAAGGGTAGGGACACCGCGTCGATCAGTACTTTTTCACCCGATCCCTGTAGGATCAGGTCATCGTCCTTTGCTACGTCCAGATCGATCTCATATTGAAAACCTGAACAGCCGCCGCCCTCTACCGCCACGCGCAAGGCCTTGCCTTGGGCCGCCGCGCCGATCTCGGCCAGACGTTCAAAGGCACGGTCGGTTACTTTGGGGGGAATAGTCAGCATGGTTTGTCCTGTCTGGTGTATTCCGGCGATCAAGGCGCCGATACTGGGTCGCGCACGGCTCTAGCGCCTGACCCCAATCTAGCTACTTTTTTGCTGCTTACAATTGGCAGCACGCAGTTTCGCCCAAGTTTTTGAACCCACAATCGCGTCGGGAGGCAATCCCGCCTCAACTTGAAAATCGATTACGATCGCTTGTGGGATTGGTCAAAAATCGTCGCCATCCAAGAAACCTTTTACCTTTTGTGCGAGCAGTTGCGGCAACCGTTTGACGTCTGCACGGTCATCGCCACGTGGGGTCAATTTTGATGTTGTCTGGCGTTTTATGACCCGCTCGCCGAATTTCCCGTCCGGGTGCCATTTGCAACGGGTTTTATCCGCGATTTCAAAATACATGCCGTCTTCGAAATCGCGAGACCCATCGCCCCAATACCATCCTTATTCTTAAAAGAACGGGGCGATTTTGGCCAATCGGGCAAGCGTTGTGCCGTCCCGTTTTTGGTGCTGTATCGGATATGTCGCAGGACAAGTATGCCTGAATAATCGAGATTGGGGTAGACATCTGGTGCTTTGGCATTGATCCATTTGTGATTGTCTTGAGAGACAAGACCGCGGGCTTGCAGCCACAGACTGAAAACTGTCCGAGACCCACTCGGCGCAACAGTGACTTGAGCAGTTGATTTGTTACGGGTTGATGCTTTTGCGTTGCTACATCGCGCGACGTGCCCAAAGTCTTGATCAGGATTGCATTGCTGGATGACGTCGAATCCTTGTATTTTCCCTTGGAAACATAACAATAGAGAGCGGGCTAAGTGTTTTGTCAGGCATTTTTGCCTCTTGAAAACGACTTGGTTCAAAAGTTTGTCGCCTCGAGCGTAGAAAAAATAAACAACGTTCCCCTATGGGGTGCCAAATTCGAAGATGTTAAACTAGGGTGGCGTGAAATACAGTTTGTGTCCTAGGAATTCCCTTATATGGCAAGTCTTTTTGCAACTGACCCCCAGAACGCGCGTGGTCGGCTATTCATTGAAGAAGAGAGTTTCTTTCGGTCACCTTTCCAGCGCGATCGCGACCGGATTATTCACGCCAGCGCCTTTCGCAGGCTCAAGCACAAGACCCAAGTGTTCATCGAACACGAAGGTGACTATTTCCGCACCCGCCTGACCCATTCGATTGAGGTGGCGCAGGTGGCGCGGACCGTGGCCGCAGCATTGGGATTGAACGTGGAACTGACCGAAGCCGTAGCCTTGGCGCATGATTTGGGGCACACGCCATTTGGTCATACAGGCGAAGAGGCGTTGGATCGTCTGATGGCGCCTTTCGGCGGTTTCGATCACAACGCGCAGGCGCTGCGGATTGTCACTGACCTCGAGCGGCACTATGCCGAATGGGACGGGCTGAACCTGACGTGGGAATGTTTGGAAGGCATCGCAAAGCACAACGGTCCAGTGACTGGCGAAATCCCTTGGGCGTTGGCTGCGTATAACGTCCGTCACGATCTGGAACTGCATACACATGCCAGCGCAGAGGCGCAGGCGGCGGCACTTGCTGACGACATCGCCTATAACAACCACGATTTGCACGACGGGTTACGGGCCGAGCTGTTCAGCACCGATGAATTGGCCGAATTGCCGATCTTGTCCGACTGTTTTGCGCGCGTGGATGCAAAATACCCCAATTTGAACTATTATCGCCGTCGTCACGAGGCGCTGCGCCGGTTCTTTGGCGTGTTGGTCGAAGACGTGATCACGGTCAGCCGCCGTAATCTGTCTGAACTTGCGCCCGGATCAGTGCATGACGTGCGCCATGCGGGACGGATGATGGTGCAGTTTTCGCCCGAATTATGGGCCGACCTAAAGGTGATCCGGAAATTCCTGTTTACCCGCATGTACCGTGCGCCTGCCGTGGTCGAAATGCGCAGGGTCGTGACCCAGATGGTGGACGACCTGTTCCCGTTTTTCATGGAAAACACCGCCGAGTTGCCGAAACAATGGCGCAAAGACGTGGCCGAAGCCGAGGGCAAGGTTGCTTTGGCCCGTATCGTGGCCGACTATATAGCCGGCATGACAGACCGCTTTGCAATTCAAGAACATAAACGCCTGATAGGCGGCGAAGAAATACCAGAAGGTGTGATTGATGGCAGTTGAAACCGCAGTTGGGGCGATGCAGCCCGTCATGGCCTTTGCGCTGGTTGGGGCGCTTGGCGTGGGGTCGCAATGGCTGGCGTGGCGGTTGCGGATGCCTGCGATCGTGCTGATGCTGGTGGCGGGCGTCATCATCGGCCCTGTATTGGGGGTGTTTGATCCGGCGCGTGATATCGGACCGCTCATGGGGCCGATGATATCCATCGCTGTTGCCATCATCTTGTTTGAGGGCGGACTGACCTTGAATTTCCATTCGTTGCAGGATGCTGTCAAAGGCGTGCGGCGGCTCGTGTTTATTGGCGCCCCTCTGGGCTGGCTGACATCGGCATTGGCGTTGCGCTATGGTGCCGGACTGTCGTGGGAAAGTTCGGCGGTATTTGGCGGGATTCTGATCGTCACAGGGCCCACTGTTATTGCGCCGCTCTTGCGCACAGCCCGTCTATCCAAGCGCCCCGCTGCTTTGTTGCAGTGGGAAGCGATCGTCAACGATCCAATCGGGGCCTTGGCCGCAGTTTTGGCGTTCGAGGTCGTCTCGGTCCTGAATACCGGCGTCACGGGGGGCGAGGCGGTGCGCGAACTGGTGACCGGTATCGGTTTCGCAAGTGCCGTCGGCTGGGCTGCCGGTTGGGGGCTTGCGAGGGCGTTCAAACGCGCGTGGGTGCCGGAGTATATGAAAGTTCCGGTTCTGTTTGCATCGTTGTTGGCCGTGTTTGCGGTGACCGATGCAGTGCTGCACGAAAGCGGTCTGCTGGCCGTGACAATCATGGGTATCGTCTTGGCCAATTCAAACTTGCCCAGCTACGAAGAACTGCGGCGTTTCAAAGAACACGCGACTGTCTTGCTGGTATCCGGAGTATTCATCTTGCTGGCCGCAGGGCTGGATTTTAGCGCTTTGGCTCAGCTCGACTGGCGGGCTGTCTGGTTCGTGGCGTTGGTCATCCTCGTGGCGCGCCCGCTAACTGTACTGGTGTCGTTGTTGGGGTCTGGTGTGCCTTGGCGCGAACAGATCCTCGTTGCGTTTACCGGTCCACGAGGCGTGGTTCTGGTGGCGGTGGCCGGCCTGTTCGGGGCCAGATTGCTGGATCTGGGGTTCGAGGACGCGGCATTGATCGGCCCGCTGGCCTTTGTTCTGGTGGCTGTCACTGTTGTTTTGCACGGGTTTACGCTGGCGCCGTTTGCGCGGTTCCTTGGCTTGACGGGGGCGGACACACCCGGCGTGTTGATTATCGGGGGATCAGCGTGGACGACCGCCTTTGCGGAGGCGTTGAAAAAGGCGGACGTGCCGGTGCTGATGACCGACCCCAACTATGGTAACCTGCGGCTCGCGCGTGAGATGGGGATCGAGACATTCTCTGGCGATATCCTGTCCGAGGCCGCAGAGCATAGGCTGGAACTGGTCAGCTATGCGACGATCGTGGCGGCCACGTCCAACGATGCTTACAACACGCTTGTCGCGACTGATCTGGCCCCTGAATTCGGGCGTGAAAACGTGTTTCAGGTGATGCGTGAAAAAACCGAGAGTGCGCGCCACCAATTGCCCCGCACGTTGGGCGGACGCAATTTCGGCCCGCAAGAAACCCACAGAACGCTCGACCGGCTGGTGCGCTTGGGGTGGTCGTTCAGGGTCACGCGGTTTTCGGATGAATTTACCTTTGCGCAGTGGCGCGCAGAACGCCCTGACAGCCACGTCGTGGCGCGGATTTCGCCCGACGGGGTAATCAAGCTGATCCGCAAGGACGAAGAGGTCAAGGGTGCTGCGGACGTCCGTATCATCGCCATGCGCCCGCCCGGTGCCGACACGCCTGAGGGCGGTGCGCAACCGCCTGCCGACAGCTGACATTGACCTGCCTCACAGGCGTGCTAAACCGCGCCTGAAACTGGGGCATCTGCCCAACAAGGACCTAACCGTTATGAACCTTTTTGCTGAAATCCGTTCGCTCGTTATCTCGTGTCTTGATGATATGGTTGCCGAAGGGGCCCTGCCTGACGGGCTGAACTTTAGCCCCGTGTCAGTTGAACCACCGCGCGATGCTGCGCATGGCGATATGGCGACCAACGCGGCGATGGTGTTGGCCAATCCCGCCAAGTCGAACCCCCGCGCAATTGCGGAAACTCTGGCTGCCAAACTACTGGCCGACGATCGGGTGGTCCTAGCCGAAGTTGCAGGGCCGGGGTTTTTGAACCTGCGTCTGGACCCGCGCGTCTGGCAAGGGGTTGTGCGCGCCGCGTTGACTGATGCGGGTTATGGCCGGTCCAATCTGGGGCAGGGACAAAAAATGATGGTCGAATATGTTTCGGCCAACCCAACCGGCCCTTTGCATGTTGGCCACACCCGTGGGGCTGTCTTTGGCGACGCGCTGGCTAGTTTGCTGGATTACGCAGGCTTTGACGTGACACGCGAATACTACATCAACGATGGTGGTGCTCAGGTCGATGTATTGGCACGGTCGGTCTATTTGCGATATCAAGAGGCCCATGGCCAAGAGGTCGCGTTTGAGGACGGCACATATCCCGGCGACTACCTGATCCCTGTTGGCGAGGCGCTAAAGGCCAAGGTTGGTGACGAGTATTTGAACCAAAGCGAGGACGTCTGGTTGGTCCCGCTGCGCGAATACGCGACCGAGGCGATGATGGATCTGATCCGTGCTGATCTGGCGGCGCTTGGCATCGAGATGGACAGCTTTTATTCCGAAAAGTCCCTATATGGTTCAGGCCGGATCGAAGCGGCAATCAAAGAGCTGGACGACAAGGGCCTGATCTATCGCGGCACGCTGGAGCCGCCCAAGGGCAAGATGCCCGAAGATTGGGAACCGCGCGAGCAGACCCTGTTCAAATCCACCGCCCATGGCGACGATGTGGACCGTCCGGTGCAAAAATCCGACGGGTCCTGGACCTATTTTGCGCCCGACATCGCCTATCACTATGACAAGGTGCAACGCGGCTACGATCAGTTGATCGACGTATTTGGTGCGGACCACGGCGGTTATGTCAAACGGATGAAAGCTGCGGTGTCGGCCTTGTCCGATGGTCAGGTGCCGCTGGATGTAA
>CAXIAS010000090.1:0-8924 GCA_964022195.1 uncultured Roseobacteraceae bacterium
CATAAAACAAAATGGAGACTATCAAATGCGTCACGCACGTGGTTACCGCCGCCTCAACCGCACACATGAGCACCGCAAGGCGCTGTTCGCGAACATGGCAGGCTCGCTCATCGAACATGAGCAGATCAAAACAACTTTGCCTAAGGCAAAAGAACTCAAGCGCGTCATTGAAAAGCTCGTGACACTTGGCAAGCGCGGCGATCTACACGCCCGTCGTCAGGCCCGCGCTCAGCTCAAGCAGGACATGCATTGCGCCAAACTCTTTGAAATCCTCGGCCCGCGCTACGCCGAGCGTCAGGGTGGTTATGTCCGCGTAATCAAAGCCGGCTTCCGCTACGGTGACATGGCGCCAATGGCGATCATCGAATTCGTTGACCGCGACGTCGACGCCAAAGGCGCCGCAGACCGCGCCCGTCTGGAAGAATTCGAAGACGCAGACGAGTAAAGCACTCGCACCTAGAATTTTGAAAGGCCTCGCATTAGCGAGGCCTTTTTCGTTCCGTAAATCATTCGATAGTGTATGTGCCGATCGAACCGTCAGCGCGTGCCAAGGTCATGGTCACTCCATTGATGCTTAGCCCTTGGCATAGCGATCCCGCAATTTTTTCCGGTTTTACAATTGTGCGGCACCATTCACCGTCTTTGATGTGCCAAGTGCCCTCGACACCCTCACCAACTAGGGTTCCGTCGGCATTCGCTGAAATGCGCGCGCCGTTGGCAACGTTGACCAACGTCCGACCAGACAATTGCGCCGCGATTGCGGCGTCCGCACCGCCGTCATCGCCTTGCATGCAGCCTGACAAAAGGGTGGCTGTTCCAACTGCACCGATCATTGCAATAAACTTCATTTTTCTATTTCTCCTTGCTAAGATGTCCAGAGTATTGCTGTTGCAGGTTGAATTCGCAACATATTGCTTGCGTGGGCTGTTCTTGCGGGCTTGCTCCTGCTCCGTCATTTTCAAGAGGACATTGAATGGCAGATCTGTTTGACAGCTCCAACGCTGGGCCAATGGCTGGCCCACGTCCGCTAGCGGACCGTCTGCGCCCGCAAACCCTGTCCGAGGTGATCGGGCAGGAACAGGTGCTTGGGCCAGATGCGCCACTCGGTGTGATGCTGGAATCCGGGTCTTTGTCATCGCTCATTTTTTGGGGGCCGCCTGGTGTTGGCAAGACGACCATCGCGCGTCTGCTGGCAAATGAATCCGATCTGCATTTCGTGCAGATCAGTGCGATTTTCACAGGCGTGCCGGACCTGCGCAAAGTGTTCGAGGCCGCCAAGATGCGTCGCCGGAACGGCAAGGGCACGCTCTTGTTTGTGGATGAGATCCATCGTTTCAACAAGGCACAGCAGGACGGCTTTCTACCCTATATGGAGGATGGCACCATCTTGCTGGTCGGCGCCACAACCGAGAACCCCAGCTTCGAGCTGAACGCCGCGGTCCTGTCACGGTCTCAGGTGTTGATCCTGACCCGCCTTGACCTGACTGACCTTGAGCGGCTCGCTCAACGCGCCGAAAAAGAACTTGATCGCGCCCTGCCGCTAGACGGCCCCGCCCGAGAGGCGCTGCTGGAAATGGCCGACGGTGACGGGCGTGCCCTGCTAAATCTGATCGAACAGATTATGGCGTGGAAGGTCGACGGCAAGATTGACCGCGATGGGCTGTCCCAGCGCCTGATGAAACGCGCCGCAAAATACGACAAATCAGGGGATGAGCATTACAACCTGATCAGCGCCTTGCATAAATCGGTCCGCGGCTCTGACCCAGATGCCGCCCTTTATTGGTTCGCGCGTATGTTGCAAGGTGGCGAAGATCCTCGGTTCCTCGCCCGTCGCATGACGCGAATGGCGGTCGAGGACATCGGCCTTGCCGACCCTCAAGCGCAGGCAGTCTGCCTTCAGTCGTGGGAAACCTACGAACGACTGGGCAGCCCCGAGGGCGAGCTGGCCCTTAGTCAGGCGATCGTCTACCTCGCGCTCGCTCCGAAATCGAATGCCAACTATGTGGCCTATAAGGCGGCGGTGAATGCGGCCAAGCAAACAGGGTCCGAGCCGCCACCTGCCCATATCCTGAATGCGCCAACAAAGCTGATGAAGGAACAGGGGTTCGGGGCGGGATACGCCTATGACCACGACGCCGAGGACGGGTTTTCGGGACAAAATTATTTCCCCGACACGATGAAGCGTCCGATTTATTACATGCCCGTTGATCGCGGGTTTGAACGTGATCTGAAAAAGCGGGTCGATTTCTTTGCAGGATTGCGGGCCAAACGCGGCCAGAATTGACAAGCGCCGATCAAACCGCCACATGGGCGGCATGATAACTCCTTTGATCTCAGTTGCTGTTGGCGGCGCGTTGGGCGCCGTGGCGCGTTACCTTGTCGGGTTGGCCGTGGCGTTTCCGGCAGGCACGCTTGCGGTTAATGTCGCGGGCTCGTTCGCTATCGGTGCGATCTGGGCCCTGTTTGCCGCGCGTGGCTTGCAGGCATGGTTGCCGTTGGTGATGACGGGGTTTCTTGGCGGGTTTACAACATTCAGCGCGTTTAGCCTTGATACGATGCGATTGATCGAGACAGGCCGCCTTGGCGCGGCATTTGGATATGTGACGGCTTCGGTCGTCTTGTCGCTGGGGGCCTGCGCGGCGGGCCTGTGGCTGGCGAAAGGAATGACAGTATGAGCGGCGTTCAAACACGCAAGATCGGCCCCGACGACGGGGATCAAAGGTTGGACCGCTACATGCGCCGCCAATTCCCGCACCTGACCCAAGGTCGCATCGAAAAGATGTGCCGCAAGGGTGAAATCCGCGTAGATGGCGGCAGGGTCAAATCCAACACGCGCCTTGAGACAGGTCAGACGATTCGTATTCCGCCATTACCGTCCGAGGCCGAAGCAGCAGCCGCGGCCAAACTGCTAAAGCATGGCGTGACCAAGGCAGATGCAAAACTGATCCAGTCCTGTGTCATTTACAAGGACGACCATATCATTGCGATCAACAAACCGGCGGGACTGGCGACACAAGGTGGTTCCAAAACCACACGTCACATTGACGGAATGGCCGAGGCGTTGATGTATGACTACGATGAGAAACCGCGCCTTGTTCACCGGCTGGACAAAGACACGTCGGGCGTTTTGTTGCTGGCTCGTACACGGATCGCGGCCAAAGAATTGACCGAGAACCTGAAGCACCGCGAAACGCGCAAGATTTACTGGGCCGCAATCGCGGGCGTGCCCCATCCACGTGCAGCGACGATCAAATACGGACTGCTCAAGGCGCCGGGCCACGGTAAGGGCGGCGAGAACGAGAAAATGCGCTGCGTGCACCCGAATGATGTCGCCAGCACCGAAGGCGCGAAACGCGCGACCACAGATTATGCCGTGATGGATACCATCGGGCAGCGCGCGTCTTGGTGTGCGTTGGTTCCGATCACTGGCCGCACCCATCAGTTGCGCGCCCATATGGCCGAGATCGGGCACCCGATCGTAGGTGACGGCAAATACGGCGGCTCTAGTCAGGAAAATCAGGGCGACGGTTGGGGGGCCGGTATGGGCGAAGAGATAGGGCGCAAGATGCATTTGCATGCGCGGTCCTTGACGATCGAACATCCGTTCACAGGGGCCATGCTGCATCTGACAGCCCCATTGCCCGATCACATGCAGTCCACGTGGGATTACGTCGGTTGGGTTGTAGGCCACGCGCCCGTAGACCCGTTCAATATGCCCGATGAGTGATCTGCGGCTGGTAATCTGGGATGTCGACGGGACTCTCGTCGACAGTCAGGCCGAAATCATGGCGGCCATGACCAGTGCTTTTGCATCCGAAAACCTACCGATGCTGGACCGCCCCAAGGTTTTGTCGATTGTAGGTCTGTCCTTGGCCGAGGCATTTGGTGTGTTGTGTCCGGACAGTGAACCGGCCCAACGAACCCGTCTGGTTCAGGCCTACAAAGACGCATTCAACGACCTGCGCGGCCCCGACGGCAACGCAGAGCTGTCGCCTCTGTTTGACGGCGCTCTGGACATGCTGCGGACGCTGAACGCGCAAGATAATACATTGTTGGCGGTGGCCACAGGCAAATCAAAACGCGGGCTGGACAAGATGATCCAGCGCCACGGCCTAGAAGGGCTGTTTGTTAGCCAGCAAGTGGCGGATTCTCACCCCAGCAAACCGCATCCGGCAATGGTGCAGGCCGCTGTGACCGAAACAGGTGTCGACCCCGATAGGGCCGTGATGGTTGGGGACACGACCTATGATATGGACATGGCCCAAGCCGCAGGCGTGCGCCGGATCGGCGTCAGCTGGGGCTACCATAAGGCCGAGGACCTGAATGCGGATTGTATCGTAGACAGTTTTGCGGCAATCCCTTTGGCAATCGACAAATTGATCGGGTAGGCACATGAGCATCCTAAAACAAAAACGGTTCTGGGCGGATGCCAAGGCGGACACACGCGAAGACGGATTCGGTGTGTTTTTGGACGGGCGGCCCGTGGCCACACCGAACAAGACGCCATTGATCATGCCGACACGAAAAATGGCCGAGGCTGCAGCAGCGGAATGGGCCGCTCAGGACGAAAAAATCGACCCGTTGTCGATGCCGGTCACGCGGTCCGCAAATTCGGCAATCGACAAGGTCGCCCCGCAACAACCCGAGGTTGTCGCGATGCTGGCAGAATACGGCGGCACGGATCTGATATGCTATCGCGCCGCCGGTCCGGTCGAGCTGATCGCCAGACAGGCTGATCGCTGGGACCCGCTAATCGATTGGGCCGAGGCGGAATTCGGTGGACGTCTAGCGGTAGGAGAGGGGGTCATGCATGTGCCCCAAGATCCTGCGCTGTTGTCAAACCTGCACGTCGAGGTTGCGTCGTTCGACAACTTTGCCCTGACAGCCGTCCATGACCTGATCGCGATTTCGGGGTCACTGATATTGGGGTTGGCGGTCACAAGGGGCGCGGTCAGTGTGGAAGACGCTTGGTTATTGTCGCGCATTGACGAGCATTGGCAAATTGAACAATGGGGCGAGGATGACGAGGCACTGGACACCGAATCCAAGAAGAAAGCCGCATTTGAACATGCCGAGCGATTCTATCAATTGGCGCTGGCCTGACAACAAAAAGGAAAATCGTCTGTTATTGCATGTCAGATAGCCGATTCGGGCCAAATGAGGGCAAGGTTTCCCAAATGCCAGTCTTGACCTTTGGTTTAGCATAAGCACACTATCGACCGATTGAGGGGGAAACCCGTCATCAAAAACCGCTCGCAAGAGCAAAAAACGACCGCCTGCGTAAAAGCGGGTGGAAACTCAGGAAGAGGTAAAAATGAAAAAATCCGTATTTCTCGGCGCTCTGACCGTTGCTGGTCTGGCTGCTGGTGTTGCGAATGCTGGCACGCTTGACGACGTCAAGGCGCGCGGCACATTGAACTGTGGCGTAACTACTGGTCTGGTTGGCTTCGCTGCTCCTAACGCATCCGGCGAGTGGGAAGGCTTTGACGTTGGCGTATGTCGCGCTGTTGCGGCTGCCGTTCTTGGCGACCCAATGGCTGTTGAGTTCGTTCCAACAACTGGTAAGACACGCTTTACTGCGCTTGCGTCCGGCGAAATCGACCTACTGGCACGTAACACAACTTGGACAATGTCCCGTGACGTTGACCTTGCGTTTGAATTCGTTGGCGTAAACTACTACGACGGCCAAGGCTTCATGGTTCCAAAAGAGCTGGGCGTTTCGTCCGCTAAGGATCTGGACGGCGCGACTGTATGTATCCAAACTGGTACAACAACCGAGCTGAACCTTGCTGATTTCTTCCGCGCAAACAACATCTCTTACGAGCCTGTGCCGATTGAAACCAACGCAGAAGCACAGCAGCAGTACCTTGCTGGTGCATGTGATGTTTACACAACTGACGCATCCGGTCTGGCCGCGACACGTGCGACATTCGAAGCACCTGGCGATCACGTTCTGCTGCCAGAAATCGTTTCCAAAGAGCCACTGGGCCCGCTGGTACGTCACGGCGACAACGAGTGGGGCGACATTGCGCGCTGGACTCTGAACGCTTTGATCACAGCTGAAGAGCTGGGTGTGACTTCTGCGAACATTGGTGAGCTGTCCGCAGCTGCAACCAACAACCCAGAAATCAACCGTCTGCTGGGCACCGAAGGTGAACTGGGCGCAATGCTTGGTCTGGACGCCGATTGGGCGAAAAACGCTATCGCCGCTGGCGGTAACTACGGTGAGCTGTTTGAGCAGAACATCGGTGAATCCACACCAATCGGTCTTGCACGTGGTCTGAACGCCATGTGGACCGAAGGTGGTCTGATCTACTCTCCACCTTTCCGCTAGGATAAGAGTGTAAGACTTGGGGGCGCGGTGAGAACCGCGCCCTTTCGCTAATCTACCAACAAAAATTCCAACGCGACGATCCATGGTCAGCCAAAGAGCTGTGGCCGCATTGGAAAAACGGGGAACACAATATGAGTACGCTCACCGATCCGCCATCCGGGTCCTTTCACCCGTCGATGCTTATCAACGACAAAAGATATCGTTCATATACATTCCAAGCCATCGCGCTGTTCGCATTGTTCGCGGCGTTTATGTACTTGGGCGGGAACTTGTCTGACAACCTTGCTGCGGCGGGATTGCGGATTTCTTATGCATTTCTAGGGTCCCCATCGGGCTATGATATCAACCAAACGCTGATCAGCTACGATAGCCAGTCAACGCACCTTCAGGCTGCCTTTGTGGGTATCCTGAACACGCTGCTGGTGGCGTTTCTTGCCTGTGTAATGGCCACGATCTTTGGCGTTTTGGCTGGCGTTCTGCGCCTGTCGAACAACTGGTTGGTCAGCAAGCTGATGGCCTTTTACGTCGAAATTTTCCGCAACATTCCAGTTCTGATATGGCTGATCATCATCTTTACAATCATGACACAGGTGATGCCTGGCCCGCGGGAATTCCGTGGCGATGATGCGACTTCATCCATGATTTTCGATATGTTCGCCTTTACCAACCGGGGTGTCTACTCGCCGGCCCCCAATTTCACCAACGGGTTTGGGGCTGATGGCAACGGCGGCTTGAATTGGCTGCTCGTGCTTGGCGTGATGGTCGCTTCCTTCTTTGGTGCACGGGCGGTTAACAAGCGCGCGGATGTAAAACAGGCCGAGACAGGTGACCGTCCAAAAACAATGTTGGTTAACCTAGCCGTCTGGCTGGTGCCTCTGATCGCTATCTGCCTGATCCTTGGCCTGACATGGGAATACCCCGAGCTGAAGGGCTTTAACTTTAAGGGTGGCATCAAGATGGGTGGCCCGCTGATCGCATTGTGGTTTGCGCTGTCTATCTACACGGGCGCCTTTATCGCGGAAAACGTGCGTGCTGGTATTCAGGCGGTGTCCAAAGGTCAGACCGAAGCTGCTGGCGCGCTGGGCCTTCGCCCCGGTCGCATCATGTCGCTGGTGGTCCTGCCACAGGCGCTGCGGGTTATCATTCCGCCGCTGATTTCACAGTATCTAAACATCACCAAAAACTCTTCGCTTGCGATTGCCGTGGGTTATGCCGACGTCACCGCAACACTGGGTGGGATTACGCTGAACCAAACAGGACGTGCCATCGAATGCGTTCTGCTTCTGATGCTTTTCTATCTCACGATCAGCTTGCTGATTTCGATGTTCATGAACTTCTATAACAACACCGTAAAATTGAAGGAGCGCTAGGATGTCTGATACACACTCTCATCTTACGGCCTATGTGCGGACCGAGACCCTGCCAGAACGCGACCCACCCGTCGCCGAGCGTGGCGTGATCAAATGGATGCGCGAAAACCTGTTCGCGACGATTCCGAACGCAATCCTCACTCTGCTGTCGATCTATGTGATCTACGCTGTCCTTGCGGGGGTTCTGCCTTGGATCTTTAACGGGGTCTGGGACGCAGGTAGCCTTCGGGAATGCCGCGAGATTCTCGACGGTACACGCGGTGCCTGCTTTGCTGTGTTGACCGAACGTTGGCCGCAGTTGATCTATGGTCTTGCTTATCCAGCAGACGGCTACTGGCGTCCAAATCTGGCATTTGTGCTGATGTTGGTCGCAATTGCCCCTGTGTTGTTCTTTGACCTGCCACGCAAGTTGCTGATCATCACGGCTCTGTTCCCGTTTGCGGCCTTCTGGCTGATCTGGGGCGGCACAATCCTAACACCAATCTTGGCGCTTGTAGGATTTGTCGTGGGCTACTTTGTCTATCAGCGTTTGGTGACAGGTAGCTTTGCTATGGGCTTTATCGGTGGCATCGTTGCTGCTGTCGTCGTCTGGTATCTGGGCGGTTTCCTGATCCCGGAAAACGCAAACGAAAATGCTATGCTAGTAGCCGTGCCAAGCCGTGACTTGGGCGGTTACATGCTAAACATGATGCTGGGGCTTACCTGCGTGTCCTTGTCAGTGCCGATTGGCATCGTCTTGGCGCTGGGTCGTCAGTCTTCTATGCCATTGATCAAATGGATTTGCGTTCTGTTCATCGAATTCATTCGTGGCGTGCCGCTGATCACATTGCTGTTCGTAGCGTCGGTGATGCTGTCCTACTTCTTCCCACCTGAAGCGACCGTCGACCTGTTCTTGCGGGTTGTCATTATGATCACAATGTTCTCGGCGGCTTATATCGCCGAGGTGATCCGTGGCGGTCTGGCTGCTTTGCCAAAAGGGCAATATGAGGCGGCTGACAGTTTGGGGTTGGACTATACTCAAGCCATGCGCCTGATCATTTTGCCACAAGCGCTAAAGATCTCGATCCCGGGCATCGTCAACATCGCCGTTGGCCTGTTCAAAGACACCGTTCTGGTGTCGGTCATCTCGATGTTCGACATCGTCGGTATGATCCGTGGTCCGATACTGGCGCCAACCGACTGGAATGGCGTCTACTGGGAACTGCTCGGCGTTGCCGCCC